>CAWWAI010000129.1:0-1502 GCA_963934885.1 uncultured Rickettsiaceae bacterium | reverse complement strand
TTTTCTATGTCATGGTCAAAACCAAAAAACATCTAAGTTTGCAGCCACTTATAGATGGATTTAAGTCTAACATTAGTGATTTACCAGATAATAGGCGAGCTGCTAGTGTAAATTATCAAATTAGTGATGCTGCGTTATCTACCCTTGCCTGTATGTTTTACAAATCATCTAGCTTATTTAAATATCAAAGATTAATGCAGAAGCGACAATATAAGAATAATCTTCAAACACAGTTTGGAGTCACAGAAATACCTAGTGATAATCAACTGAGGACTATCATATCAAATATTCAGTATAATCAGTTTCAACCAATATTTAATAACTACTTAAACCGTTTACAACGAGGTAAACACTTATCTAAATTTAGGTTTGAGGATAAGTATCTTGTAGCATTAGATGCTACACAATATCATTCATCTGAAACTATAAAATGTGAAGAGTGTTTACAAAAGAAAAAACGTAATGGTAAAGTAGAATATAGCCATCAGGCATTACAAGCAATAATATGCCATCCAGATCAAAAACAGATATTTCCATTAATGCCGGAACCTATCAAAAATACTGATGGAGAGGAGAAGCAAGACTGTGAAATAAATGCAGCTAAACGTTTGTTACCAAAGCTTAGGTCACAGCACCCAAGAATGAACTTTATATGGTTAGCAGATAGTATCTATGGTACAAAACCATTTATAGAATCAGTTATTCACAGTGATGAACATTATATATTTAGAATAAAACAGGGTAATCATAAACATCTATATGAGTGTTTAGAAACATCCGAATATCATAGTCATAAAAGTACTATGGGCAATACATCTATTGCGTATCGATGGTATCAGGATATACCGCTAAACAAAGACTCAAACACGAAGGTTACTGTAGTTAAAGCTTTTACAATTAGCAAAGACAAAGATGGTAAGCAAAAATCAACGATCGCTGGAGTATGGGCAACTAATTTGGACGTTGATAAGAGCAATATAGCACAGATAACTAAAGCCGCAAGAGCTAGATGGCGTATAGAAAACCAGTGCTTTAATACTCTTAAAAACTTTGGGTATGAACTAACTCATAATTGGGGTCACCTGAAAGGAGAAAGCTTTAATTTTTACATTTTGATTATGCTGGCTTTTTACATTCATCAAATATTAGAATTAACAGATCAATTATTTCAATGGTGCAGAAAGGTCTGTGTTACATATGATGATTTATGGGATGAATTATTGAGTATGTTCAAGCTCTTATTATTTGAAAGTTGGGAGCATATGCTGGTTCATTTATTAGATAATAATGGTATTGACCCACCACAAATAGTGTAGATTTATCATTTCTTCATTTAGTTGGAGTAGGATAGCTGTACCTATTGAAAAATAAACTATAAATTCGGTTACAAAACTGAGATTTATTCATTAAAACATCTCCATTATCGTGAATTGAGTGTTATATTTTGTTCTAAAATTAAGCTGATGCATGCGAATATAAAAAAGTAGGCGAAATATTTGACT
>CAWWAI010000128.1:0-1509 GCA_963934885.1 uncultured Rickettsiaceae bacterium | reverse complement strand
AAAGTTTATAGAAATAAAAAATAATGTTTTAATTTTTGCTGTCAAAGATAGTTTTACAAGAGAAGCTTTGATTAGAAATTATTTTTTAGTTATTAAAAGAAGCGTTGCTGAAATTGACGATAGTATAAAAATGATCTCAATTACTGTTGATAGTGGTATTGGTAGTAATAGTTCATTGAGCAGCGATTCATTAGTGAATAGCAATTTTGTAAGTAGTGGATCGGATCTAAAGAGAAGTTTAGAAAATGATATATTTTCTAAAGCTAATCCTAAATTTACTTTTGATAATTATGTAACTGGAGAATCAAATATTGTTGCATATAAAGTTACTAAAGATGTTGCATTGCAAAATATAGATTATAATCACAACAATGTATTTTATATCCATTCTCATGTTGGAATGGGAAAGACTCATTTATTACAATCAATTGCAAATGAAGTAAATAACAGCAATGAGAAAGCTGAAAACAAAAAAGATACTTCTGGTAGCTTTCGTAAATGCCAAGTGGGTTATTTAAGTGCAGAAAAATTTATGCACAATTTTGTCAGAGCAGTTAAAAACAATACTCTGTTTAATTTAAGAGATAAAATCAATGAAATAGATCTATTTTTAATAGATGATTTACAATTTATATGTGGCAAAGAAAGTACACAAAGGGAATTTGCGCTAATACTTAATTCACTCATTGAATCTGGTAAAAAGATAGTTATTGCATCTAGTGTGCCATGTCATATGCTTGAGCTTAATGATGAGCGCACAAAATCAATACTTAGATCAAGTAATACCATTTATATTGAGCAATGTGATTATGAATTACGTTTAAAGATATTGAGTAATTATAACAAAAGTAATGATATTAGGTTTGAAGAAAATATCCTAAAGATGATAGCTGATAAAGTTACAACAAGTGTTAGAGAATTAGAAGCAGGATTAAACAATCTTAAAACCTACCTAAGTATATCTGGGAAGAAAGCTACAAGCGATAATATGTGTAAGTACATCCAGAGTTATATAAAAAGCAATGTAAAGAAAGTTACAATACCATCTATAATAAATGCAGTTGCAAAATATTACAAAATATCATTATCTGATATTGCATCAAAAAAAAGAACACAGAAGCTAGTTATAGGAAGACAGATTATAGCATATCTAGCTAAAGAAATGACAACAGAAAGCCTTAAGATTATAGGAGAAAAGATAGGAGATAGAGATCATTCCACTATTTTATATTATTTGAAGAAATTAGATATTTGCATTAAAAAAAATGGGAAGCTAGTTAGTGATATTGATTCTATTAAGAGCTCTATTATTTAAAAAGGTAAGCATTCCATTAAATTTATATAATTTTTAAATAATTTATTTTTGTGTAGACATACCTGGGCACTCATAGTTAAATTATTTTAATTTAAGGAAAAACTAATTTATGTTAATAAAAGAAAATGATGATCGGTTGCAAGAGCTTGCTAAGGAGTTAGGTAACTCAGATGAATATCGCATTATACGTAAAT
>CAWWAI010000127.1:0-1582 GCA_963934885.1 uncultured Rickettsiaceae bacterium | reverse complement strand
CCAAAGTCTCCTTCCACTCCTCCTTCTTCCTTAGTGTAAATACAATCACAGATTGTACATTTGTGTGCTTCTATTATGTTAAACTCGTTCATAGTGGTGTAAAAATACCTAAGTTGTTAAACCATGGATTTATGTTAGCGTGTGTTAATGATTTTAACACTTGGTAATTCTCTTCAGTTATCTCTTTAAGTTGTTCCATGAGGTCTTCAAGTTTCTGTTCAGGCATATTGTTAAATTTTTCTATAACCAATGTGATGTTTCGAATACGGTCCGATGTATTTTCGATAGTATCATATGTCTCATCGATGATTGGATCGAAGGTTTTAAATCCACACTGATGAAGAAAATTTAGAACGTAGGGTTGTCCTAGTACTACAAATGGCTTTCTAAGTGCAATGGCCCTTCCTATCTTCTCCGTAGCAATAATTTCATTAGTTGATGTCGATGTTTCAATAACAATATGAATATGTGAATCTGCTATTTTTTGAAAAAGTATAGGATCATATATATCACCATAAGAGCCCAAGGTATACGGAGTCCCCTCTAACCATTTATATAGTTTTTTAGTTTTGTCCTCTTCATTTTCGTTGATGAAGAATATATTTCCTTTTCTGATAAACGGCACAGCATCCTTTAGTTCTTCTACAGTTTTAGTCCATTCCGGCTCACCAAAAAAGTCAGGATGTGATGTACCAAATGAATAATGACAGTTGTCAATGATATCTTTTCTAACTAAATTAAAAAAGAACTGTTGTCTGTCGTTATCTATCCTACGGGAGAATACACTAAATCGTTTATTAGGTTTTGTATTATCAAGTATAAGTTCCGACTCAACATCTGTACGATTAATTTGGAGCATTGGCTCTTTAATCCACGATGACATTGTAGCAACATTTAATTGAGTGTTTAATCTATTCTTAAGCAAATCTTCATCTACTGAAAAACTAACTACGAAAGAAACTGATGCCTGATGTTCACTCCCTGGTTGAACTTGATATATACGTTCAGGTAAATGATGTGTAATAAACAGTGCAAAAGAATTAATATCTACGATTCTATGTACATTATAAAAAACAGTCTTGTTACTGGGATCATTTATAAGACTGACCAGGGTGTTCAGTAAATTGACACTTTCAAAAGGGACACCAGGACCGTCACCCTTATATTGGCAAGCCCAGTGATGTAAGTAAGTAATTCTTATAATGTCTATGAAATAAATACAATCTTTTTTCGGTATATCATCGATATGATCTACCTGTAAGTCAACTGATTTGATCAGTGGATTTTTACCAATCCACGCTGATAAATCAATCATATTATCTGTCGGTGCAGACGGTATACAATAAAAGTCCGGATGTAATTTATAAATATCTGGAATCTTATCATTTTCGATATAGTCTACTAACATGTTATGATATATCATTTATTAAATATCTTATGTAACATTTTTTCTACTTCAGGGAACGATGTCATTGAGTCTACAAGAGCATCAATCACATTATGCACAAAGGCATCTTTTTCAACAGCCGTCAGTTCTGATGAAACTACAGGACCTATAGTAGTAGGTGAGGTGAATCCATAT
>CAWWAI010000126.1:0-1613 GCA_963934885.1 uncultured Rickettsiaceae bacterium | reverse complement strand
TCCAAATGAAGCACCATCAGCACTAACAAGACCAGATGGACAATATAAAGTTACTGACCCTATACTAGAACCCTTTTCCTTAGCCAATGCAGTAAAGGTAACAAAGTTTGCACCTGAAGTGGGCAATGTTGTTGGATATATTAAGTTTGCCATAAAAACAATCCGTTATAAATAGTAATATAGTTATTTATATACACATTGAAAAGGGATATTATGGCATTTAAAACTTATAAGGGAAAATATAAAGTTAAGAAACCAGAGAAATATCTAGGTGATTATACTTCTGTTACATATAGATCCCTATGGGAAAGACAAGCATTCAAATGGTGTGAGGAACGTGATGATATTATAGGTTGGCAATCAGAAGAAACTATAGTGCCTTATAGATGTAAAACTGATAATAAGATGCATAGATACTTTATTGATTTAAAGATTAAGTTCTCTAATGGTAGAATATTACTTGTAGAGATCAAACCTAAGTGTCAGACAATAGCACCAAAGAAACCAGCAAGACAAACTAAACGATACTTAAATGAAGTAATGACATATATAAAGAATGAATGTAAATGGAAAGCAGCATCTAAGTATGCTAAAGATAGAGGTTATCACTTTGAGATATGGACTGAAGATACTTTAACAAGTTTAGGTATTAAGTTATTACTTAAAGGATAATAACACTATCCCTACTTTTCCCCAGCGACAAATCTATTATAACACACATTTAACTATATGTCAACCCCTTACTAGGAAATAAATTATGGCAGAGTCACTATTTGATAAATATGAGAAAGAAGCATTTAGAGCAGGTGTTAGTCCTAGGACAGAGGAATCTCGTAAATGGTTCATGGATAAACTAAAAGGTATCAAAGATTTTAATAGAAGATCATTACTAAAAGATCCTAACCTAAATAAAAAGAATACACCAAGAATTGGTTCAATGTATATGTATTTTTATGATCCAAAGCATCGTAAAACATTACCATATTATGATACGTTTCCACTTGTAATTATGGTTGAACCAGCAAAGGGCGGATTTTATGGTATTAACTTGCATTATTTACCACCAGTGTTGAGAGCAAAGTTATTGGATAGTTTATTAATGACTGTTAATAATAAAAGATATGATGAATCTACTAAGATGAAAATCACTTATAAATTGTTAGCATCAACAGCAAAGTTTAAATATTTCAAACCTTGTTATAAACGATATTTATTTTCACAAATAGAAGCATCTGTTGTAAGAGTAGAACCACCTGAATGGGAATTAGCAGTATTTTTACCAACAGAACAATTTAAGAAGTCTAAGAAGTCAACAGTTTGGCAAGACTCAAGAAAAACTATCAGAGGTTAGTACTAATGAAATTTAAAAATCCAATATCGGATTTAGCTGCTCAGATTAATTTACGCAAAGGTATAGCAAGATCTAATTATTTTGCTATAACCTTTTCTGGTCCTGCTTCTATTCAACCAGATCCTGTTGCTGTAAATGCTTTGTGTGATAGTGTTACACTTCCTGGTAGACAGATATCAACATTTGAATATGGTAGTGGTGGAATTAAACGACCTTATACATTCATTAATGATGATGTTACATTAACATTCCATGTAACAAA
>CAWWAI010000125.1:0-1619 GCA_963934885.1 uncultured Rickettsiaceae bacterium | reverse complement strand
TAGGAATAGCATTAGTGGTACTGCTAGTTTGAGCATCTGCAAGATCTGTATGATATGATATGGTATAATCTCCTGGGTTATTAACTGTAGCTAAAATTTCGGCATCTATACCGAGATCATTTAAAACAAAACTTGAAATTCCATCAGTATCTCCACCGGAAGAAGCAGTATCATCACACAGTCTGTAAACAGATGGTTGAGAAGGTGTAGGAGTGTCTGTTACTTTTAGTTTAAATTGAACAGTAGTATAACAAGCTGTATTGTTAATATTATGAATTCTAGCAGAGATAGTAGAATTACCAGAGGTGTTTACACGATATGGATTAGCTATAATAGCAGTCATAGTGTTTGCCTTTGCATCTGGTAAATTATCAAAATACAATACTTCAAACTCAGTGAGATCAGGATTTAAAATTGGATCTAAACCAGCTAATATTATGGGTGTTTCATCTGCTTGTAAATCAAAATCTATAAAACCATCTCTATTATCATCACAACGGTTAATATCTAATGGAGGTGTCATAACAACTGGTGTGGTATCTATAATTGCTTTTACTTCAATTCTTGGTGTAGTAGCGCATCCTTTAGGTGAGGCCGCAATATAATAGTTTTTAGAACTAGTAAGAGATGGTGTGGTAAATGTATCTCCGGTCTCTACTAAATTACCACCAATTGGTGCGTCATACCAATATATTTCACCTTCTGATACGGTAGCTGTAAAAGTCATAGTTTCGCCAGTACAATTTCTTAGTACTGGATCAAAACTTGTTATTTTAGGTACATAGATACTTGTACTTGCAGAAATAAATAATGGTGGGTCACCTATAGTGCCTCCATATTCAATAACATAACCTTTTGATTGATAAGGCCCTGATGTGCTTGTGATATTTGGTAAATCATTCCAAGTACCCAAACAACCAATTAGATTTGATGTTATATGGGCATAATTTTCTTGACCATCAATAGCATCAGTATCATGATCATTTGGTTCAATAGCAGGATCACCTGTTGTTTCACCAGGGTCTAAACAATTATTCCAATTGGCATATCTTCCTGTGACAGGACTTCCAGCATTTGTAACTCCGCCACCATTCCAAAAGTTAAGTCCTTTTCCACCATTAAGTAAACCTTCAGGACCTGTAACCCATCTCCAGTCACCTTCATTATTTTCATCGTTAGCTCCAATCCAACCCTGACCAGTTATTTGTTCAGCAGAAATTTGATTTTCTTCCTCAGATAATATTGTAGCCAAATAACCTTTTAATCCATAGTAATTTTTAGATTCTGCTTCTATTCTTGCTTCTTTCCATGTAATATTTGGATTATTGATATATTCATAAAAATGATCAGTAGAAGGAAGGTAATTTGCATCTCCTATGGTGAGAGAAAAATATTTTTCTACATTAATAGTGTTAGAAGAGCTTATAAAAACAACTTCACGCACTGCTCTTTGTAGATCTGTATATAAAATTTGAGTTCCTATTTTAGGCGTCAGCTTTAATTTTCCTTCAACATCAAGAAATTTTATATTTATTTTGGGATGGGTTCCTTTTAATTCTAATCGATCACTAGTTTCGGAGTATCCAGAAGATATTTGTATAGAAAAACTGTCTATTCCC
>CAWWAI010000124.1:0-1622 GCA_963934885.1 uncultured Rickettsiaceae bacterium | reverse complement strand
ATCAGTTCCCATATCGCCTTCGATATCAAGTACTGGGTCAGAAACATCCATGCTATCTACTGCAACTTCGCCATCGTCCATTCCCATATCTACATCACCGTCAAATGCATCAACGACTTCTCCGCCTGTGATACCTGATAATGCTTGATCGAGTTGACCTTTAACTGATACTAGACACTGATTTAGTTCTGCAAGTGCTTGTCCTGCTGTTTGATCAAATGCTTGTGCTTCGTTAACACCGATTTCTGTTTGAACAGAATCTACTAGTGCTGGCATTTCTTTAACTAACATGTCAGAAATTTCTTCTAACATCTTCTGTACTGAATCTACCATGTCTTGTGCGGCCAAAATAACTTGTGAACGATTAACTTCTTCGTTTTCAGTAATGACTTTTGTGTTAGATGTTTTTGGAGCTACTTTTAGATGCTCTTTAAGTGCTTGTTCCATAAAAGTTAATTTCATGTAAGAAGGATATTGAACACCAAAGTTTTTTGCAGAACGAGCCTCCGAAATTAATCCAGTAACTTTATTAAGCATAAGTTTTGTTTTGTAGGCGTCTAATCCTTTAATATCAAATTTGATATTGAAATTTTCTTTTAATGCTACTGAAGCATGATTAGATTTATTTAAGTCATTAAGTTTCATAGTGTAAGTTTCCTAATCTTATTTAAGTATTTATCATCTTCTTTCAAATTTTGATTTTTTTTTAGAATTTGCAAAGGCTTCTTGTTGCCATGTATTAGAAGTATTTATATAAATTTTCATTTGATCGATATAATAATGTTTCTTTAAAATATCCTCTTCTAATTTATTTAGATAAATCAACTTAGTAGACATATCTTTCGTAACATCTAGCATTTCTTTATGTATTGGTATTTCAACTTCTAAACTACATAATCGTTTATCTAATAATAGAATATTAGATGCCTCTATAATCCTACCATGTTGAATGTGTATAGTCCATGCTATAGCATTCTTTAACATTCCAAAATTATTTGCGTCTGACCAAGATGCACTAGTAACTTGATAATACCCATCATTTGCCTTTCTAATTTTAAATCTATTAAATAAATTCCAACCATCAGTAGTTTTTTGAATAAACACGTCTTTGAGGTGAGTCTTTAATTGAGTATGGAAAAAGTCTGACACTTTTTTATAGTCAACATTAGTAGTATTTTTTGTCAGCACTTGTTTTTTTCTACCCTTCATTTTATTACCTCAAAATGTATATTTTTAAGTTCTGGTGTCGTATCTAAAAAGGATGGTAAATTAGTGCATTCTGTTTTGGATGTCATCATTGGAACTTCGTTGCAATCCAATGTTAAATAACCAAGTTCATCATAAGAATTATCAAACACACTATTACCAACTTGAAACTCAAAACTCCAATACCAAAATGGAGATAAGTCGTGGTAAAGAAAACCAAAATAATGTTGATTTTTTGAAAAATTAGCATTGCTCGGTGCTTGTAATATATCAGGTGTTCCACGTAAACTTATACATTGCATGATTGTGTCAAAATTTGCTTGGGTATTTCTGTTTTGAATCCATAAGGCATCATCACCTATAGGCTTAGAACGATTCAACACATTTGTCTGTGTGATGTCGAATAAGGTGTAACA
>CAWWAI010000123.1:0-1677 GCA_963934885.1 uncultured Rickettsiaceae bacterium | reverse complement strand
TTATTTTATAATGGGAAACCACGATAGAATAAGAGACATATCTAAATTAGGGTTCTGTCGCAAACTGGTTTCATGGGTACAATATTTCCAAAATCAGCATCCTTTAGATACAGTTATGCAGCTATATCATAAAACTTTTGGCTCTTTCTAATTCCTTGTTGGTATAGAAGTCAACGTTTATAAAGGTTAGAATAGGTTAACACAAATATAAAGTTCCCATTAATATGTCTGATTTCATCCTACCTTTAGATATAGATTCACTAGATATAATCTCTCAAAGCATTGATATTAAAGGTAATATAGTACTTACCGTAGAAAGTAAGAATGATAAAACAGTATGCCATAATTGCGGAAAAGACGCGACAAAACGTTATGGGTACAGTGGAATGATTGAGATAAGACACACCTCTGTTTTTGATAAACCTGTGATCCTAAGAATCAAGCCTGTTCGTTATGAATGTGAGCATTGTGATGACCATATAACTACTACTGAAAAATACAGTTGGTTAGCATCTGGTGGGAAGATCACAAAAGGTCTTGAAGAATATATATTGAGATGTGTAATCAATAGCACTATACAGGATGTATCACGTAAAGAACAAATATCTTACAGTACTGTTGCTACCGTACTTCATCATAAAGTTGGCGATAGTATCAACTGGAATAATATTACAGATTTACATACTATTGGCATAGATGAAATAAGTAACCGTAAAGGACATGGTCATTTTATAGCTATAGTAAGTGCTAAAGATAAGTCTGGAAACTTAACTATATTAGCTGTTTTGGATGATAGAAAAAAACAAACTGTTCTAGAGTTTCTCTCATCTATACCAGACCATTTAAAGAAAACTGTTAGTAGTGTATGCACGGATATGTATGATGGATTTGTTAATGCAGCTATAGAGGTCTTTGGTCAGCAAAAGGTTGTAGTAGATAGGTATCACGTAGCTAAACTATATCGTAAGCCTTTAGATGACTTAAGAATTAAAGAAATTGCTAGACTTAAATCTGTACTACCTGCTGATGAGTATTCAAAATTAAAAGATATGATGTGGATTCTACGCAAACAGCATGAATGCTTAACTCAAGCAGATAAAGATAAATTAGTATTGTTGTATAGCTACTCTCCTATAATGAAAAAGGCACATAATTATGCATTGCAACTAACTCATATATTTAACACACATTGTAAAAGAAAGTCTGCTATTGCTAAAATCAATAGATGGATTACGAATGTTCAAAAAAGCAACTTAACTTGCTTTGATAGTTTCATAGAAACTTTAGAAAAGTACAAAGTAACCATAGCTAATTATTTTAAAGATAGAAAAAATAGTGGCTTTGTAGAAGGTTTAAATAATAAAATAAAAGTAGTGAAAAGAAGATGTTATGGATTCACTAAAACAGAGTCATTATTCCAGAGACTAGTAATGGATTTACAGGGTTTCAGAATGCTAAATCTCTGACCAACAAGGAATTGGAAAGAGCCCTTTTTATTTCATTTTTATCCTCTTCTGATAATGTCCAATGTTTAATAATAAGTTCTTGTGTTAATTTCTTTTTCATAATAATGTCCATTTAGAGTATAGTCTATTCTGACTGTCAGGCCTGTATATAATATGTGTCAGTTATAGGTATGTATTTTACTTTATTGACAAAAACCATTCAAACTTATAG
>CAWWAI010000122.1:0-1700 GCA_963934885.1 uncultured Rickettsiaceae bacterium | reverse complement strand
AGCTCCAGATAATGGATCAAAAGATGTATTTATACATATATCTGCATTGAATGCAGCAGGACTTGAAAGTCTAGACGACAATCAAAAAATAGAATTTGATATAGAAGAAAAGCAAGGCAAAACTTCTGCAATTAACATAAATCTAATAAATAATTAATTATGGCAGGAAGCGTTAACAAAGTAATAATAGTAGGTAACGTAGGTAATCAGCCAGAAATCAGAATGACCCAAGCAAGTGGAGAAGAACTTGCAACTTTTTCACTCGCAACAAGTGAGAGATGGAAAGATAAGAACTCTGGAGAGCAAAAAGAAAAGACCGATTGGCATAGAGTAGTAGTATTTGCACCTGGGCTTGTTAGGGTTATTAAAGAATACGTAAATAAAGGGAGTAAACTTTACATAGAGGGTAAATTACAAACAAGAGAGTATCAAGATGAAGCTGGTGTAAAAAAATATACAACAGAAATAGTTTTAGCACCATACAGTAGTACTTTGGTATTATTAGACTCTAAAAAAGATACACAAGGCTTTCCAGGATTAAACGAAGGGCAAAGTAATTCCTTAAGATATGACCAGAAAAAAGAATTAGACGATAACCCTGCAAAAGATGATATTAATGCTGATGAAATACCATTTTAACAAAATATAGATTATTTAAAACATGACAAATAAAGAAGAGTTACTACAAATCATAACAAAATTGGAAAACCTAGAAGAAGAAAGAGCTGCAGTTGCTCAGAATGTAACCGACACATTAGCAGAGTCTAAAATGAAAGGTTACGATATAAAAATATTAAAGCAGATAATCAAGTTGAGGAAGATGGATGATGACGATAGAATCAGGCAAGAAGAGGAGCTTGAAACTTATAAGGCAACAATTGGTATGCAGTAATATTTGAAAATAAAAATACTAAGATCCTATAAACTAATTAATTGGAGCAATCAAATGAACAAAACTGAATTTATAGAAAAGTTATCAAAGGAACTTGATACAACAAAGGCAGAAGCGAGCAAAAACTTTGATGCTGTTATCAAATGCATAACTCATGTAATGAAAGATAACGATGAATTAAGATTTACAGGATTTGGAACTTTCAAAGCAAAAAATAAGGAAGCAACAGAGGTAAAAACGCCAAGAGGAACTATGGCTAAAGTACCAGCACAAAGAAGGGTTAGCTTTTCTGTGGGTTCTGAGTTTAAAGCTACTGTAAACAATAAGTAATTTATGTTAGCTGCTGTAGTATATGGCGCCATAATAGCCTTGATATGTTTTGCTTTTGGTTATTATATTGGTAGAAAGTAAAAGTTTTTTTATAATTTTATGATAATTATTTTTCCTAAAATAAATTATATACATAGTTGATAATTACTAATGACTGCACAAAAAATTATTATAACACTTGGAATATTATTTATAATTATTGGTATGTTATTTCCATACATATCTAAGTTAGGATTAGGTAAATTGCCTGGAGATATATATTTTGGGAGCAAGAATTTAAAGTTCTTCTTTCCACTAACTACTACTATTTTATTGAGTTCTCTAATATCAATTATACTTTGGATATGGAGGAAATTTTAAATGACTAAAAAAACAAGTAGATGCTCTCTATTATCACCTGAAGATTACAATAAAGTATTTGATTACTTATCTAATAAATACCCAAAGTTATTTATAAAAACTGAGGTTTTTGTATTTA
>CAWWAI010000121.1:0-1740 GCA_963934885.1 uncultured Rickettsiaceae bacterium | reverse complement strand
CCCCAAAACCCCAAAACCCCAGATACATGAAATATTGAAGATAAATTTTTACTTTTTCTTATTTTGTGTTTTTCTCCCATCCTTTAATTTGAAATATTTCATTTAAATTATATTATATTATAAAAAGATAAAATATTTATTTTCACACCATATTTTATTGAAAAGAGAGAGGAAAGAAGTAAAAATGGAAGCATTCGAATAAGAAGAATACATAATTATGCGTATGAATGGTGGTATATTAAAGCATCCTGAAGAACTAAAAATAGAACAATTTTCGAACCTTACACTGAAAGACGTTACAAAACAAGCATGTGATAAGTTTGGAGAAAGAAATCAATATAAACAAGCAAAAATATACAATAAAAATGGTGTTTTAATTTTTGAGAGTGATTACAATCTTATTGCCACCAGTGATATTCTCTATATTGCTCTTAAAGGTAAGTAGTTTTAACAGCTATTTTATACTAATTTTCTATTTTTTCCTTCAGGTGAGGACTTCCTCTATTCTGCTATATTAGATGATTATGAGCTGGGAAGAACTCTTGGCATTGGTGGGTTTGGTAAAGTAATTTTAGGAAAACATCGAGAAAAGAAAAACGAGGTTGCTATAAAATTTACAGATGTTGGGGATTAATTGAGTTCGGCAAATTTAATTCAATAAATATACAAAGAAGCTGAATCGTTGAAAGCTCTTTAACATAAAAATATTGTGCAATTATACAGTGCATTTATTGAAGGGAAATAATTTGTTATGATTTAAGAGGCAGCTCTCGGTGGTGAGTTGTACTAATATCTCAAAAAACATAAGGTTATGACAGAAATAATAGCAAGAGATATTATCCGGTAAATCGTTTAGGCAATGCTTTATTGCCATTCTAGGGGTGTGGTCCATAGAGATCTTAAGCTAGAAAATGTACTGTTTAAGAATAAGATTGAAGATGATTTCAATATAAAGGTAATCGATTTTGGTATTGCGGGAATGTCAGCCGACAAAGTTGATGCTGGTACTCTTGCCTATATGGCTCCAGAAACTTTGGAAAAATAAGCAGCAGACACAACACCAGCTATCGATGTATGGGCAATTGGTATTATGTTTTACGCCATGGTCTTTGGCTCATTACCATTTCTCCATGAATAGGAGCGTGAACTTGTTCGTTAAATCAAAAGTGATCCTCTTAGGTTTCCAAAAAATTATCCGGTCACTTAAGAATGTAAAGAAGCAATTAAGACAATGATGCATAAGGAACCAGGGAAAAGGATAACGCTTTTAGAATTCGTATAATAGCCGTATTACATGTGGAGCGATGATGAAATCGATGAAAAATACAATGCATGTAAAGAATTAGTTGAGAAACAAAAAAAAGAGGATTAAATATAGGAAGAGGAAAAGCTACAAACACAATTCATGCAGTAATTAGATTTAAATAACGAACCAGATGATAAGAAAAAGAAAAAGGGGTATACACCAAATACACATAACGCTTCACCCAGGCAGGGTGGAGGAAAGAAGAAGAAAAGCAAAAAGCATTGATAATGACATGTTTCTAATTTAAAATAAATATAAAATGTCAGTCATATTCTGCATATAATGATATGAAATATAAGCCTCATAAAGAAAATTTTTTATTCATTGTAAATATGCATATAATTACAGTAATCACATTATCAACCAAATATCTCAATTATAAGTTATTTTTAATATATAATATTTCACAATCCAGGGGTTTTGGGGTTTTGGGG
>CAWWAI010000120.1:0-1758 GCA_963934885.1 uncultured Rickettsiaceae bacterium | reverse complement strand
ACTGAATAATTATGACTGTCTTTGTACATATCACAATATTTCTGTGCGTTTTCTTTTTTTAAATATACCTTCTCAATTGCCAAATCATTGCCTCTATATGACATGATTAGATACACCTTAATCTTAGGTGGTGATACTGTCATAGCAGTAAACAGAATTGCTGCAAGACTACCCAACATAATTTTATTAAAACGGTTCATAATTAGATAACTTTTCTTCACACTTTTCTAGTTTATTTTTATATCGTTGAATAGTAATATGGTCTTCATCCATATGGTCATTCGCCTTTACAATTTCTTTTGAAAATCGCTCCACTTCATCACATAGATAACGAATATCTTCACACAACTTGGGATCAAGTGTAGTGTTACAATTGTTTTGTGTAAATTCTCTTAGATTAGCAACAACTTGTTTAGTCTTCATTTGTTGAATAAATTATTTTGTCAACTGTAATACCCTTCTTGGATGATTTGGGACCATATAATGCTCCATATTGATTTCTGCTATTGATGTAAGTGATTAAATCTTTCTTAATAACTTCCGCATCAAGATCATCAAAATTTGCGGGTAGATTAACTTTTAAATAATATTTTGGTTTACTCATAGAATTTTACCAGTGATGTATAATGTTTGCGATAATAAAAGCGCATGTAATAAAGTTTACCATAACAATGGTGAACCTCAAGAGAAAACTAGTAAGAGCATAACTTACAGGCAATACAGGCACATCAGGCTTGCATTCATCTGTATGACCTACACGGTGGTCAATAGTTCTTGCTAGTGTCAAGAAAAATTTATTAGTCGTCATTTTCTTTAGTAATAATAAAAAATCCACTGATTATTAGTATTAATCCAACAATACACAATATGTAATATACTGTATCAACATTCATATAATGAGAAACCTCACAATTTGCAGATCACCATACTCATTCTTTGTTTCAAGAATTACATCAGGATGAGGCCGGTCACAGCTAAGATATACCTTAGCATTAGGAATATTCAATTCCTTAATCATCTTCTTTTCCACTGCGTTTTTAACCCAATCAATAATATCTTTTGTTTTTACATTAGCCATAATTTTAATTTCCCATCCAATTGCTTACATTCTCTGGTCCATTTTGCGTATGAATACCCAAATACTTTACTTTGGTTAAATTCATAGGCATCTTGATTCGTTTCCAATCCCATAGAGACGGTAGATCACTATCATCATCTGATTCCCATTCAATGTCCAATATAATTCTAGCAGTTTTTGTTTTATTATCATTCATAATTTTCACGGTCAATATTAATTACATAAGGGAAACGAGGAATTTCATCATCAGGTGTAAGATTGAAATATTTCACTGTAGCACTCTTTCCAATAAGATTATTCTTGTTTGTTAACAGTTCCCGCAAATAGTTTCTGTCGCCTTTAATATTACTATGAAACTCAATGTCCTTGTGATTCTTGAATACCATATGTCCAGCCATACCACTCTTGTTGCCTACACCTTCAACAATGTCAAGAATCTTGAATTCACTGTCTTTAAACTCTTTACGTTTAAGGAGGTATTTACTGCGTTTGTTTTCGTATGGTCCATCTGTGCGGACCATCTGACCTTCGTAACCTTCGTCAATATACTTTTCATACAACTCATTTAAATGTGTAATCGTGTCCACAAGGTGAGTCGGAACACGACGAACCACATTGTTATTAGTAAGATAAGTAGTAATGTCAGCATTACGATCACTAAAAGTCTTTTGTACAATCCA
>CAWWAI010000119.1:0-1867 GCA_963934885.1 uncultured Rickettsiaceae bacterium | reverse complement strand
GAATAGCCGAAATGGTGGATAGACTAACTCGTGATAGACCCGATGGAAGTAAACTAAGCGTAGAAGAAATATTGAGTAACGCTTATGAGAAGGATGATAAGGAAGCGTTGTTGATTAAGGTTGTGGATAGGTTGCATAATATGCAGACTTTAGGAGCTAAGACGGTTGAGAAACAAAAGAAGACTGCAAACAACACTTTAGAAAAAATAATATCTTGCAGCGAAAATATAGAAATACACAAAGAGTTAGTATTACTTGCAGCGAAAATTGTAAAACCTGCTTTTTGCAGCTCCTTAAACAAAATATACTCAAAAACCCCAATCTACATCAATTCACGACTTCCTTCTCTAATTTAATAAAAGTATTTAATCCATAAAAATAACCTAATAATATGGGTACTATTATAATCAATAACCCGTATGTACCAAAGTATTTTGTCAGATATAACATAGCAAATGCGGTGCAACAGTACATAATTACCCTAGATATTGCATTAAGAAATGCCACAATGGTAAACCTTTTAAGTATAGGAAAATATTTAAAAAAGATGGAGTGACCTGGGGTATTAGTAGGATTAAAAATTTTTACAAACACTTGAAATATAATTACATTAAAGATTGTAACTTCATTTTCAAGATTCCATATAAAGAAAGGCAGCCCAGAAGTAAAAATATACAGTCTTATTTTCATTATTTTCAAAGGATGTATCTTATTAACTAGAAGCAAGATAACAGCACCAGTAGCTACGCCCAGTGTAGCAAGACAAAAATTATGTTTTATCACGTCGGCAGCATTATATCCTAAATTTTGTTTTAGAAATATACCGTAATAAATATAAACCATATACATCCATATAGGATTTGCAGATTCTATAAACAAAAAAGAGTACATCACCTTTTTACTTACAGAGGGCGCTTTATTAATTATCTTAGAGCTATCTATGTTTAATAAATTTTTGACTAATTGATCTTTTTTAGCGGCTAAAAATTCAGGAGTTTCTCTAAGAGATGTTCGTGCTATCACTCCGATTAAGGCAATAAAAGAACCGATTAAAAAAGCATATCTCCAATCAATATTATACTGTAATATTATAGAAGCCATTCCTAAAGCTGCAAAAGTTCCAACGCTACTCATAAATACTATGAAAGCGACTGCAAAATATTGTTTGGGTGGTTTTATAAGTTCAGTTAAGTATAATTCAGCCCCTATAATTTCACCCATTGATGATAACCCCTGTATCATGCGTAATATAGTAATTAACCAAGAAGCTGTAATACCTATTTGAGCATAAGTTGGTAGAAAAAATATAGCTAAAGAGGATAGAGCCATCATTGCCGTAGTGACAACCACAGTAAATGTGCGCCCAATATTATCGCCAATATAACCAAATATTACAGCTCCTAAAGGTCGTATCAGATAAGTGGAGCAAAAAGCAAGAGCAGCCAATAAGGAGGTGGTAAAAGGATCGGTTTTAGGAAAAAATAATTCATTAAGCAAAACTGCCATGTGAACATAGAGCATTAGATCAAAATACTCAAGAAACGTACCAATAGATAATAACCCTATCGCTTGTTTTTGTTCCTTAGTTAAACTGTGCTGAGTATTTATTTTATCTATAGTCATTTGGTTATTAATAATTATTGAACTAGTTATTATTAATTACAACAATTTTAAATTACTTATGACAAGTTAATTAGTTAATAGATTGATGTGGTTTTTTACAATTGAATTTTTTAAGACTCAATTTGACCAAGGGGAAGGGATGAGAATTATACTTTAAATTGGATTTGCAGCGAATGAATAGCATTCTATTATCTAACAATGAATTTTAAAAAGCAAACAAATTTAGTTTGTATATTGCGTATAA
>CAWWAI010000118.1:0-1883 GCA_963934885.1 uncultured Rickettsiaceae bacterium | reverse complement strand
TGAATCAGCACAAAAAGAAAAAGGCATTTGTTAAAAATAGAGGGATGATATTTATGAATATAAATATGTTATGAGATTCGATAATCCTATATATGATCATAACTTTACATTTCCTGACTTAGCCGACTTTCCTAGTTTAGAAAATGAATATAGATTCGATGATCGAATAGACACTGTGGAAGATATTGAATTATTAAAATCCTGTATTATAACTAATGATAAAATGCAATTTAACAATGTATTGTCGAGATATACTAGATTTAGTAAACGTTTAAATAAGAATATTTCAAAAATGTTTGATTTTTATACACACTTTGAAAATTCTAGATCTAGTAGTTCTAAATTATATGATACTTCTTTACTAACAGATGGTTACTATACAGATAAATTAAATTTAGAAGAAGTAATATTTAAACTACAACCTACAATAACCGATCTATATAAAATAGATGATTGGATGCCTCCGATAGGTACTATGGATCGAGGTAGTAAAGTAAGTACTGATGTTAAAAGAATAATAAATGAATTATTAAGCAAATCTAATATGCTTGACATTGCTAGTAATTATTTAGATGTAGGCAGACAACTTCAAGTAGGCAGTGCATATCTGGTTGTTAGTACCCCAACAGACAATCATTGGAAGCAGTTTTTGCAAGACACTACTTATATAAGTAAGACAACTAATCTTCATATTGATCCTGTAGAGAATCAATTAAAAGTAATGATTTATTTAAATGACATTGATCAAGATAGTGGACCATTTAGTTATATTCCTACAAGCAATAGATGGGTACATGATCCATTACAAAATATAATAGGAAGAGCTGTTGCAACTGGCAACTACTGCAATACTCCAGAAGCTAGACAAGAAATATTTAAATTACCAAAATTTTTACGCATCAGTTATAACTTTGGTAGATCTTTAACTGATGATAATCCAGTGCAAAAAATATTATTAACTAAAGAAAAAATATTTACATCAACAAATGAAAATGTAATATTATTTGATCCAGCCGGTATGCACCGTGGTGGAATATGCAACAATAAACATAGGGTAGCAATACAAGTATTGTTAAAATAAAATGATGGATGATAAAGAATATCTAAAAAATGCAAACCTTACTCTTTCAGACAAAGTATTAAAGAAAAGAAGATTTAAATCTAATATATTAGATTTGCATATGAAAGAGTTTATGCTTGGACACGCAGTAAAATACCAAAGTAAGGATAAAGAAACAATCGATGTTGGAGCAAGCGTAGGATTATATGCTAGTAAGTTTGCTGAATACAGTAAACATGTACATTGCTTTGAAGCAATTCCTTTTGTACACGATCAAAGATTGTCTTTGTTATTAGATAGATATGATAATATTACTACATATAATTTCGCAGTTTGTGACAAAGAAGGTGAAAGCACATTTTACTTAGACGATAAAAAACTTGGAAATAACAGTTTTTCTAATCTAGTAGACGGGCAAGAAATTAAGGTCCAAACTACATTTCTAGACAAATACAACT
Source organism: uncultured Rickettsiaceae bacterium (assembly GCA_963934885.1). Lineage (GTDB taxonomy): Bacteria > Pseudomonadota > Alphaproteobacteria > Rickettsiales > Rickettsiaceae > Megaera_A. The sequence goes on along the minus strand of CAWWAI010000118.1, from coordinate 365 downwards.
TTTCTAATATAGGTTTTTTAAAAATAGATACCGAAGGTCACGAATTAAGTGTCTTAGAGGGAGCTATACAATTAATAGAAACACAGAAACCTACTTGTATGATAGAAATATATCCAGTTTTTAATAACGGTCCGGTTGATAGCACTTTTAAATTTATGTTAGATACTGGGTTTTATAATTGTTTTTATAATCATCGAGGCGAAGGACTAAAGGAAATAACAAGTATACAACATGGCGTAGATATTTCTCACAGCGAAATTACTATACATGATGGCGACTTTTTGTTTGTAAGTAAATGAACATTGAATTCGGCTGCGGCGAAGCGCCTACAAAAGTAGGATATAAAACTTGTGATATTAGAGATG
>CAWWAI010000117.1:0-1895 GCA_963934885.1 uncultured Rickettsiaceae bacterium | reverse complement strand
TTGCACAAATATATACAACCAGAACTTCTATATATTGTGCTTGGAAAATCAATTACTTCATGCTGTAATAAGAAGTTGTTAATTAATTAACCTATCTTTAACTATTGTTGTTCATTATTATAGTTAACAGGAGGTGAGTATATAATCAGATCTTGTTGTAACTTAATCAGAAAAAAGAGAATAATTATGCCTAAAAATATTGGAAAAAAAATTCTAAGCTTTTTGAACAAAACATTAGTAAATACGGCTTCCGCTATAGAGCAAGCATTTGATACGATAATTGATATGGGTTCTGCCTGCATTAGAGCATTTGTTATTGTAGATGATGATCATATAGAAGATATATTTTTGAAGGCTTTGGATGGTGCCGATCACGCAGCAAAGGAGTTAGATATAACTGCTATGATAAAATCAACAGCTGGCGGAGCGGAGTTTTCTACCCCCGTGCTTTTGGGAGAAGATGTGGTGGAAATGGACGCTGAATAAATTATAATTATTGTTACTACGCATAGAGGCATTTATAATTGTATAATTAAGAATGCCTCTTTTGCAAAAAAACCTGGTTTTTTTGTATTGTTTACATAAGAAGAAATTTATTTTTTAATTTAGTCAAAAATAATTTGATTTGCTATTGAAATTCTTATTACAATTTGATAAATTTATAAGTGTATACACATTAGTTTGTTCAGTGTATACACTGTTTTTAATTAAATAGTGAGGTATAGAATGCACTTACATGACATTATAAGTTATACTCTATTTGATGCAAAAATTAGTTACCGAGAAAAAGATCGATTTATAGATCTACAATCCGAGACAAATCGTTTCTTCCGCTCATTATCTCCAAATGGACCACCAGAATTTGGTGGTGCAATCAAAAGCGCGTAATAAACATATAACTTGTTCTCAAGTAAGTTAGTATTTATATTTTGAATATAGTTATAAGACTTATCCAAAACCGCAGAGCAATTGCATGAAATTTTCCATTAGCAATTAATGGGATTTAATTAGGACGGTGTCAATATGTAACGTAGAAAATTTGTATTTCTTCATTTCTAGAGTTAGGGTTGATTTTAATGTTCATTGACGATTTCTATTTGAGATCATATGGATGATTTACACATTTCTTATTTCATCTATTTTTTCAGGTGGGTAATGCCTATAGAATGTAGTACGTCCTACCCCAAGAGTTTTTATGATATCTGATATAAAAGGATAATTATCTGTATCCTTTAACATCGATTTTGCACTGCGGAGTTTTTCTTCTGTCATAGCCACTGGTCGCCCACCTACCCTGCCATGCTTTTTTGCATTAGTTAAACCTGCTTTGGTATTTTCTACAATCAACTCCCTTTGGAATTGATCAAATGCCGCATTCATGTGAAAAAACAATCTGCCCTCTGCTGACGCAGTATCAATATTCTGAGTTAGTACCTTTAAACTAATACCCTGCTCTTCTAAATCTTTAACGGTTTCTATAATCTGTTTTAATGACCTAGCGAGACGAGATAGTTTCCATATTACCAGAGTGTCGCCACTCCGCATATACTCTAAGGCTGCTAGTAATTGAGGTCTATCCTTGTTCTTTCCAGAAGCTTTCTCTGTATAGATTTTAGTACAACCAGCTTGCTGTAAAGCGTCTATCTGCATTTCTGGATTCTGATCTATTGTTGAAACTCTTGCGTATCCTACTAACATCATAATATTATTCGAGACTCAATGTTACTTTTATTGCTTTTTCTATATCACTAATTTCAGTTTTGCTTAACATACATATACAGTCACTTAATCTTGATTTATCTACAGTTCTAATTTGATCTGTTAAAACCTTTCCACCCTTTTTCTTTAAAGATATTTTAGCTTCAAATGGGAACAGCTTGTCCGCTTTTGAAGTA
>CAWWAI010000116.1:0-2018 GCA_963934885.1 uncultured Rickettsiaceae bacterium | reverse complement strand
AAATTTTCTTTTAATAAATTACTTTTTTTAATCTGTGAGTGATAGTAATGGTTTTATATGTTGATCTTTAAATTAAGAGAATAATTATATGAAAAGCAGTAAAGATTTTAAAATAGACGAAGTAGTTAATTATGCATTTAATTTTTATAGCCAAAATGGTAGAAGTTTAGAAAGTCAAGATATTTGCATCGCAAAAATAATGCAAATGACTGGCTTGGATTATGCAACCTCCATAGATATACAATCTCCAATACTTAGTATATTGATGTATAACGAAATGGTTGGTATTAGTAACCAGATCACATCCAGCAATTCCAAATATGACCCAGAGACTAGGAATCAAGCGTTAGTGAAAATAAGTTTTTCGTAGAGAAATAGCAAAAAAAGTAGCAATCCTAGTAAAAATCTTTAGACTCATATCAATATTAGTAATAAAGTTGGTATACCCATATGCATTCTAAAAAGCATTTAAGTTTTTCGGCAATTAGAGACATGATAACTGAAAAACTATCAATAATAAATGATACAAGAGCTGCTAATACTAGTAATTCTATAGTTGAAGTCATGTTATCGGGTTTATCTTGTATGTATTATCAATCAGTCTCTTTGCTGGAATTTCAACGACAAATGGAAACTCTAGAGCAGCGTAATAATTTGCGCAGTATGTTTAAGGTTGAGAATCTACCAACAGCCCAAGGCATGAGGAACGTAATAGATCAAGTTGATACAGAAACTGCATTCCGTCCAATATTTAAGGACTTATTTAGTAAATTACAAAGGGGTAAACATTTAGAAAAATATCAAACATTGCCTGGTAAATACTTACTGAACGTGGATGGAACTCAATATTTCAGCTCTAAAGAAGTGGACTGTAAAAAGTGTCTAGTTAGAGGTAGTACAAAACATCCATATCATTGTCATCAAGTAGTACAAGGTGCAATAGTTAAAGCTGGGTTACGTCAGGTGATACCCGTTATGCCAGAGGAAATATGTACTCAAGATGGTGAACAAAAAGTAGATTGTGAAACCAATGCTTTTAAACGATTTCTTGAGAAATTTAGAAAAGATCATGATAAGTTAGAAATAATTATTAATGCAGATGCATTATATGCAACCACTCCTGTAATTAAAACGATCCAGAGCCATAATGCAAATTATATTTTTAAAATAGAAGCCGCTAATCACAAAACATTAATCAATAACGTAAATTCCGTTGAAAAATCAAGGGTTGAGACTACTAGCCTGAGAAACAACAAATTAATTATTGAATGGGTAAATGATGTTGAATTATTTAGCAGCACCAAGGAAAGAACCAATTACATAGAGGCTTGGGAGTTAGTTCCTCAAAAGGATGGTACTATTAAAAGCCAATATTACGGAAAATGGATTACAGATTTAAAAATTACAACAGATGATGCTAAAACTATATTAGACGCAGCAAGAGCTCGTTGGAAAATTGAAAATGAGTGCTTTAATAGCTTAAAGAATCATGGCTATAACATAACTCATAACTATGGTCACGGCTCTAATCACCTTTGCTATAATATGTATAATTTTACTTTATTGGCCTTTACTATGCATCAAATACACCAATTAACAGACAAGTTATTTCAAGAAATGCGAGGTAGGTTTAGTCGGTTAGGTGCTTTATGGGAAAGAATAAGAAACGCTGTTGAGTTTTTCTTTTTTCCTTCGATGGAAATATTATGGGAAGTATTAGCTTTGAAAAGAAAATATGAACCACCACCAATATAAATCAACTAAAAATAGCTATTAGTATCAACAATCAACGGATTGTTAACCGTTATTTTGTGTTTACAACGTCAAAAATTACAATAACGTTAAAATAATTGAAGTAGTTAGAAGGCAAAAAACGTAAAAAGTGAAGTAAAAATACAGATTATTCATTTATTGTACATATAAATAACTAAACAGACGGCTTGCATAAGTGGTATAGGCCAAATTTGGAATTGCTGTATTACAAATATGCTATTACAAATTATATGCTATACTATATA
>CAWWAI010000115.1:0-2055 GCA_963934885.1 uncultured Rickettsiaceae bacterium | reverse complement strand
TTTTTGACACCTATAGACTTGGAGAGGCGAAAGTATTAGAAAATATAGAGCCAGCATTTAGAAATTCAGATATTGTTTCTATAGATATTGGTGCTGTAAGGCAAAGCGAAGCTCCGGGAAATAACAACTCTTCGCCAAATGGGTTCTATGGTGAAGAAATTTGTGCTATTTCAAGATATGCTGGTCTAAGTGACAAAGTCTCATCTTTTGGTATTTATGAATATAATTCTAAACATGATAATAATGACCAAACAGCTCATTTAATTGCACAAATGATTTGGTATTTTATTGAAGGAGTCAATTTTAGAGTAAAAGATTACCCATTTTCTGGTAAAGAGAATTATCAAAAGTTCACGATACTATTAGAAGAGGATGAGCCCTTGCTTTTTTATAAAAGTAATAAATCTGGAAGATGGTGGATGGAAATAAATATTTTATCAAATAATAAATACAAAAGACATGCGTTAGTACCATGTACATATAAAGATTATACAGACGCAACAAAGCAAGTCATACCAGAAAAATGGTATAAAGCAATGCGGAAAATGGTGTAATTTTAGGATAATAAAATTAATGTGTTAAATTGCAGTGTAAGTATTGCTTTTTAAATAAAATAAGAATAGTTTTACACCTATTTTTGAAATATATAAATAGATTATGAAGAAAGCAGCAATATATGCACTTTTAATAACGATATTTTACAGTTGTGGTTCTAATGATAGGGGCGAGTTAGTAGGTGTAAAGGCTAAAAAGAAATGGTTTTCAGAGAAACCTTACGGAATGGCTTTAATTCCAGGTGGTTCTTTTACAATGGGAAAGCAAGATGAAGATATTATTGGTACTATGAGCACGCCAACTAAAACTGTTACTGTTAGGCCTTACTATATGGATGAAACTGAAATCACAAATAGTGAGTACAAAGAATTTGTTTTTTGGGCTCGAGATTCAATAATAAGAACTTTATTAGCTGATAAAGCAGCTGAGGAATTACAAAAGAATAATGGAGGTAATACCGCAACTACTGGTAATAAAAGGTCCTCTCAAGGCATCCAAGCTTATGCATACCAAGATGTAGATACATCCAAAATAAGTGCATATCAAAAATATCAAATTGAAAAGTCTGACAATCCCATTCGTCCTCTAGACTGGAGTAAAGATTTAATCTCACTTAAAGAAATAGATGATATGGATTATATAGAGGCAATTGATAGTTTATATACAGAAAAAGAAGAATCTGTTGCTGGAGTTAGAATTTTTAACACAGCTTTTATCAAATATTCCTTCTATGAATTTGATTTAGATTCCGCGGCTAAAGCTAAAAAAGACAGAAAATATTTTAAAAAGAAAGTGGAACCCTTAAAAATTTATCCAGACACAACAGTATGGATTAAAGATTTTAATTATTCTTATAACGATGCAATGCATCAAGATTATTTTCATCACCAAGCATATGGTGATTATCCTGTTGTAGGTGTCACTTGGGATCAAGCAAAAGCTTTTTGTAATTGGAGAACAAAAAAGAAAAATGATTATCTACGAACAAAGAAAAACATTAGTGCCGTACCAGTTTTTAGATTGCCTACTGAAGCAGAGTGGGAGTATGCTGCACGAGGTGGATTGCTATTTGCCACATACCCTTGGGGCTCTGGTTCAGCAACTAGCGATAGAGGGTGTTTTCTTGCAAATTTCAAACCAGTAAGAGGAGACTATGCTGTCGATGGTGCATTATACACTGTTGAGGCAAAATCGTATAACGCAAATGATTATGGCTTGTATAATATGGCCGGGAATGTTTCTGAATGGACAGGTACATCATATAATGGGACATCTTATTACATGGGCTCTACTATGAATCCAAATGTAGAAGATAAAAACAATTATAGAAAAATAGTACGTGGAGGGTCTTGGAAAGACGTAGCTTATTTTATAGAAGTTGGTTCAAGAGATTTTGAATATAAAGATTCTGCAAGAAGTTTTGTTGGTTTTAGAACCGTTCAAGATTATATAGGTGATATAAATAAATAAATAAATAAAGAAATAAATAAATAAATTATG
>CAWWAI010000114.1:0-2070 GCA_963934885.1 uncultured Rickettsiaceae bacterium | reverse complement strand
TACTGTTGACGAAATTTTAGGAGAAATTTTTAGCAATTTCTGTATAGGGAAATAAAGAATGCCTATCCGCCAACCAGAGCTTATAAAAATAATTAATGATTGGCAATATTACCTTAACATACAGCGCAATTATTCCGACCACACTATATTATCTTATTCTAATGACCTAAATCATTTTTTAGATTTTATTACAAAATATCTCTCCCAAGATACTTCTCTTAAAATTCTTTCTTCTATTGATGTACGATTAATGCGCAGCTGGCTTTCTGAGCGTCATAGAAATAATTATAGTAACTCCTCTAACGCAAGAGCTCTATCTTCTATAAAAAACTTCTATAGGTACTTAGAGAGAAAACATGCTGTTAATTGTCATGCCATTTTTACGATTAACAGCCCTAAAAAATTAAGAACTTTACCCAAGGCTCTATCTTCAAAGGAAGTACAAATCTCTCTAAAAAATATTGAAATGCTAGGAAATGAAGAATGGATACATATACGTAACAAAGCTCTACTAACCTTAATTTATGCTAGTGGACTTCGTATTTCCGAAGCATTATCCATAACTAAAAAACACCTAGATAACAAAGAATTTATCAAAATCACAGGAAAGGGAGATAAAGAGAGGATTATACCTTGGATAGAATCTGCAAGGTTATTAATTATAAACTATATATCACATCTGCCATATTTTATCGAGGTAGACGAACCAATATTCCGTGGAAAACGTGGAGCGCCTTTACAACGTGCTGTATTTAATCGTGAATTAATACAATTACGTAGAATACTTGGCCTACCAGAGCATCTAAGCTCCCATGCTTTCAGACATAGTTTTGCCACGCATTTACTTGAAAATGGGGCTAATTTAAGGTCAATACAAGACTTGCTAGGACATAAAAGTCTGTCTACTACTCAAAGATATACAAAAATTAATCAGAATCACCTAGAATCCGTTTACAATAAAGCTCATCCAGACTATAGTTAACCAAATTTTAATAAATATACTTGCGTTAAATTTTGCTTATACGCTATATTGTTTAATATAAAAATTCGAGAAAATAGATCATTATGCAAAAAATTATTTTACCTGAAGGATATATTCCATCTGAAGAGGAGGAATACATGAACCCAATGCAACTTTCTTATTTTAAGTTAAAATTGCAAGATTGGAGAGATGAATTGTTAAATGAATCGCGTGAAACATTAACGCATCTAAAAGAAGAAAATTGGAACGAATCAGATCTAAACGATAGAGCTAGTGTAGAGACTGAAACAACAATCGAACTAAAAACACGAGATAGATATCGTAAATTAATCGATAAAATAGAAACAACTATTACTAAAATAGATAAAGGGAATTATGGTTATTGTGAAGAAACTAACGAGAAAATAGGCCTCAAACGCCTATCCGCAAGACCAGTAGCAACACTATGTATAGAAGCACAAATGCGCCATGAAAATTATGAGAAAAATCATATAGACGAAGATAAAATTAATGCATAAATTAGTAACACTCACTACTTACTTCTATTACATAAACGGATAGATTGAGGTAGCCCAATTTATCTAGACTAAAAATCAGAAATCTAGTTAGCCTTAAATTAGACAGGTCAAAACCCCTACAAGCTACTTCTAATGGGTGAGTATAAAAAGGTTCGCCGCTCTTTCTAAACTGTCCGTCATGGTACTTTTTAAGCCCAGTATATAGCTTTATCTATCAACTCAAAATCCAATATATTTTCTGTATCTAGGGATTGAAGTTTTTCTATTAATCTAACTGAATAGTAACAAGGTTCCAAATAATCCATATATAAAACTCCACACAAGTTAATTATCTATTATGAGTCTAGCAAAATTTTAATAACAACTTATAGTTAATTTAGAAAAATTTAACAAAAAAGTAAATAACTTATAAGTAAATAGTGTCAATGTCAATTAAAAGTGTACCACTAATTCGCGTGAAAAGTGTACCACTAGAAATAAAAAATTATCCCATATTACCCTACGATTTTTTAATTTTGTTAGCTCTTACCAACCAACTATCCAGATGCCGACTCATTTCTTGAAAAGAAT
>CAWWAI010000113.1:0-2083 GCA_963934885.1 uncultured Rickettsiaceae bacterium | reverse complement strand
TGCAGTTTATTGAGACCGTGTCTTTTGGATCAAGATTAGCTGGGAAGTTGGTCAATATGCTTTCACTAGGAACGACTTTACAGTCTAGTATTTTTGTAACAAGCCGTGTATTTTTACCTCCTTTATTGCTGTCCTTATCTTTTATGATTGAGTCTAAAAATATAACTATACAATTATTTTTACTGACTTCAGGTATTTTAACAATGTCAGCTTTTTTATTTTCTTTTTTAGTGTATCTTAATTTTAATTACTTTCAGTTATTGTTTCAACGTGTTTTTATAGAGTACGAATTTGTCACCATACCAGTAGCCATCGGAAAGGTATTATTTAGCAAAAACAATAAATTAAACCAAATCAGCCTGGAAGCTGCTCCAAGCATAAGGAGTTTGCCACTCAAAAAGATTGTCGCCTCTGCTTTTGCATATTTTTTTCTGTCAACGGGTTTTCTCATTACTTTTTCTGTAGCAATTTTAATTCCAGATTATAGAATGACAATAAGTCAGTTAGCTACTGCAGCTCACGGGATTGGTGCCTTAGTTTTGGCCATGTACATTGATCCAATGATAAGTAGATCATTAGATGTGAAGTTTGAAAATACTGACTGGTTCATAAATATTTACGCTATTTTCGTTGGCAGGTTGTTGGCATACTTACTTGCTTCGTTTACATTCCTAGCCCTTTATTTTTTTATACCTATTTAGTCTAAGTTGTTATTACGAGGTACTACCTTGTCATATTAAAAATCTTGGTAACTTGGCGTCACAGTAAATTCTGCTATCTTGACTATAAGTACTTTTTTAATAAATATTTTTGGATTAATGTCAGTGCTAAATGCTTTGATGGTCTCGTAAAATAGCCCTTGCTCTTCGGTATTAAACTAGCGTCTTGAGTTTAGACTATGGGTGGTTGAGTTACGATCAGAGATGTTTTGCCTGTATTAGTTTTTGGGTCGCCAGTGTGTTTAGTCTTATTAGGTATAATTTTGAAGTTATTAATTGAGCAATTAACTTAATTTTGGATGGACTTATAAAATTTTATGCCCGTAATAAATTCTTTTTTACAAAAAGAACTTATCTTTTGATAAATGTCCTTGCTGACTCTAAAAAGCATATAATTTAAAATTATCTAAATTAACTAATCTGATATTATCTTTTGCTAAATAAGATCATTAAACTGTCACGTTTTTATAAACAACTGACTATTCTTGTTGTTGACGCCATCATTCTTGTATTGATATTGTGGGCATCATTCTCAATCCGACTTGGGTTATGGTATTTTCCAACTAATGATTTTATTTTTTGGCTATTCTTTGCTGCGCCATTTATTGGCGGAATTATTTTTCTGTACTTTGGCTTATACCGATCAGTTACTCGCTATGCTAGTTTCGATGCCTTATGGACGATTGTGCAAGCAGTGTCTTTGTATGCGTTAGTGTGGGGTATTATCTTTCTAATAGGACATAATAATCCTCGCTCAGTTGTATTGATAAATTGGGTATTATCGATATTGGTAATAGTCAGTTTACGTCTGGGTGCGCGCTGGTTACTTACGCTAAGGTGCTCTGACGTTAAAAGAAAGAGAGCTTTAATATATGGAACTGGTGATGCTGGTATGCAGCTTGCTGGCGCTTTAGTCCATTCTTCTGAATACAGGCTTGTTGGGTTTGTTGATGAAGAAAAAAGATTTCAAGGCACTCAAGTTATGGGGTTAGATGTTTATTCTGGAGATGCTATTGGTGTTTTAATTAATAAGCTTAAGATTGAAGAGATATTGCTTGCTATACCTTATGCTTCTCGTGCTAAACGCTTTGAGATTGTTTCTGCATTGGAAACTCATTCTGTTAATGTTCGCATGCTCCCTCGTGTAGCAGATCTAGCTGGAGGCAAAGTTACCTCTGATGACTTGAAAGAAGTAAGGATTGAAGACTTGCTTGGGCGTGAAACCGTGTTGCCAAACCAAAAATTACTAAGTAGGAACATTACAGGAAAAATAGTAATGGTTACTGGAGCCGGAGGATCAATTGGGTCGGAGATTTGTAGACAAACCTTATCTTTGAAACCAAAAGCATTAATCTTGTATGAAA
>CAWWAI010000112.1:0-2127 GCA_963934885.1 uncultured Rickettsiaceae bacterium | reverse complement strand
ACCCTAAAAATAGCCTCAAAATAGCCTCAAAAAAATATCACTATTAGGATAGTGTAATAGTGATATTTGGTGGTGAGAACAAAGTTGTATATATAGATTTAGCTCGAAGATATGGTAAAATTCAGACATAGCTCAAATACCGCTTAAGTCAGTGAATGTTTGATTTTTAGATAATCGGTAACTACTCAGCAACGCCAATCATTTATATGATATAATTTTCTCCTCGCACAAATTATTAAATATTTTGAAGTGAACAGATGAAAAATTTTAACCGAGATGAAGCTTTATCCAAAGCAAATATTCGAATTTCTCAATTAGATGAAAAGCTATCAATTGCTATTGCTAAGATTGATGGTTTAATATTTGAAAATCGGACATTGACATTAAAGGTTGAGAAATTAAGCAAAGAAAATGAAGTTTTGCGAGTTGAGAATAAAGCATTAAAAGATGAAAATGCACAATTAAAAAAGCGTTTAAAAATAGATAGTAATACTAGCAATTTTCCGCCATCATCAAATAAATTTAATAAGGCAACAGTAAGTAATAGAGCTAAGACTGATAAGGCATCAGGTGGTCAAAAAGACCATAATGGTGGTACATTAGATTTTTCAAAAGAGCCTACAGATAAAGAAAACCATAAACCTAAAGAATGCAGTAGCTGTGTTACTGAGTTACTAGATTTTAAATTATTTGATACAAGACAAGTTCATGATGTAGAGGTTATTCGAAAGATCACAAATCACTATATATATTCAGGTATGTGCAACTGTGGCTGTGAAACAATAGCTGCAACAGATGTGCCTCATGGGGTAAGTTATGGCAATGTAATCAAAAGCATATTATTATATTTACACAATAAAGATTTTTTACCAACAAAACGTTTAGAAACAACATCAATAGATCTTTTTGGTATTTCAGTTAGTGAGGGTAGCATTTATAACTGGCAGGCAGAATTATCTAATAATTTAAATCATTATGAAGATACAATGATAGAAGAATTATACAAACAAGTTACATTGCATGCTGATGAGAGCGGTTTAAAAGTCAAGAAAATAGTAATGTGGTTGCATGTCATTTCTAATAAACATTTTACGTATTATGACGTGCAAGCTAAGCGTGGAATAGATGCAATGAATGCGACTAATGTGTTGCCTAATTATTCAGGTAATTTGGTTCATGATTGTTTTAAGAGTTACCATAAGTTAGAGAAGATTAAAAATCACGGATTATGTAATGCACATTTATTGCGTGAATTAAAATCAATGGATCAATTTTATGGTTTGAGTTTTGCGAATAAAATGCGTGATTTATTGTTATCAATGAATGAAGATAAAAAATTAGAAAAGCTTACATATCAGATTAAATTACAGTATAAAGCTGAGTTTAAGAAATTAATATCATTAGCACAATCCGAGGCATTGACACTAACAAATGAAAAATGGAAGAAAGACGTTTTAGCTTTAGCTAACAGATTAATAGAGCATGGAGCAAAATATCTTGCATTCTTGGATACTGTAGATATTCCATTTACAAATAACCAAGCAGAGCAAGATATACGAATGATAAAGGTGAAGCAAAAAATCTCTGGTGGGTTTAGAACTGAGACATATACCAAACATTTTTTAAAAATACGAGGATTTATCTCCACAATGAGAAAACAAGGTCAGAATATTATTGACGCCATGAGCAGAATAATAATTAATCATTTGGATTATGATTTATTAGCTAGTGGTTAATTTATAAGATGAACCAAGGTATAGCCATTGTGTAATGGCTTTTTTTATAAACTTAATTGACGGCACATTAAATTATATTGCCGTCACTAAGTAGTTACTAAAATACATAACCTATATTATAGAATATGAAATAACATGCAGACAAAAAATCGCCCTTTTTTAGGGTTTGGTCTCGGTCTTAGAGCGGAGCATTATCAAGATATTTTAGCTTCAAATCCCCCAATCGACTGGTTTGAAATTCTAACAGAAAATTACATAAATATTGGTGGTAAGCCACGTAATTATCTTGATCAAATAGCTGAGCGATACCCAGTTGTAATGCATGGAGTATCCTTATCTATTGGTAGCACCGATACACTTGATCATGCGTATTTAAAAAGTTTAAAATCTA
>CAWWAI010000111.1:0-2199 GCA_963934885.1 uncultured Rickettsiaceae bacterium | reverse complement strand
AGTTCGCAATGGTTATGACATAGAAGGCTTTATTCAAAATAAATATTTAGGTGAAGATTTTAGAAATGAGCTTGGTATACCCATTAATAGCATTCTTATTGGTCATGTTGGGCGATATGACCCTCAAAAAGACATTAGCAATCTAATTGAAGCATTTGCTTTATTAAATAGAGATAATTTTGATTTTCATGCCGTATTAGTCGGAACAGATCTCGACCATAGCAACCAAGACTTGGTAGGTATGTTAAATAAAAATGGTTTGAAGGAGCGTGTAAACCTTCAAGGTAGAAGGAATGACATTGTCGCTGTCATGAATGGTATCGATTTATTTGTACTTTCGTCAAAGTCAGAAGCTTTCCCAAACGTTCTTAATGAAGCAATGTTATGTGGCACGCCTTGCATTACTACAAACGTAGGCGATGCCAGAGTAATAGTTAGTGATACGGGCTGGGTTGTAACACCAAAAAATCCTCAAGTTCTGGCTAACGCAATACTTCAGGCTGCAAAAGAAAAGCAATCAAATAATAATGCTTGGTTACGTCGAGAGGTTGCTTGTCGCCAAAGAGTTGTTGAAAATTTTAGCCTTAACAAGATGGTAAAAAAATATAAAGAAGTATGGTCATGTGTCGAGAAATAAGTAATCAGACAATGCTTATTATTTATACTGGGATAAGCAGACTCAATGTCTTATGATGTGATTTCGTATATTTATTACTATTTAAAAAATTATGCCAACATATAATCTAGAATTACATTTTTTTTGTTTAGCTCAAAAATATTATATCTTTGCAAATATTTTTAATGTCTTATTTTTGCTCAGGATTCTATAAATGTTTTTTTATGACATTCCAAATTTGCTAGTAATATTGATTGTTATACTTGTATCTTTTCGGATGGGATTGATTCCATTCTGGTTGTCATTCTTTTTATCATTATTTGCTTTCATTCCCTTTATTCTTAATGATGTTCTGTTTCCTGCATCATATATGCCAGATCAATTTAAGTATTTTGGAAAAGTTCAATCGTTACGTTATTTAGATACTGATTTTGGCGCTAATATAAAAATTTGGCTCTCCACTTGGATGTTAGCTTTTATCCCTTTACCTTATGTGGAAACAATTAACAGCCTAGGTTTTTTTAGTCGATTTTTAGCCACAGTCACAGTAATATGGCTATATTCATCCAAGAAATTACGTGGCTGGCCTCTTTTATTTATTTTATTCTATCCAAGTTTTCTACTTTATAGCTCGTTAGCGCTTCGAGACACATTAGTATTTACACTTATGATTTTATCGGTAATTCTTTTTTTAGAAAATCGAAGATTGTTTGCATTATTAGTTGCTCTGCCTTTAGCTATCATAAAGTCCCAAAACTTTTTTTTAATAATAGTTTTCTATATAGTTCATCTTTATTTTTCAAGAGGATCACTTTTCTATAGATATAGACATCTGCTAATAATTCTTATTATAGCCGGAATAGCTCCTTCTATTATATCAATTATAGAGCTTGTGGATTTTTCTAGACGAGCATTATTTATGGAGGATGGAGGCTTATACATAGATTATGTCCATATAAAAACTTTTAGAGACTTTGCAATCTCAGGCCTTCAATCGGCTCCTTATTTCTTGATGAAACCCCTGCCCTGGGAAGCAAGTAATTTATTTCAGTTTGTTCAGAGTATAGAAAATATATTTATATTTATTTTCTTAGTTTTTATATTTTTAAAAACTTCACGAGTGGACAAAAATATTGCCATTAAATGGTTGGTCTATACAGTTGCTGCATTTAGTATTTACGGTCTAGTTGTCTTTAATTTTGGAACAGCAGTTCGATATAAATTCCCCTTTATTCTAATTGCGGTAGTAGGCATGGCTTACGAATTATATTTAAAGCATGGTGTATTCATTTCAATTAAAGAAACGAAGCTTTAAAATATTAAGTATAGGAGCTTTCTTTATACTTATTTAAAGAAATTTATTAAAGGAAAAATATAAATGTGTGGTATTGCTGGCTATGTAGGAAAAACATCATATCCTTATAATTGTTTAGATGAAATGGCAAAGGCGATTAACCATCGCGGTCCAGATGATAGAGGTACTTGGTGCGATGAAGGTGAGGGTATTGGTCTTGCGCATGCCAGACTATCTATTCTTGATCTAAGTTCAGCAGGGCACCAACCGATGCACTCAGTTTCAAAGA
>CAWWAI010000110.1:0-2277 GCA_963934885.1 uncultured Rickettsiaceae bacterium | reverse complement strand
GATTCACCGGTAGTTGCTACGATTGCTTTAGTAGTTCCTCCAGCAACAGCAAGTGAATTAAAGTTTCTAAGTCCACTAGAGCTTATACCAGTTCCAAATGCAACCGTATAAGTTCTTATTCCATGTACTTTAAATAAATTACTTGCTTTGGCCACAGCCCTACTATGATTATACCAATTTCCATCACCAATAACTACTACATAACTTTTTTGGCAGTCTATTGAATTACTATCAATTGGAGTATAGGTGCTATTTAAAAAATATTGTTGAGCAATCTTCATAAATGCATCAGCATCAGTTCCTCCACCAGGACTAACCGTATCTATCATTTTAGCAATTTGAGCTGCACCACCTTTTTGAATTGGAACTTTTAAACAATTATAACTGCTGCAAGGTGTTGCAGAGCCTGAGCCAGTTTTATGATTACCATTCCATCTTGAAAAACCTGCAGAGCCAGAAGCCCAATATGCAAAGCCATAATCTACACCTGATGTTAAAGAAGCATCAGTTACTAATGATTTTATTGCTGCAGCTGCTGCTTGCATTCTAGTGCTTGGTCTACCACCAATAGTTTTAATCCATGTGCCATTAGTATCAAATATTTGAACGTCACCATTGTTTAAATTAGCTGCAATTAACCTGTTGTTAGTTTGATCCCAACCTAATCCCCAAGGATAATAAAAATATGTTTTTGATGAAGTAGAAGGGGATGTACTTCTAGATCCAATTGTTTTATTTAACGTGTATCCATTTCCACTACCATTTACGGTAATTTTTTCCATTTTGCTATTACTCCAAGAGAGTGTCCATAATTCATTTGAATTATTTGGATTTGCTTCTAATCCAAGATAATTACCTTTTGAATAAGAAAAGGACGTCCCACTAGAACTTGGACAATTCGAGTTTGATACAGCATATCTATACATACGACTAGATCTGTTTGCATAAATGTAACCACCACTTATTTTAGTACCATAACTATATCTCAATGGAGAACTCACACTACAATTGGTCATTTGATTGTTGCTAAGGTTTATCTTTTTTAAACCCCCACTATGCCCAACATAAAGCGTACCAGTACTTTGATCGATGGTCATATTATATGGGTAGCCACCAATATCATATTTTCTTAAACATGCTCCATCACTTGCTCTAATTGCAACAACAGCTCGTTCATAATAAGCAGTTGTATAATATACATCGTTGTAAACTTCACCGCTGTAAGAATAAGATGTTTTACAATTTCCAGATTTTCCAGTTACACCATTAGTACCAAAGCCAGTATCAAGAGTTGAAGAGCCATAAACAAATTTTTTAACACCATCTCTATTATATTGTGAAACTATAATATCACCATTACTATCCGCATCTGCATCATAGGGGTATCTCATGCTAGCTGTTCCACCACTCATACGCCAACCCATACTTCCTGATTTATCAAGCATGATTAAAATATTCGCCGGAACATCTCCAGCACCCGTTCCTGGAGGTAGAGATTTTGAACTTACTTGCTCTATATGGATAAATATAAACACAAATAGTCCAATAAATATTTTTTTCATTTCAATCATGTCTATTCGGTTTATTGTAATTCCATCTTTTTATAAAATTCCATTAGCTTTGTATCGAGTTCTTGCGTTGTTATATAAATTTGTTCATCAATAATACCATCTTCTCCAGGTAACCTTTGATATACTATAAACTGATTAGTTTTTTCAAATATTTCATAACCACTATAAGATTTAGGATTTTGTGTTGTGTCAAAAGTACCATAATTATTTTTAGCATAATTCATTAAAGTTAATTTTTCTGATACAGAGTTATTTTCACCATTAAGTGCAACCATATTAATTGCAATTAACTCGTCATTTAAAAATTTGTATTCTATTCCAATGTCTTTTAGTTTTTGATTAGAGCAAATGTCTTCTGCAAGCATTGGATAAACTTCAAGGCCAACATGTTCCATTGGAAAGCCTCTTGATGGAAATTTTCTTTCTTCAAATGTAGTTTTTTTCTCTCCAAGTTTTGCTTGAAAATTACAAGCAGCTTGAGCTGTAGATATATATAAAGAGGAAAGTAAAAAGCTTAGGATTGGTATAAAAATTTTTTTCATTGAGTATGAGGTTACTTTATTTTTATTTTCTCTACATTTATAGCAAATATTATAAAATATTTTTATAATAAATAAGACCATTGTAGGCTATTTGGGTAATACGACTATGCTTTCTAAAGGTATAATAACTCTTTTTTTTGAGTTATTGCTATTAGTCTCGTTAT
>CAWWAI010000109.1:0-2325 GCA_963934885.1 uncultured Rickettsiaceae bacterium | reverse complement strand
TGATTACATTTTTTGCTCTAAGTGGGTCAATAGTTGATTACATTTTACACAAAGGATATATTTGAAAGATGTACCAGAATCTCTCATACATTGCAAAATAATTGAACTTGATATGGGAGCATTAATCGCAGGAGCCAAATTCCGTGGAGAATTTGAAGAGCGACTAAAATCAGTCCTTAATGAAATAAAAGAATCTAGTGGCGAAATTATATTATTTATCGATGAATTACATTTACTAGTTGGAACTGGTAAAACAGATGGAGCTATGGATGCTGCCAACCTATTAAAACCAATGCTGGCGCGTGGTGAACTACACTGTATCGGTGCAACTACATTAGATGAATATCGTAAATACATAGAAAAAGATACTGCTCTAGCACGTAGGTTCCAAGCAATTTATGTTTCAGAGCCAACTGTTGCAGATACTATTTCAATTATGCGTGGAATAAAAGATCGATATGAAATACATCATGGGGTTATTATTTCTGATAATGCAATCATTGCAGCAGCTACTCTATCTAATAGATATATAACTGATCGTTTCCTACCTGATAAAGCAATAGACTTACTTGACGAAGCAGCAAGCCGCCTTAAAATAGAAATATCAAGTAAGCCTGAAAAACTCGATGAATTAGATAGAAGCATTATCCAAATTAAAATAGAACTATCTGCGCTAAAAAAGGAACAAGATGATAATTCCAAGAAAAAGGTAATTAAATTATCATCTGAGCTTGAGAAGCTTGAATCACAATCACTAGATCTTAGCTCTAAATGGCAAGCAGAAAAAGCTAAAATGCAATCTGCGCAAAAGTTAAAAGAAGAGATGGAACAAGCTAAAACTCAATTAGAACAAGCAGAGAGAAGAGGAGATCTTACAAAGGCAAGCGAATTAAAATATGGCGTGATTCCAGAAATTACTCATAAACTGAAGATCTCAGGGGAACAAGCTGACAACAAGCTACTAAAAGAAAGAGTGACCGAACAAGATATTGCGAGTTTAGTTTCCAAAATCACTAACATACCTATCGATAGCATGATGTCAAGTGAGCGTGAAAAATTGCTAATAATGGAAGAAAAATTACGTAAATCAGTTATCGGACAAGATGATGCAATTGCTGCAGTTAGCGATGCCGTAAGGCGCTCAAGAGCTGGCATTCAAAGTCAGGATCGCCCTCTTGGCTCTTTCTTATTTTTAGGACCAACAGGTGTTGGTAAAACAGAGCTAACCAAATCTTTAGCTGAATTTCTATTTGACGAGCGCAATGCTGTATTACGCATAGACATGTCTGAATATATGGAAAAACATGCAATATCACGCCTAATTGGATCACCTCCAGGTTATGTAGGTTATGAACAAGGCGGGGTATTAACCGAGTCGGTACGACGTCGCCCCTATCAAATTATATTATTTGATGAAATTGAAAAAGCCCATCCAGACATTTTTAACATTATGCTACAAATATTAGATGAAGGTAGATTAACAGACAGTCAAGGACACCTTATTGATTTTAAAAACACAATAATCATCTTAACTTCTAACCTTGGATCAGAAGTTTTAGTAAATCAACCAGATGGTGAAGATACAGATGTAGTACGCTCCGATGTAATGAAATATGTTGAAGCCACCTTCCGACCAGAATTTCTTAATCGCTTGGATGAAATTATTCTGTTCCATCGCCTAAATCGTTCTCATATGAACCATATAGTAAAAATTCAACTAGAGTTGCTAAAAAAAATAATAGCCTTACAAAACATAAATTTAAATTATGATAATGATGCTATTAACTACCTTGCAAACAAAGGCTATGACCCAGCCTTCGGCGCTAGGCCTTTAAAACGTATTATCCAACGAGAAGTTCAAAATGAACTAGCTAAAGGAATTTTAGCTGGCAAATATAATAATGGCTCTAAAATTACACTAAGTGGTATAAACGGATCTCTATTTATTAATTAAATTTCTATTTAATTCAATATTATTTTCTTATGAAGGAACAAATATTTGATCACAAGAAATTCTTGACTTAATTATGCAAATAGTTCATTTAACTATTATTTAATAGAATAAAACTAAATTATTAATATAGATATTTAAAAAAAATTTAATAATGGTGATGATGAGATTAGTAGATTTATTGATGAATTTTAAAAGGAATATCAAATATACAAATAAAAAGGTAAAGGTAGTGACAGTAAATTTTTGACTAACACTAAATAACAATACTTGGCTAAATTAATAACTAGTTTCTATTACCTAATGTATTTTTAGTCTTTAAGGAGGTAATCCAGCCGCAGGTTCCCCTACGGCTACCTTGTTACGACTTCACC
>CAWWAI010000108.1:0-2328 GCA_963934885.1 uncultured Rickettsiaceae bacterium | reverse complement strand
GGAACTATGGATGGTTTTGATTACATCCAGTTTATGATTCCAGGGCTAATAATGATGTCAGTAATCACTAATTCCTATGCCAATGTAGTGTCATCTTTTTATTCAGTTAAATTTCAAAGGTCGATTGAGGAGTTATTAATTTCGCCTATGCCTAATTGGACGATTCTGCTTGGATTTGTTCTAGGCGGTGTTTGTCGAGGTTGCCTTATAGGCTTTATCGTATTTGGTGTTAGCTTACTTTTCTATCCCGACTTTACTGTGGTAAGCCCTTTGCTTACATTAACTGTTCTATTCTTAACTTCTATACTTTTCTCATTAATGGGCTTTATTAATGCAGTTTTTGCAGATAGCTTTGATGATATATCTGTTATACCAACATTTGTACTAACGCCTTTGATATATCTTGGAGGAGTTTTTTATTCAATAAATATTCTTCCAGATTTTTGGAGAGCCGTATCCATGGCCAATCCTATGCTTTATGTTGTGAATACTTTTAGAGCAGGAATGCTTGGTGTTAGTGATGTCTCAATAAGCTTTGCTCTTGGAATGATATTAGGCTTTATCGGTCTCTTAACAGGTTCCTGTCTTTACCTATTAGAAAAAGGAACTGGCATTAGGCAATGAGAACAAAGTTTCTCGGTAAGAAAGTAGGTAAAACTCCTACTGGTTTTAAAGTATTAGATCCAATTGAAAGAACTAAGGCTGCCCATGCTTATGGAATTGATTATTGGAATGCTTATGAATTCAATTATTTAGATGATAAAAGATTGCCAGTTCTTAGGGTTCTTCAAATATCAATACCTTCTTCATCCACTTTTACTGTTGAGTCAAAGTCACTTAAATTGTATTTAAATGCATTTTATAAGAAATCTTTCTCCTCTGATAAAGAAGTTTTAGGTAGAATTATTAAAGATCTAAGTAAGTTAACAACATCTTTAGTTGAAGCAAAATTTCTTAAGAAATTTAGCTCTGAACCAGAAGCTCTTGATATAAATACAACTAAGAGACTTTATACAAAACCTTTAGAGGTAATAAAATTTACAGGATTTAGGTCTATCTGCCCAGTGACCAGCCAGCCAGATTTTGCAAATATTTATATAAGTTCTGATCTTCCTATTGATATTAAATGGCTTCTTAGTTATTTAGTTTCTTACAGAGATAAGGGTGATTTTCATGAACAGTGTATTGAAAATATCTATAAAGATATTGCTCACAAATATAAGATTATTAGATTAGAAGTATGTGGACGGTTTCTTAGAAGGGGAGGTATTGATATAAACCCTATTCGATCAACTCATAAAAAATTGTTTTTTAGTAACTTTAGAGAATTTAATCAGTAGTATTATTTCGCCTAAAATAAAGTGACACACAAAAATTATGATTCGTGTAAAATGCTTTTTCTAACAAGGAGAGGTGTCTGAGTGGTTTAAGGTGACAGCTTGGAAAGTTGTTGTGGGGTAACCCACCGTAGGTTCGAATCCTATCCTCTCCGCCATATTTGTATTAGGCATTTTTTTTAGTTATATTGGCTATATCAATAATAATTTTGTATACAAAATGGCAAGTGAATTCATAAAACAAATATCTACTGTTCTAAAAATGCTTGATAGCCTAGAAAAAGAATATAATTTGATCGGTTATAATCAAACTGAAAAGAAAGTCTATTACACCATTGTGATGATCTTAGATAGCAAGGATTCTTGCAATATTACAGATGTTATTAATTTATCAAATTTATCAAGATCAACAGTATATAAATCAATTAAAAAATTTGAAGAGAATAAATTACTTCAATTAGACCAATCAAATTATGATAAAAGAGAGTTTAATCTAACAGTACTTGTAGCCGCCTAAATTTTTTTTTAACAAAACTGTGAAACATTTTTTTTTAGTTTCTTTAACAACATATATATTCGCTATGTTTATATATCTTGTTTGGCAAACATTCACATTTGAGATTGCTCAAAATAGCATCTTTGGAAGTCTTATTTATCTTCCACATGGCGTTAGGGTTATCTGCTTTTGTTACTTTTCATACAGGTCATTACCTGCTCTTTTTTTAGCTGAAGGAAGTCATTACTATTTAAAAAATATACAACTGCTTCAAATGGGAAGTGATGAGGAATCCTATATGTGGGCACTTTCATCTGCTACAAGTCTTTTTGCTGTAGTGGCTGCTGTTGAGATAGTCAAGTGGAGTAGAATTAATGCTAATTATAATATTCTTAAGCCTCTTAATTTTTCTAATTACAGGTTCTTGTTTTTAGTAATAATTATATCAGCAGCTTTTAATGCCATCTTTACAAATGCCACTATTTCGATTCTTAA
>CAWWAI010000107.1:0-2336 GCA_963934885.1 uncultured Rickettsiaceae bacterium | reverse complement strand
AAAATGAGCCCTGGATGTTTCATTCTCATTTAAGTTTTTACTTAAATTGTGGTCTGCTTACTGCAATGGAATGTATAAGGGCTGTAGAACATGCGTATCATAGCAAGTCCCTACTATTAATGCTGTTGAGGGCTTTATTCGCCAAATAATAGGATGGCGTGAGTATATTAGAGGAATCTACTGGCATAAAATGCCGGGCTATAAAAATGAGAATTTTTTTGGGGCTGACCGTAAATTACCAGATTTTTTTTGGCACGCTAATTCAAAAATGAACTGCATTAATCAATGCGTTAAAGAAACAAGACGCCATGCATATGCGCACCATATTCAAAGATTGATGGTATTAGGTAATTTTGCTCTTTTAGCAGGAATTGATCCAGATCAGGTAAATGAGTGGTATCTTATCGTCTATGCAGATGCTTACGAATGGGTAGAGCTCCCAAATGTAACTGGTATGGTATTGTTTGCTGATGGAGGCTATCTTGCAAGTAAACCATATGCTGCTAGTGGGGCTTACATAAATAAAATGTCAAACTATTGCAATAATTGTTCTTTTAATGTAAATAGCAAAAATGGCCAAGAAGCCTGCCCATTTAATTATTTATACTGGAATTTTATAGTACAAAATAGAGAGAAGCTTGAAAAAAATCCTAGAATATCGATGATGTATAGAGTATATGATAAAATGAGTGAGAAAAAGAGAAGAGATATTGAATCTGATAGTAAAAACTTTCTAAGTCGAATAAAATATGATAACTAAAAAGCAGAATATTGCCATTATTGGAGCTGGTATTTCAGGCTTATCACTTGCAAATATGCTAAAAGACATAGCAAATGTAAAAGTTTTTGAGAAATCAAGAGGTTTTGGAGGAAGAGTTGCCACGCGCTACAATGAGGATTTTGAATTTGATCATGGTGCTCAATTCTTTACTATTAAAACTAATAAGTTTCAAAAATTTATGCAGCCTTTAATAAATCAAGGTATAGTTGATGTTTGGAACGCAAAGTTTGCTGAAATTGATGGAAATAACACATCTCATAAAAAACAGTGGAATTTAAACTATCCACACTATGTCGGCGCTCCAAGAATGAACCAAGTATGCAAATATTTAGCACGTAGCTTAGATACTACTCTGGAAACAGAAGTTAATAAGATAAAAAAAGTCGATGAGAATAAATGGCAATTATTTAATAGTAATAATAATATCTTAGGTAAGTTTGATTGGGTTATCAGTAGTGCGCCTGCATATCAAGCGCAAACTTTATTACCTAAGGAATTTGCTCACCATAACTGCCTAAAGTTAGTGAAAATGCTTGGATGTTACACTCTAATGCTTGGTTTTAAAAATAAATTAAATACTGGATGGGACGCTGCGCTTGTAAAAAATTCTAATATTAGTTGGATTTCAAATAATTCTAGTAAACCAAATAGAAAATTGTTAAACTCAATAGTTGTTATTGCGAGTAACAAATGGTCTGATAAGAATATAGACACTAATAATAAGGATGTAATAACAGAAATGTTAAAAACTTTATTTCCAATTATTAAATATAAAGCTGATGAATTAATACAGTGTGAGATTCAAAGATGGAGATATGCAAATATTGGTAAAAACGTTAAATACCAATATTTATTAGACGCAAATAATAAACTTGCGGCCATTGGAGATTGGTGTATAAAAGGCAGAATTGAAAGTGGATTCTTAAGTGCTGATGCTCTGTATAAAAATATAGTAAATATTCTTTAAAATTAGCAAGGCACTGTCGATTTAAATATTAGCCGGGATTGCTTGTCAAATATTACTAATGGGAGGAATCATCTCGATAATTGAGTTATGCAGCCAATTTGTAAAGAATATTTTCAACTTTTATCCAATCATTCTTCCAAGAATTACTGTGAATTGATGCTCTTATTTGCAAAATATTATGAGCGCCGTCTCTCGTCCACTGCATCTTTTGTTTACCTTTTTGTCTTTGATTTATCAACGTATTTAACGTTGATTCTGCATGATTCTTAAACTTCCTATCAATATGAAACCAGTCCAATATATGTAACATTTTTACAGTAATTGCTTATAGAATAAGCTATAGATCGGCAATTCTCAGACCCATCAGCTAAACATATTACTTCTGTGCTTTTATTCATACCTTGCGCTTCACAAGCACTTTTAAAAAGAACATTCATGGTTTGTTGAGTATCAGATTTCGCAGACGCAACCGTTGACTTTTTTGTAATAATATTGTGGTGCTTATAAACTTTTTTAATGTTTTCTGGTCGATATACTGTAAAATGTAATCAACTATTGACCCACTTAGAGCAAAAAATGTAATCAAAA
>CAWWAI010000106.1:0-2370 GCA_963934885.1 uncultured Rickettsiaceae bacterium | reverse complement strand
GTTTTCCTTTCAGTTTTATTAATTTTACTGTCCCGAAAACTAGGGCAAGATCAGTCTTTGTCCGCCAGATAATGAGGACATATTGCTATGTAAGAATTTTTCTAATCCAAGTCCTAGTAATTTTACTCTATCTTCAATTTCTTGAGCTTGACTAGCGTAGAATTTGTAGGTAGCTTTATCGCCACGTATACTGCTTATAGACATATTTTCTAATAATGTCATATCTTGGATAGTTCCTTTAGTAATATCTTGAGCTACGCTGCTAATATATTTTGCACGATGATGAATCTCTTGTTTTGTGATATTTATTCCATCAAGTAAAATTTGCCCAGCATCTACTTTATATTCACCAGAAATAGCTTTCAGTAAAGTAGATTTCCCCGAGCCATTACTTCCAAGAATTATACAATATTCCCCTTTATCAACTTTAAGATTGATATTTTTTAGCACTGGAGATTCTAGTTGTGGAAAAGATTTTTTAATGTTTTGTAGGATTAACATAACTTATTCATTCACTTTACTATGGTTATTTGTGTTAGATTGCTTGGAATTTTTAGTCCTATACGCTCCGCGCGCTTCTGACTGATAAATCCCTTATGATCAGAGTTATTTGGGTGCATCACTTTAATATTTTCAGGTTTCTCACCCTTAAATATACGGTGGATAATTTGTGCTGCGTTAGCTCCTACTTTTTTGTGAGAAACTCCAAAGCTAGCTAATGCATTATGTTCTATAACTTCTTCGCCATTAAAGTTAAATAGCGGTAACTTCATTGATTCTGCTACGCTTATAATCGCTGGAAGTGAAGCTTGAATAGCTCCGCTTGAACCAGTATAAATAAAGTCTACTTTGTTTTTTAAGAGTTTCATTCGACTAACAACATCACGAGTGTGTTCTACTGGAACTGCAATCACTTCTATATCAAGTTGTTCAGCGCTTTTTGTTAGCATTTCTAACATCGATATATCATTAGCTTCACCAGTAGAATAAAGCACTCCAACAATTTTTGTTTTTGGCAATAATTGTTGTGCAAATTGTAGCATTAGTTTTAAATTTTGTCGGTCTGAGGCTCCAGTGATATTGCTGTCTAAGTCATTTGATATTAAGCCTGCGCTTTCTGGATCAGTAACATCAGTGAATATAACAGGAATATCTTTTATCATGTTTTTTGCAGATTGGGCAATGGGGGTGGACAGGGTGACTAAAATATCCGGTCTGTGGCTTTTTAGTTTGTTCAGCATTTGTATAATTAGTGAAGTGTCAAAATTTACATCGGCTATTTCATATCTAATATTTTGATTCTCAATATAGCCTAGAGTTTCTAGCTTTTCCTTTATACCATAGATTGTTTCTTGTAATGAAGAATGAGGTCCGTAATTCGCTATGGCAATTAGTGGTAGAGCATTATTTTTATTATTACTTTGAGAGGCAACAATAAAAATCAAAATTAAGATGCTTACAATAAAAGCGCAGATTTTGTATGATTTAGGCATGATTATAATCCTTTAAAAGTATTTTTTGAAAATCGTATTTAATTTTGTTTGTGGAAAACTTCTAGTTTTGCCAGCTCCAACATTTATTATTCAAAAAAGTTACTTCAAAAGCATTCATAGTTAAGCGTGAGTTTTAATGATCTTTGAATCATAACTTAGTAAGAGTATTGTGTCAAGAGTGGTTGAAATTAGGTTGTTTAAAAAATTCAATTTGAATGACTAGAACATATATACATATAGAAGAAAAAAGAAGATATTTCAGTTTTAAAAAAATAGTGTTTGACAATGGATTGGGGTTTATGTATAAAGATTCTCACACAAGCAACGATAAAGCTTGTAGCTGTTTTAAAAGTTGATAAAGAATAATAAAACTAAATACACACCGCGATTAATTATCGCGAGTAATACTGAAGCGTGTAAGAATTAACTCTACATGCATCGTGTGATCTCAAGTTTTGGTAAAATAAATAATATAAGAGCATTTGGTGGATGCCTTGGCGTTAGAAGGCGACGAAGGACGTAATACACTGCGATAAGCTCCGGGGAGTTGTGAATAAACTTTGATCCGGAGATTTCCGAATGGGGAAACCCACCTAATTTATTAGGTATCATATAGTGAATACATAGCTATATGAAGCGAACTCAGTGAACTGAAATATCTCATTAGCTGAAGGAAAGGACATCAACAGAGACTCCGTTAGTAGTGACGAGCGAACGCGGACCAGGCAAGTAGCTTTTTAAAACAAACTAGAACAACATGGAAAGGTTGGCAATAATGGGTGATAGCCCCGTATAGGTAAGGTTTTTTAAAGTTCTAGAGTAGGGCGGGACACGTGAAATCCTGTCTGAATATGGGGGGACCACCCTCCAAGCCTAA
>CAWWAI010000105.1:0-2401 GCA_963934885.1 uncultured Rickettsiaceae bacterium | reverse complement strand
CTTTAATACCAGCAGATAACACGAAACAAATAATTAATAAAACAGGAAACTTCTCGCTTCTAAGAAAATAGTACAACCAGACTTCTATTTCCCTTTGATTTTTTTATAAATTTGTTAGTAATTTTGTCTTTAACAGGCAACAATAAATTGGAGATTATAATCTATTTTAAATATATTTGAACCTATCAAAAGAAGTCTAGTAAAATGAATAAATTAATTCCCTTTTTTATATTATTCTTTGCATTAAATGTATTTTCTCAAAAACAAGCTAATATTTGGTATTTTGGAGAAAATGCAGGCCTAGATTTTAATTCTTCACCCCCAGTAACTTTAACTGACGGATTATTAAACACGCTTGAAGGCTGCTCAACATTTTCTGATGTGAATGGTGATTTATTGTTTTATTCAGATGGTATTACTGTTTTTGACAAGAATCATGCTACTATGACATACACTGATGATACTCTAGCAGACAATTTACTAGGGAATCCATCAGCTACACAGTCTGGAATGATTATCCCTAAACCTTTATCTACCTCTATTTATTATCTTTTTACAGTTACAGATAATAGAAATTCTAATGGATTTAATGTGTACACTATTGACTTGTCCTTAAAAGGAGGAAATGGACAGTTAATTGATGAGGATGGCGATGGTCTTTTTTTTGATAAATTACAAGCTGGAAGTTGGACTGAGAAAGTTGCTGCGGTTAAAGGTGAAAACTGCAATACCTTCTGGGTGATAACAGCATTTAATAATAACTTTTATTCTTACCTCGTAGATTCAGACGGAGTGCAAAGCACCCCAGTAATATCTTCAGTTTCAACATCTATTGACCAAAGAGGTTACTTAAAAATATCACCAGACGGTAAAAAGGTAGCATTAGCAAATCAAACGCAAGATAAAGCTGTCTTATACGATTTTAATAACTTAACAGGTGAAATCAACAATAATGAAACATTTGTTATTGAAAATTTTTCGGGTGATGGAGAACCATATGGAGTAGAATTCTCTATTGATTCTAAAAAGTTATATATATCAACTGTTTCTGGTTTTAGATACGGACTTTCTGGCTGGGAATACGAAAATGATATTGATAACCCTGGCCTTAATAACCCTGTGACTTATAAACTTTTTCAATTTGATTTAACAGCAACAAACATCCCTGATTCTAAATCATTAATTCACATACAAGAGGCTAATAGCAGTGATTATCCTGAAGGGGGCTATAGAGGTGCTTTACAATTAGGGCCTGATGGAAAAATTTATGCTACAATTCCTTTAGCTTATGAAGATCCAGCTAGTTTTGCTACTTTTTTAGATGTTATAGAAAACCCGACAGCAGATGCTAGAGATATCATATTTACCAAAGATGCAATTAATCTAAATGGTAAATTCGCTACCCAAGGCTTGCCACCATTTATTTCTTCTTTATTATTACCCATATCAATTTCAGACGATTCTGGACTTCCTTCTAATAATATGGATTTAAAAACCTGTATTGGGAGCTCTAAAGTAATCACCCCAGAAAATATTGATGATATTAGCAACTTAAATTATATTTGGACTTTTGAAATTGGAACTTTGGTAACAGAAATATCTAACAGCCCAACCCAAAAAAGATTAAATTTATCAGATATTCAACTAACAGATACAGGAACCTACAAATTAAAAATTGAAGGTAACGATGATTGCGGCAACGCGGTTCAATACGACGCTACTTTTAATTTAGAAGTATATGAAGGTGCAAGGGCACTAGAACCAGACCCAATTTATTTTTGTGACTCAGATGTAACTATTCCAAATATTTTTGACTTTCGAAAATCAGAATTATCAGACAAGAGTAAAGAAATACTAGACGGATTAAATGATACCATTTTTGAAGTATTGTATTTTGATGATGAAGTTAAAGCTTTTGACAACGTAGCGGGTACAAATTTACCCGATAATTATCAAGTAAATACTCCAGGTTCTCAAATTATTTATGCAAGAGTTCATAATAAAAAAGCACCTAATATTTGTTATGCAACTACAGATTTTAACTTAACTGTTACTGGTTTACCTATTGCTTCAAATCCGGGTCCTTATAGAGAATGTGATACTGACATTACTGGCCCATATCAAGGCTATCATGATACGTTTTTACTAAAAAATAAAGATAATGATATTTTAGGTGGCGCATCAGGACTTGATCTAACACTATATAACATTTCTTATCATACTACTCCTACTGGAGCACAACAAGATAATGCAACAGATGCAATCCCTAAAAATGTTCCTTACAGAAATTCAAGAATCAATTCTCAACCTATTTATGTTCGATTAGAAAACATAGCTGACCCCAATTGTTTTGATGCCTCAATGTCTTTTAATCTTATTGTAGACCCTTTGCCAATTCCCA
>CAWWAI010000104.1:0-2443 GCA_963934885.1 uncultured Rickettsiaceae bacterium | reverse complement strand
TTGATAAAACCATCATACATATCACTACAAACTGCTATAATTGTTTTTTGTAAATGCTTTGGTATAGATGCTAAGAAAGCTTTAACAGTGGCTTTATCTCGTCCTTTTAGAACACCTAATATTTTAACTCCATCTTTTGTTTTGCTTGTAATTAAAGTTACATAATCTTGGTAACCCTTTTTCAAACTTATCTCATCAAGACCTAATAGCCCTACTACCTTAACTTTACTCCAATCAATTTCAGTTTCTATATATCTGTCAACAATGCTTTCTATTGCCTTATACCCCATATCTTCTTTTATACTAACATCCGATATAGTGCTATTTATGAGCATTAGAAGAAGGTATTCTTCATATGCTTTAGTTTGTCTGTTACTTTTGTTATACCAGCTACTTGTTTGTGTAGTTGTTGGATTTCCTTTGCAATTATCACATCTTCCTCTTGCTGGTGTTATCTGTATATATGTCTTCTTACCAAATATCGGTAGATGCCTCAACCTTATTGTTGGACTATATCCATGAGGTGATGTTGTGCCACC
Source organism: uncultured Rickettsiaceae bacterium (assembly GCA_963934885.1). Taxonomy (GTDB): domain Bacteria; phylum Pseudomonadota; class Alphaproteobacteria; order Rickettsiales; family Rickettsiaceae; genus Megaera_A. The sequence continues at coordinate 1,904 of CAWWAI010000104.1, read as the reverse complement.
ACATTTCTGACATAATATTTCATTTTCTGTGCTTTTTACCGTTATGATAAATTCATTGTTTATTGTAATTTCTGCATCTTCTACTTCTATATTTGATATCCCTAATATTGAAGATGGTATTGGTGGCAACTGTATTGTATTTTCCATATATTTTTACTACAATTTTTATTACCTCATCCTACATGATTTTTTACCTTTTAACAAAATTTATCAAAGAGCCAATGTTTTTTAATAGGAGCTTTCAAAACAATCCCCTCAAGTGAAGTGCAACGGCTCAAAGCTCAGCAATTTTAAATTCAAAAATATAAGATTAAATATTTAATTTTTAGCACAATAAGGTAATAATGATAATGTAATAAAATTATCTATTCATAATAGAGATGCACGATAGGTTATTATCAATTTTGTCAGACAATATAGGGGAGCTGCATGATAACAGAAAGCACAGCAACGCTCTTAAATACGACATAAGCGACATAGTGTTTGGTGCATTTTCTGTTTTTTATATGCAAGATCCATCTTTCTTATCAAATCAAAAGAGATTATCTGAGTGCTGTGGAGAAAGTAATTTCCAGAGGGCTTTTAAGAGGGAAGAGATTCCAAATCCTAACCAAATAAGAAATGTTTTAGACGATATTTCCCCGGAGTCATTTTATAGAACTATAGATAAAGCAGTAGATGTGTTAGAAGAGGAAGATGTTCTAAAAAAATTTAAATACTTTAACGGTGGATACCTAATAGCTTTAGACGGCACGCAGTATTATCATTCTGAAAACATATCATGCTCTAAATGCTCAACAAAGAAATCTAAGGATGTAATGCATTATCATCATAATATGGTTTGTGCCTCAATAGTTAGCACTGAGATAAAGGAGGCTATACCACTAAATTGTGAGTTTATAGTGCCACAGGACGGAAATGACAAGCAAGATAGCGAGAATGCAGCAATAAAGAGGTGGCTCAAACAAAATGGTGGTAAATACCAGAAATATAATCCCATTATTGTGGGAGATGATTTATTAAGCAATCATGTTGTATGCTCGGCTATACTAGAGCAAAATTATCATTTTATTTTAGTTTGTAAAGAATCAAGTCATAAGACTCTGTATGAATATATAGATGGAGTAATACTAGAAAGACACAAGGCAATAAAAACAAAAAAATATAAAAAATTCGAATACCATTTTAAATATATTAACCAAGTACCAATAAGGGATGGTGAAGATGCATTATTAGTAAATTGGTTAGAAGTTACGGAAATCAAAAAATCTACTGGCGAGGTGACATATAAAAATAATTTTATTAGCGACATTACCATTAATCATTGCAACGTATATGATTTAGCTTTGGGAGGTAGAGCAAAATGGCGCATAGAAAATGAAAATAACAATACACTAAAGACAAAAGGCTATAGATTTACTCATAACTATGGGCATGGAAAGAATTTTTTATCTTCTGTATTTGCGACATTAATTATTATAGCCTTTTTATTCCATACAGTTATGTCTATGACCTGTAAGTATTACAAAGATGCTAGAGCAAAATTTTCTGCTAGAACACACTTTTTTAATATGATTAGATCTCTAGCGCAGATGTTTGTATTTGACTCTTGGGACCATTTAATGATCATGATAGCCGGGCCTCCAGATCGAAAATTGTATGCTTCTGATGTTGTAACTTTTAATAAAAACTAATATGAAAATTATGAAAATATTTTGAATTTAAAATTGCTGCAGTTGATTTTAATGGCTTGCATTAGATTTTAAAATATGACAAAGTAAAGGTAGTTTTATTGTGTGTCAAATTATATTATGAAAAGTAACACAGCAACCGAAATCAAATTAGAAATAGCACGAAATTTATTAATGGCTAATACTGACATAATGCTTATATCACGTGCCACA
>CAWWAI010000103.1:0-2470 GCA_963934885.1 uncultured Rickettsiaceae bacterium | reverse complement strand
CAGTCGAGTTTAAATAACTTACTATCTGAAAAGCAAAACATAAATAGCAGCATTAGTAATTATAAAAACTTAAATCAAACAAGTGGGCAGGACTATAATAATAGTTTAACAAAGCTAAAGGATGTTGAAAATCAGATATCAACATATAATAAATACATAGAAGAAACTGGTTATAATATAAAATCTCTTGAAGAAAAATTATCAGAGATTTCTGCTTTTGAAGATTTTATGCAGAACATGGATTCTATCTTATCTGAATACACGATAATTGAAGGTCAAAAAATAGATCCATCTACAATGATGGTTAAAGCATTACCACAAAATGAAATTTTAAAATCAGATTTACATAAAGACATATGTAAAAAAAAATGCATAGATAGTTTTGAAAAATTATTAGTTAAATTGGATAATGTTAATGCTGTAGATGGAGATGGCAGAACCTTATTAATGCATACATTGTTAAATGGGTTCTTTCCTGCAGTAGATATTCTGCTAAATCATCCTGATATAGATATAAATATTATTGATAATAATGGTTGTAATGCTTTGATGTATGCATGCGCTATGCCTCATATAAAATATATAGATAAAATTATAGATACTACTAGTAATAATGGTTTAAATCTGACGACTTATAGTGAAGGAGATACGGCATTACACCTGCTGCTTAAGAACACAGGTATCGGCAATATATTTTCAGATGAAATTAGCCTAATCAAGGAATTGAGTGGTGATTTTAGTAATGATCTTTATTTTACAGGAACTCTTATTGTAAATGAAAATATGACTATTGGTAATGCTGGTGGTCTCAGACAAGATGGTTATTCTGTTAACCAGTATAGATCTTTATTGATTTGTAGAAAGTTAAAAGAAAAAGGTGTAGATTTTAGTATATTAAATAAGGCTGGTTTAGCTCCTTATTTTTACATTTGTAATAATCAACAAAAATATTTGGCTAAATGTTTAGAGGATGAAAAAATAGTAAATTTGGAGCAACTTGATGATAGTGGATTCCAAGGAGCTGTTGGAAAACTCTTACTAAGAGATCATGAAGGATTAAAGAAATTTATTGATACTAATCCTAATTGCCTTAAAGGGTTTGATGCAAATGGCGATACCTTACTACATTTTTCCGTTCAAATAAGAGATTTGAGTTTTGTAAAGTTAATAATGGATTCGGGGGCTAACCAGAACATTAAGAATTTAACAAATGGTATTACACCGTTTTTTTTATCTTGTAATATAAAAGAAATAGAGATAGCCAAATATTTACTTAGTAAGTCTCCCGATCTTTCTGTATTTGATAATAACGGATTCGATGCTTTGTTATGGGCTTCAGAATTAAAAGATTGTCAAATATTACAAGAATTGATTATCAAAGGATGTAATATAAATGTTCAAGATAAAACCGGACAATCTACAATATCTTGGATGATACAGTATGGTTATAATGATGTTGTTGATTGGTTGATCAAAAATGAAGCAGATATTAATATTCCAAATAAAGCGGGTCTAACACCTTTATATTTTGCAGTGTTATCAGATAATGTTGATGCGGTAAAACTACTATTAGACAATGGAGCAAAACATGATATAGCTAATAATAGTGGTTTTTATCCCATACATGGCGCTGTACATAATGGCAAAACAAGTATCATTAAGATTCTTTTAGAATACGATAAAACCATTATAAATCAACCTGCAAAAGACAGTACTACCCCTTTGTATTACTCACTAGGTTATGGTGGACAAGTAGTTAACTTAGAGTTAGTAAAATATTTAATAAATAGTGGAGCAAATATAGATTCACAATCTGCTAATGGTTGTACACCATTATATCAAGCAGTGTTATCAGATAATGTTGATGCGGTAAAACTACTATTAGACAATGGAGCAAACCCTAATATTCCTAATAATAAAGAAGAGCACATACTTGGTGTTTGCGTATCAAAAAATAATATTGATATCTTTAATGCTCTTATTAATCATAACTCAACCGACATAAATTACAGATCATTGCAGCAGAAAGTAACCCCTTTATGGCTTGCAAGTCAAGATGGTAAAGATCAGTTTGTGGATGCTTTGATTGACAAAGGTGCAGATTTAAATATTGCCAGAATCGATAATGGACATAGTCCAATGCACGCTGCCTTGGTTAAAAACCATTTGGGTATTTTTAATAAATTAGCTAATCATCCTGATATAAATATTAAAGTAACTGATGTTAATGGATTATCAATTTTACATTATGGGGTACATCTTGGTAGAGCTGATGTTATTAAATTAGCTATTAATAAAGGTGTAGATATAAATTTAGGTGATGAACTAGGTAGAACATCTGTGTATTGGTGTAGTGTATTAGGTAATGTAGAAATGCTACAATTTTTACAGCAACAAGGTGCTGACATAAATATTAAAAATAAGGCAGGTTATCATCCTATTCATGGCGCTGTACATAATGGGCATATAG
>CAWWAI010000102.1:0-2498 GCA_963934885.1 uncultured Rickettsiaceae bacterium | reverse complement strand
TTTAAAATCTGAAACAATGGATATTAAGCAGAAGTATGAAATGCTTCTTAGATCACTAAGCATTAAAGTAGAGGAAAAAGTAGATGCGTTGCTAATGCCAATACACAATGACTTGCTACATAAGATAATTCAAGACGACAACTGTTCAAGAGATTTTCAAAAAACTTTAGGACAAATTTTGCAAGTCAAAATAAAAAATACTAATTTAACATTCTAGTTTGCAATTAACTAGATAAAAATACCTATGTAGTGTCATAGAAAAACGGAAGTACGATGGTAAAAACAAATAAAGATTATCGGGTCATAAGAAATCCTATGTCTGTCAACTTACAATTGTATCGCTATTAACTAAACAATATGAATAACAGTAAGAATAACAAAACAAAAAGAGGAAGATCACAAGACATCTTTAGAAAAAAAGCACATTCACTTTTACAGATCCCTGAGATCCCCACTACAGAGGTCTGTCTGTTTGTCTACGGCACCAAAGCCAAGAAGAGTACTTTAAACCAAAAGAAGACAGGTGTATCACCATTATTTTTTGAGGAATCATGCAAAATCATAGAGTACTATGGCAATGTTTCTGACAAAATTGATGAGATAATAAATACCTAGGCGATAGTTCAAACAAATCAAATCACTTATTAACTAAAAAAACTTTCTATGAATACAGGAACCTTTGTAACATTACTTAAGCAGATAATTACCTTACTAGAAGATGGATCTATTTTAAACTATGGTAAGAAATTTTCTAATCTTACTATTACTTCCTACAGACAGGTATATAATCAGATGAATGCTTATAAGTTTAACTTTAATATAGAGAGTTTAGATCTTAATAACGTTAACAATAGAAAGGATAGACTTAAGGTCACCCGAAATTTACAGGGTCATGTAAATAAATACCTTAACATGATGTTAGATGACTGCAAACATCATAACACCAGGAAAACACATCTTAAGATTATAAGAACTACTCTTAAAAAAGCAGAAACACATTACGGTTATATGTTCCCAGGGTTACAAAGCATGAGAGAGTTACAAACAGAGGTTATTGCATTAGATCCTACACAGGTAGAATTAATACATGACAACAACCCGGGAATCGAACTCGAAGATGTTTGGTACTACACGAGACTAATGTTATACTCTTGCATGCGAGTAAGTGACCTGGTAAACTTCCAGGCATCATCCGATGGAAGTGTAGTAACTATTATAACTAAAAAAGGAATCGGATCTATATCATCTTTCTATTTACCAAAAGATGTTCGTGATTTCCTGGAGGGCAAAGGATCTTTTTCTCATTCTCAACAACACTTTAGAGTTCAACTTAAAAATTTGTTGAAATCATATAAACAATTACACGAAAAGAAAATAGTATATACTTATGATCACAATGGAGATCCTGTGCATGAGGAAAAGTTTCTTTACGACATCATTACTCCACATAAATTAAGAGCAAGTGGAATAACTTATCATCTTTCTAAGGGCTTAAGTGAAATAGAGGCCAGGAATATTAGTGGCCACACAAATGGCTCAACTGCCTTCTATAGATACGTAAAGCACTCTAACACAGAGTCTATAGAAAAGCAAAAAAAATATAGCCGACAATATACTGTCTAACATTTTGTTCGAATGTTAATAAAATGATAGGTTATTAACAAGACTATCGTTCAAGTAGCATATAATTGTCATACATTTACATCATAAGTATATAACAATTCCCACGACATGAAATACCAATTAAGCACATGGTCAGATTTGACTACGAGAACAAAGAAATTATTCATGATCGAAAGAGATTTTCATTAAGAGATTTCAAACTATTTATGCTCACCTATCATGAAGAAATTTGTATGGATAGGAGGATCAAAGACTGGAGATTTGACTGGGAGTCCATCTTATTTCACGCTAGAAAATATTACATAATAAATTTTTATTTAAACAATTTAAAAAATACCCAAACAAATGAAACTGAAACGAAAACTGAAAAAGACATCAATAGGTAGAGGAGTAGATATCGTGCCATGGATCGAAAGATTAAATTACTTTAATGATTATTTTAGACCGGATGGCTATACCCTTCAAACTGAGATAATTGAGATGAACGATAGTATTATTGTAATGACAGGAAAAGTTTACAATTCTGAACAGGTAATAGTGGCAGATGGTGTAGCACACAAGAAAGCAAACGAGCCTTTCTCTTATCAAAAATGCCAATCCGGAGCCTTGAATCGTGCATTATTTATACTAGGAATAGTAGATAGCGGAGAGGATTCTATAATGGATGAAGACGAAGCGAAAGAACTTCAAAGGAACAAAGCATCAAACGGATCGGATATTTATCAATCCATGTTAGCATATGTAACTGTAGATTACACCGCTGTTGAAAAGCGTATACCCGCAAACAAATCACTTCTAACAAGTGATCAGATTAAGGAATTGAAAGCCTTGATTAATGCCGAGAAATCTAAAAAGGCAATAGCACAAGCAAGCAA
>CAWWAI010000101.1:0-2526 GCA_963934885.1 uncultured Rickettsiaceae bacterium | reverse complement strand
ACTAACTCATCGATTCTTTTGGGGTCTGAGAATAATCCTGTTGACCAGCGACAACTATAATTACCTATAAACGACAACTATAATTACCGAAAAAAATAGTCAGAAAATGAGTATAATATTGGCATAAAAAGAACTCCAAAAAGTGGGGTTTTATAATCCAATAAAATGAATATTTAAATGACGGTAACAAACCAACAGGTAATTATGTTAAAACAAATGACTCACAAAAATAATAAAGAACTTTCTGCGGCTAAAAGCGGTATGAGCATAACTACCGCTAGAAAATATCTAGCTACTAACAAAGCGCCATCTGAATTAAAAAAGGAACGACATTGGAAAACAAGAGCTAATGTATTTGAGTCAGAGTGGGCGAAGATAGAGGCGATGCTAAGTAAAGCACCTGGATTGCAAGCAAAGACTATCCTGTCGCATCTAATAAGCGAGAAGCCTAACATATTTAATGATTGCCACGAAAGAACATTGCAAAGATTGCTACGTAAATGGCGTGCAAGCAACGGCTCGAATAACAACGTTATATTTAATCAAACCATCAGAGCGGGCAAACAAAGCCAATCTGACTACACGTCAATGAATGAACTCAACATAAATATACGAGGAGATAAATTTGAACATTTATTATTTCACTTTCTGTTACCGTACTCAAGATGGGAATTTATAGAAATATGCTATAGCGAAAGCTTTGATTCCCTTAGTAAGGGTTATGAAAATGCTGTTTGGACGCTCGGATACGTAGCTCCAGAGCATAGAACGGATAATTTATCGGCAGCATCTAAAAGATCTGGAAGCAAGCGAGTAGCGACTGATAATTGGCAAGAATTTATGAAGCACCATGGTGTTGTGGCATCTCGTAACAATCCAGGCAAGAGCAACGAGAATGGCTCTATAGAGAAGAGCCATGATCTTCTAAAAAATGATATTAGACAACAGTTAATGTTAAGAGGGTCTTTGGATTTTTATAGTGTATCGGAGTACGAAGAATTTTTACGTAAAATTATTACACGTCGCAACAATACTCGTAGTGATAAATTACTAGAAGAAACCAAGCTATTAAAAATCCTACCAGAGAAAAAGTACTATGCACCAGAGATTCTTGAATTAACAGTGACTAAATCAAGTACCATTAGAATCAATCAAGTAACTTACTCAGTGCCTAGTAGGCTAATTGGTTACGGCTTAAGGGTGTATATTTATCAAGGTGAAATTAAGTTGTACTACGGCACTCAGCTTATTTGCAAGATGCCTAAAATTGATAAATCAGAGGCTAACGCTGTGATTAATTATAGGCACATAATTGCTAGTTTAGTGCGTAAACCAGGAGCTTTTGCAAACTATCATTATCGAGAATCTCTGTTTCCAACTTTGCATTTTCGCAATGCATATGACAAGCTAATCAAAACGCATCCAGTAAATGGTACAAAACAATATCTACAAATACTGCACCTTGCGGCCGTCAATAGTGAGAGCGAAGTTGAATCAGCTATAACAATATTATCAGAAAGTGGCATCACTCCTACTATAAAACAAGTTAGAGATTTATTAGATAGCAAATCTCAGCAGAAGGTCGTGGTTCATGTTGATCAACCAACGGTGAAGCAATACGACTCTCTATTAGAACTAGTAGCGTAGAGGCAAATCGAATGAATAATATTCTAACGGGAATGCTGGAAAGCATTAAATTACAAACAATCAGTCAAATTTACCCAGCTCTTGCAATAGATGCAGAAAAAAGTGGCAAAAGTCATACTGAGTATTTGCAAGAACTAGTATTTATTGAGATCCAAGAGCGTAGAAATCAAACGATTGCTAAATTCTTAAAACAAGCAAAGCTACCACGCAATAAATTATTACAGGAGTTTGACATAACAAGAATACCAAGCCTATCGCCAAGCTTATTACAAAATCTTCAACAAGGAGATTTTATTGATAGATGCGATAACATTCTAATCTTTGGTAATCCTGGCACAGGAAAAAGCCATCTTGCAATGGCTTTAGCAAGGGAGTGGTGTATGCAGGCAAGAAAGTGTTTGTACTTAAGCGCAGCTAGCTTGGTACAGCAATTACTAATAGCTAAGCGCAAGCTAGATCTAAATAATTTTATCAAACGTTTAGATAAGTACGAAGTATTAGTTATTGATGATATTTCTTATATCCCTTACGAAAAAGAAGAATCAGATCTATTATTTGTATTGCTTGCCGAACGTTACGAACAACGAAGTTTGGTGATTACAAGTAATTTAGTTTTTTCTAAATGGAATCAAATATTCCAAGATGAAATGACAACTACTGCTGCAATAGATCGATTAGTACACCATGCTACTATTCTTGAACTGAATACTGAAAGTTACAGAATGAATGCTGCAAAATTTGCAAAAAATCATCCTAATAAAACACCAAAAATACGTGCAAAAAATACGGAGAAAAGTGATGTAAAATAATGTGATTTTTTTATGACTAAAATTAGATAATTATAGATACTGTGTTGAGCGTCAATAGTAAAAATAAAAA
>CAWWAI010000100.1:0-2664 GCA_963934885.1 uncultured Rickettsiaceae bacterium | reverse complement strand
CCAGTGCAAATTCAAGGACCTAAATCATTAGCATTAATGAAAGACTTAATTGGTGACCATGTTGATTTAGATAATATGCCATTCTACGGATTAGCAGAAGCAACTGTCGGCGGAAGAAGTTGTGTGATTTCACAATCTGGTTTCTCAGGTGAAGCTGGTTATGAAATTTACTTAAGAGATGCAACTAAGTATGCAGACGACATGTGGAATGCTGTTGTTGAGGCAGGAAAAAAACATAACCTTATGGTTATTGCGCCTGCACATCATAGGAGAATTCAAGCTGGAATTCTATCTTGGGGTCAAGACATGGACAATGAACATAATCCTTTTCAATGTAATCTTGGATATCAAGTATCGTTATCAGGCAAAGGTGAGTGGAATAAAAAAGCAGACTATATAGGAAAAGAAGCTTTAGAAGCAATGAAAGCTGATCTTGCTGCAGGTAAAAAACCTTACAAACTTCAACTTGTAGGTATGGAGTTAGGTGGTAAGCCTATTGAAGAGTATGCTCCTGACTTTTGGCTGGTTTCACCGGCTGAAGGTGGTGATCCATGTGGATTTATTACTTCGCCTTGGTATCATCCTGAAAAAGGAACAAACATCGCAATGGGTTACGTACCATTCGATGGAATTTTAAATCCTAATGGGTTTCCAAAAGGTGAAATTGGTAAGAAATTTAAAGTTCATCTACCAGACATGTACGCAGACACTCCAGGAGTACCTGTGGATGCAGTTACAGTAGAAGTCCCTTTCACAGAATCTCACAATGCAAATACAAGAGAAACAGTAAAAGGCTAATAAACAATTTACCCCAGGTGAAGTTCTATCTTCACTTGGGGTTTTTTTAATAAAAATTATTCATGTCAAAGTCTATCTTATACACGCCAAGAATTCGTAAATCACCTTTCTTTGAAGGCACACTTAAAGCAGGTGTAACATCGTTTACAACATACAATCACATGTTCATGCCAACTATGTATAAATCTCACGAAGAAGACCACAGGTCTCTAGTTGAGGATGTTAGTATATGGGACGTAGCAGCTGAACGTCAGGTACAAATTGAAGGAGAAGATGCCTCTGAATTTGTTCAATACTTAACTCCGAGAAATTTATCAACATTTAAAGATAATTTTTGCAGATACTGTTTATTAACAGATGAAAATGGAGGGATTGTAAACGATCCTCTAGTTTTAAAATTTAATAAAAATAAATATTGGCTAAGTATAGCCGATACGGATGTATTGCTCTGGTGTAAGGCTCTTGCATTAAACAGTAAGTATAAAGTTAAGGTTACCGAACCAGAAGCATGTCCACTAGCTCTGCAAGGTCCAAAAGCTTTTGATATGATGAGAGTAATAAGTGATAATAACGAAACTATTATGAGCTTAAAATATTACCAATTTGTAGAAACAGAGTTGTTTGGTTTACCAGTAGTGGTTGCAAGAAGTGGTTGGAGCAATCAAAATGGTTATGAAATCTATATTACGAGAGAATCTGACGGCAATCCTTTGTGGGAAAATCTCATGGAAACAGGTAAACCTTATAAGATTGCACCTGGCTCACCCAATCAAATTGATAGAATGGAAGCTGGAATGATTTCTCATCTAGGGGACACAACTTTAGATGACAATCCGCTTGAATTAAATCTACCAAAGTTTTGTGATCTTGATCAGGAAGCAGATTTTATTGGCAAAGAAGCTTTAAGAAAAATTCGTAATGATGGAATTAAAAAGCAGTTCATAGGCTTTAAAATTTCTGGTAAAAAAATTGGCTACAATCTAAGAAGAATGCCAATAATTGATAGCAATGGGAACGATCAAGGTTTTATATCAAGTTGCATATACAGCCCAACATTTGGCTGTAATATTGGTTTGGGTTTTGTTAAAATAGATAAAATTACTTCTACTGAAATATTTAAGTCAATTGTTGATGATGAAGAAAGAGATGTTGAAATAGTAGAGCTGCCATTTAGCTCAAGACTCGAAAAAATGAAGTAATGCAAATTGTAAAATCTAATTTTAATAAAATTTTATATGTTGCAATAATACTCACAGCAATTATTGCAGGTTGGGGTCTATCTAAAATATTTTCTAGCTCTAATACACCCAATGAAATTGATACTTCTTTTCGACTAATAGACAACACTGGTCAAAATCTAACAAATAATGATCTTAAAGGAAAAAGTAAGGTGATATTTTTTGGATTTACTAATTGTCCAGATGTTTGTCCGATAAGTGCAGATTTAATGTCTGCCTCAATTAACAAAATTAAGAACGAAGAACTAAGTCTAAATAATATTGAATTTATATTTATTACCACAGACCCAAAGAGAGATACTCCTGAAAGAATGACTGAGTTTTTATCAGATTATAATCCAAAAATAATTGGTCTAACTGGTAAATATTCCAACCTAAAGAACGTTTGGAAGAATTTTTTTGTTCATGTGCTGCCTGTTAACGACGATACTCAGGACCATGGAGATGTGGGTACCCCTGAATCTCATAATTATATGGTTGAACACACTGCTTTTTACTATTTGTTTGACAAAAAAGACAGGCTTTCAGCAATTCTACCTTTTGGAACTTCTGAAGAAATTTTGTTAACAGAAATAAAAAAGATATTATGAATTCAATAAGTTTTACCTCGCTAAGATCTAACTTTTAA
>CAWWAI010000099.1:0-2694 GCA_963934885.1 uncultured Rickettsiaceae bacterium | reverse complement strand
AATTTACAGAACAAGCAGATATATTATCACCATGGTTATTAGAAAGCACATTGAATATGATATACGCATGGAGAGGAGTAGGAAAAACACACGTAGCATTAGAAATAGCCATAGCAGTAGCTTCAGGTGGTGAGTTTTTAAAATGGAAAGCCCCAGCTATTAACGGAGTTGCTTATATAGACGGAGAAATGCCCCCTAAACTATTAAATAAAAGGCTAGAAAGCATAGTGAAGAGCAAGCCATTATATCCAAGTAAATTATCGATACTTGGTTTAAGTCACGATGTAATGATGCCAGACCTTGCAACTATTAAAGGTCAGCAGATAATAGATGAGAATATACCAGATGATACAAAATTAATTATTATAGATAACCTTTCATGTTTAGTGCGTAGTGGTGGTAGAGAAAACGAAGCGGAGAGTTGGAGATTAGTTAGCGATTGGGCATTAAAACAAAGAGCAAAGGGGTTAAGTATAATATTTATACATCATTCTGGTAAAGATGGCGCACAAAGAGGTACATCAAAGCGAGAAGATATATTAGATACAGTAATATCATTAAAACATCCACATGATTACGAACCAAGTCAAGGAGCTAGATTTGAAATACATTTTGAGAAATGTAGGCATTTATACGGAGAGGATGTAAAACCTATAAATGTAAGTTTAGATAAAGAACAATGGACGACAACATCCTTGAATATATGTAATAAAGCAAAAGTAATAGAAATGTCTAGAGATGGATTTAAAAATAGCGAGATAGCATCAGAGCTAAAAATTAGTAGGCAAGCAGTGCATAAACATATAAAAAGGGCAAAGGAAGATAATATTCAATTAATGTCAACTGGTTGACGCTTTTAAGTAACAGTTGACAAATACCCTTGTAAGTCAATAAATATAAAGATTATTCAATAGATCTGTCAACCTAGACGTCAACCAGATTGAAAAAAATAGTTTACTAATGAATTTTCTAGAGTTAGCTTTTAAAGTATGAGTTAATTTATTTAGGTAATTTATGGAACAAGCGAATAAATTGACTAGAGAACAGAAAGAAGCTGTTGGGCTTTTGTCTATCGGTACATTTTTAGAATACTTTGATTTAATGCTTTATGTTCACATGGCTGTTCTTCTTAATGAGTTGTTTTTTCCAGTCGGCGAAGGTAGTGATTTTGCCTATATTTTTTCTGCAATCGCCTTTTCGTCAACCTTTGTGTTTAGACCTATAGGGGCGTTGATTATTGGTTGGCTAGGAGATAACATAGGACGTAGATTTACAGTGATAGTTACTACGGCAATCATGTCTGTAACTTGCCTTGTAATGGCATTCTTAGCACCATATTCACAAATAGGAATTACTGCTACAGTGGTGGTTACATGTTGTAGAATAATGCAAGGTATTTCTTCTATGGGAGAAATACTTGGGGCTGAGCTATATATATCAGAAATGTGTAAAGATCGTAGGCGTTATTTTATGATAGCACTTGTAATCGTTTGTAGCAATTTAGGTGGTAATGCTGCTCTAGGTATAAGTAGCCTAATACTATCAAATAATTTAAATTGGAGAATAGTTTTTTTTATAGGAGCTTCCGTTGCTTTAGTGGGTTTGGTTGCTAGAACCGCTATCAGAGAAACACCAGATTTTATTAATGCTAAACTAAAATTGGATAATTCTTTTGATATCGTTAATGTCAAAAAAACCAAGATCAAAGAAAGTACAATTTGTAATAAAAAGATAGATAAAAAAATCATTATATCTTATTTTTTTATGGAAACCATGTCCCCTATTTGGTTCTATATAGGTTATTTTTATTCAGCAACTATATTAAAAACTAAATTTTTAATGCCAGCGGAAGGTATTATATTTAATAATTTATTAATCAGTTTTGCAGTCACGATAAATTTTATCATTATCTGCTTCCTTTTAAAAAAAATGCACCCTCTCCGTGTTATGAAAATAAAAATGAGCATTTGTTTTCCATTTTTATTCTTTTTGCCTTATTTGTATCAGAATGTTTCAACCCCTCAAGAATTGCTGATTATCAATATAATTGTTAAGTTTTTATCTTTTGACGGTTTTGCCACCGTCCCAGTTGTATTATCATTTTTTCCTGTTTTAAAACGCTTTACCTATGGAGCATTTGTTTATTCTTGCTCTAAGGCTATTATGTATGTAATCATGTCTTTTGGAATTGAAATCTTCTCTAGATATTTTGGTACTTATGGCATTCTGATTATCTTATTACCATTTTCCATAGGCTATGCGTTTAGCAGAAACCATCTTGAAAAACTAGAGAGGGCAAATGGTAATTACTACTAAATTCTGTTTTTGTAAGATTTAATAGATAATTTTTTGTATTAATGTTTGGGTATTGTTCAGTAATATTCAGCATTAGTTTAGTAAAAATCGTCGGTTCATTTAAATATAAAGCAAAAATATTAATTTCTTCTAGGGTTTGAGTGACTGTCCTTTTTCGCTTTCCTACTTTCTTAGCCCCAATAGTCATCATATTATGCAACCTATCAATTACCTTAACCAACAACACTTCTTTATCATCTTTATCATAAGCATTATTTAATATTGTCTCTACACTGAGTTTACTACCATCAGGTCTATCACGAGTAAGCATATCAACCATTTCAGCTATTCTCCAACTGAAAGCATCAACTATCATTCCTACGGTAGCCTCGCTGTCCT
>CAWWAI010000098.1:0-2715 GCA_963934885.1 uncultured Rickettsiaceae bacterium | reverse complement strand
AGTATATTATAACGAATTTCTTACCCAAAGTCAAGCCTTTTTTGCATTTATTTTCGAAATATATTAGATGGAAATGTAGTTCCTGAACTATGATATACTGAAACTTGTTGAAATAATGTCTGTACATGCTGGTTATTCCTTACAAGTCTAGGGAATAGAGTCTTCCTCAACTTCCTTATGTCTTTCACTGTAGGATAATTCTCAAAAAACTTGACAAGTTCTTTTAATACAGATTCTTTCCTATCTTTGTATATTAGAATGTCATCGTAACTATGATCAAATATATCATCGAATACGTCAAATCCAGCATCTCTTGTTGCCCTTACATGTCCAACTGAGGCATGCCAGATTGGAATTTGGTGCCAAGCAAAGGCTTTGAATGTCTTCTCACTTAAATTAACTCTTTCTTCATTATCATCATCTAACGTTTCACTAATGATGTTGACTAAATTTTTATAAAAAATATTATCCAAAATGACACCATCAGACTCTTTTTCTGATACTATGCCATCAATCATCATAGGATATGGATAAGGAGAAAATAGTTCTTTGTATCCGTCAAATGAAAGATGAGTTGGATCTTCTATTTTTTTAGAAGGCTCAGTTTTTTCACTTATTGGCGTATTCTTATCAATATTATCTTTGTTAACCCTGACTAAGAGAGGATTACGAATAGATAGTTCTACACTACCACATGAAGCAAGAACATTATCTAAGGTAAAAGTATCGAGTATGGATTTGACAAAATTAACACGCTTAACACTTGGTCTTCTAGCAAGTATTATAAAATGTTTTTCAACATCCAACTTTTCCCAATCAATATGTTGTTCTTCTAAAACGTTGTACCAATCTCTAAGAGTTAAACACTCATATGGATGAAATTCAACATTATAATTACAAGTTAAAGGATCAAATAATGAATTTGAAAAGATAGTAATATCCTTAAATATTTTTTCTAAACTTGTTAACAATGCTGGAACCTCAGTGTGTGGAGTCCAATATTCATCTCTTGCATCAATACATAACTCCCAATCTTTTAATATATCTGCTGTAAATCCCCAGCCAAATAATTTATTATTAAACACTTTGATCATTTCAGAGTGTCCAATAGGAGCAATATAGCGGTCTCCTAATTTTGCACTAGCACGAAAACTTTGATATGTTACATATAAGATTTTGTCTTTACTTATAATTCCAGTGTGTAAGTCACGTCTATGGAGATTACCAGCAACATCATTTAGTGTTATCATACTATATTAGCATCCAAATAGTCTCTTAACGTTCCATACAATGATATTAGCATTGCTATTTTATGATCGTACACTCGTATAATTCCAGGGTTAATATGTTTATCCGTCACCTTTTTTACACCTAAATAATAAGGACAGTTAATTTTTTTAATAAGTTCAGATATAAAAGATTCAGGAGCAATTATATTTTTCCTTTCAGTTAACGGACCCAACGGAAATTCATAGTATTCTATTTTTGCTTCCTTGAAGGCACGGAGACCATTTGCTGATAGTCTTAAGCCTTGTCCACCTCTGCCAGTTAACCACCAATCAAACATAATTTTATCTAATGGTTGATTGTATTGGTCTTGAGGTAAGACTTTAAGAACGGCTTCTGTAATTTCCTTTTTAGTTTTAGGAAAGATCATCAGGGTAGACAGTACGACCTGAGGTTAGGTATACAACAGTAAATTTATCAGTTTTAAATTGTTCATTTAATTTTCTACATAAATTTCTAGCATGTCCAGGATTAGAAAAACTTGTTTTTTTGTATTTAGGAGCCGCATCGTTAGTCAAATAATGTGATGACTTTAGATTAATTGGCTGATCATCATAATAGACTGCCCAGATGCCTGATGCCTCTATAATTTGATCACACTTGTATGTATCTTTATCTACATATTCAAGTATAACAGATGGTGAATTTCTACTCACTTGAACGAACCACCAGCAATATTGATTTTAATAATTTCTTCATTTTTTTTCACTGCCTCTTCTTTAGTCATTTCATGCAAGTCTGTTAATAATCTACTAATATCGTCTCTTAAACCTCGTGCATCGGTCATAGGTAGAACGACATCTTTAGATTGTTTACTTTCCATGATAGACATCTTGTTAATAAAATTCTTAATATGTATCATCTTCTTATATATTTATCTGATTTTTTGCTTCATTTTTGGTTTTGAACGGTCCATTATAAGGATACCGTTGTATAAAGATGTATTTTGGACAAAAGATAATTTCTTTTGTTCCATGGTTGTCAACTACGAAGTACCCTGCGGCGTGAAAACATTTACTTTTTCTAGTCTTAGTAAAGACATGTAATCCACGTTTAACATCAAACACTGAATTATAAGTACGAGCCGTTGTAGGGTATTCTGGATACGGAGTTGTTTCTGGTAGTTCTGTTTTTTCAGGAGCAACAAACTTAATTTTAGTTTTCTTCTGGATATCTTTAGTAGATTCAAACTGAAAGAAACTCCCTGCTAATTGCACTCCATAGCCGGCTGAGTTAGCACAGACATTTCCTACTTTTTTGTCATTCTGTGTTAAAATCCAAAAATCATCCGTAATTGGCTTGGCTGTTAATTCAATATCTATAATCATATCTTCTCCGTTTTTATTATTATTAGGCATCTATTAATTTACCCTCATATGGTGTGTTCAACCATTTAGCATAACTATCTGCTTGATCACTAATTCTATT
>CAWWAI010000097.1:0-2749 GCA_963934885.1 uncultured Rickettsiaceae bacterium | reverse complement strand
AATTCTTAAATCACGGCGAAACCAGCAAATCAATTTTTTCATATCTCTAAAAGTCTATTTTTTTTCCATCCCAGGCAAATAATTTACCAGAATCTTCGATTGTTAAATTTTCAAGCACATTAATCATTTTTGATACGCAGGACTCGCCAGTAAAAATTTTATCATTACTAATACTTGAAGAGAATGGTTCAGATAATTTACTTTTTACGGTTCCCGGATGCAAACTCGCTATTATTAGCTTAGCGTTTTTACGCTTCATTTCAATACTAAGGTTTTTCATTAGCATATTTAACGCAGACTTAGAACACCTATAAGAATACCAACCACCTAAAATATTATTAGAAATACTACCGACTCTTGCTGAAAGAACTGCAAAAATTGATTTCTTATCTTTGTTTAATTTTGGTATAAAATATTTTGCTATCAATGCGGGGCCAATAGTATTTACTGTATATAACTTGTTAAACTTCTCATAACTCAAATCTTTTATTGATTTTTCTGGGAGAATATTATTGTTAGACAAAAACCCAGTAGCAACAATAATATAATCAAGATGCTCATTATTAGGAATTGAGATTGCAGCTTTTTCTATAGAATATTCATCTTCAATATCAATAAAATGATGGATTATCCTTGTATCATTAAAGCTAATATTTGAACGCGAGAATGTATATATCTTTACCGTTTCTTGTTTTGTTAAAAAATGTTCTAAAAAAGCTTGGCCAATTGTTCCGGCGTCTCCGATAATAGCGATTTTCATTTGTATTTCCTATTTTAATATACTTTCTAATGCTGATTCTGCAGTCTCAAACTGAAATTTATAACCATTATCCAATAATTTTCTTGGATATATTGCCGCTCCATTTAACAATAATTTTTCTCCCATTTCTCCAAAAATTATTTTGATAGCAAATACGGGCACTGTAAATATAGTATGTCTATTAAGGATTCTACCAAGTATTCTGGTAAATCTATAATTAGTAATTGGATTAGGAGATGTTAAATTAAATATTCCTTTTTGCTTTTTATTCTCGATTAAAAAATTGAATACACCGATTACATCATCTAAATGTACCCAAGAGAAAAACTGTTTTCCTGAACCAACTTTGCCACCAAGTCCTAACCTAAATATTGGTAGCATTTCTTTTAAAGCCCCGCCATTTTTTCCCAACACTACTCCTAACCTGGCAACACAAGTTCTTACTCCAAGTTTTTCTGCTTTTCGGGCTTCTGATTCCCACGAATCACATAATTTATGAGTAAAATCATTTATATAGGATGATTTTTCATCTATATATTTATGATTTTGAGTACCATAATAACCTATTGCTGAAGCGCTAATTAAGACATCTGGTTTTATTTTTAGTGATTTAATTAACAGAATAAGATTTTGCGTTACTTCTAGTCTACTACTTATTAATAATTTCTTATAAGAATCACTCCATCTTTTATTGATAGGAGCGCCTGCAAGATTTATTATTACATCTATTTTCTCATCAGGATTAATTTGCTCAATAGACTTGATAATTCTGACTTTTGGTAACTTTGCGGTATTATGCGAAAGAATAATAATATTATGCCCCTGCCGTAAAAAAAAATTAGTAAGTGCGGAGCCAATAAAACCTGTGCCGCCAGTAATCAGTATATTCATCAATAAACACCTCAATTAGTTGCTGTTATTACTGTATTTAAGTCAGGTAGCAAACAATACCTATAAGTTAAGTAGGGTAATATAATATACTAATCTCTACAATTTAATTTTATCAGTTTTAATATAATATAACTAATTTGCATTATCAGTTCTAGTTAATTATCTAATCTGATTAATTTTTAAATGGCTCTTCCGTATTTCCTGGTATAGTTTATTCGAATATTTTGTACCCCATGAGATTTAGGAATAATCTTTGGAAAAATAAATCGGCTTTTGATAGGCCGTAGCATCTCCTTTTAAGTACTTTAATTTTATTATTAAGCCCCTCAACAAAGCCACTATTTTTTTCTACTTTTAAAATAATTGAGAATATTTACTTTGTATTTTTCCAGTGTTTTGATAAACCCATTAAAGCAAGTTATATTGCTATTTATTACATATCTTGATCTATCGGTTTATCCGCGTTAAAGCTGTTCTTAGTAGTGCTTAATAAATAAACAATGGTGATTTAGTTTCTGATGCTAACATTAAAGCTTAGCTTGAAAATATTGCAGATAGGCGTTATACACTCAAAAGTAGTAGTATTAATTAAGTGTAAAATATATGTATAAGGTAATAGAAAATGCTTTCATCTCCTGAAATAATAGGATTAATCGGTCTATCAATAGAGGCAAATGGTTTTTATTCGTTACAAAAAAAGAAAGTAACCGAAGATTCCTGGAGATATTTATTATGTTTATTCTTGGGCACAGGAATGATAATATGTTCATTAATGTATTCTTGGAACTTACCATCTGCTATATGGAATATTTCATGGAACTTATATGCGTTTTATTCTATTGTAAGAATTAAATTACTTAAGTTATAAATAAAAAATCTGCATGAGTAAGAAACCTACATTAAACCTTGCTAGTAAGCTATCACCAGAAACTCAGGCAAAGCTAAAACAATTAGCTATTAAAGCTGATTTACCCAAGGAGATCCAAAAACCAGAAATTAATGATACTATTCCCGCTCAAGATGAAATAGCCACCACTAGTAGTATTAATTCTACTATTAACTCAGATGTTACAAAGAAAAAAAGAGAGAATCCGCAGG
>CAWWAI010000096.1:0-2858 GCA_963934885.1 uncultured Rickettsiaceae bacterium | reverse complement strand
CGGGTCTCGTTTTTTAAGTTCGGCTAAACGTTTCTTATACTCTTGCTCACGCTTAATTCTACGATATGGTGTTGTAAGAAAATTCCAAATTTTCTTTATAAAATTATTTATTTTTTTAAGCATTTATTTTCCTTATTAAATTTCAATAGGTCTTTTGCAAATAATTTGTGTGGCTCTTCGCCATGATGCCAATATTTTGCTTTTTCATTAACATATCCCAGTAACTGGTATTTTGGGAAAAACGCTTCGTTTTTCTTTCCTAATTGATAGTATTTATTACTATCTATTAGCGGAATAAGATTTTTTACAGAATCAATGTTATCTAAAAAGAATGGCATTGTATTACACATCATATAAGGTATCTTATGTAGTTGGAGTAAGTATTGTACTTGTAATATAAGATTATAACACTGATACTCTAAGAATGGTTGATGTTCAACCATAAATTTATGTAGCAACGGAGTGGCTGATCGTTCTTCGTCATCTCCGCCATCCCATCCAATAATAATTCTATAATAATCATTCGCACTTTTATCATACCAATCAGCATTTGTAGTTGCTGATTCATAATTACGATGGCTCATGCTAGGTATTTCTAAGCGTGTTGGTTCAGTCCATCCTATCAATACATTAACATTCATGGTGGCTGGATCATACTCTTTATGAAACCATTGCAATACTTGTCGTGCAATGCCTGAATTCGTAGCGCCTACTTGAGCAATATGAATTGGCCGTCTGTTTAGTTCAGTAGCAATTAATCCACCATATGAATTTTTTCTATTATACTCTGAATCCTCATTGCCGTCAATCTCTGATCCAGCAGTGTGACTACATCCAGCAATTAGTAATATTTTTTCTTTTGTTACCATTAAAGTTTTCCTCAATTCTTATTAATTTTATAACTTGGCTTCGCATAGTTAGTTAAGAACAATTGTCTATTGTGTTCTAGTACAGGCATCATTTCTTTGTACACCTCACGAAGTTCTTCTATTGGTTTCTTTAATAAGTCTTGTATAATAGTAAAGATTCTTGCTAATCGTTCTCCGTGATCTTCTATATCATCATAACTTTCGTCCCAGAAGTCTGAGAACGTCTGATAGCCAAATGACTTGAAGTATTCTAATGTATGAGGCGGTG
The DNA here is from genome assembly GCA_963934885.1 of uncultured Rickettsiaceae bacterium. Classification (GTDB taxonomy): domain Bacteria; phylum Pseudomonadota; class Alphaproteobacteria; order Rickettsiales; family Rickettsiaceae; genus Megaera_A. Next base: position 1,721 of record CAWWAI010000096.1, on the reverse strand, counting down.
CTAGTAATATAAACGGCTTCATGTACTGAACTGATTGTAATAGTTTCTCACTAAAGTTTCCTTGAGGTTGAGCGAATCGTGTTTCAGTTACAATGTCAACAAAGATATCTTGGTAATAAGACTGCAAACTTTTTGTTTTTGAGTTAAACAATGATGGAGTTTGTCCAACATCATACCCATCTACTTTAGGCCAAAAATCAACTGCATGTGGAATTATAATTTCGGTAGAAATATCAGTCACTTTATCTATGATATAAGGTGAATTTTGTAAGATGTTTTGATTATTAACTTGTAGTTGTTTATACAATGCTGGATATTCTGTTTCCCACAGAGACAAATCAAAATATAAATCATCTGCTAACAATTCAAATTTATTGTTAAAATACCAACTTAAATAACCATTTTCGCCTGCTAAAAAGTTAGCAACTAGTTGACGATGTTTTGTGTATCTCCAATTAAGTGACATAAAATGTTTTGTAAATTGAAAATCAGTGTCTACCACTAAGTCTTCAACTGCCGCTTGTGTCTTCAAATACAAATCGTCACACAACAGTGTTAACTCTTTCGAGTAGTGGGGCATCGTTTCTGCAATGTTGTATTCACCCGTATGTACTTGAATAGCGCCATCAGCAATACCGTTGCGTTGTTTGTATTCTAGTATAGAGTCTAATTCTTCTGCTCTTAAGTCTTCGTATCTTGTCGGAAATGCAAACTCTGAATAGTATCCTTGTGTGTGAACTTGTTGATTATTGTTTATTGATTGAGCATAGACTTTGCCGTTCCAATAGTATTCAGATAACGGCTCAAACATATAAAAATGTAATCCATACTTATTAATTTTTTCTGTCCTGAAAGGTTCATGTTGAATACTTTTTAATCGTTCAATAGGGCCGTTATTCATGTACACGAATGACATAATGTCAGGATTGTTATCTCTATTAATAACTGGTAAAATTTGTAATTGAATTAATGGATGTGAGGCTTTGCCTGCCGACTGGTAATCAGGAATATTAAACAGAAACAACTCTTCTAGTTGCCCAGTATATGTTGTTTTTCCAATTATCTTACAGCAATACCAAGTAGATGTTCCTACATTTGAGTAAGCAATCGTTACATCAGACTTCCATTGAAACCAAGCACCTTGCTTCCAATCCGTAATGCTTTCTCCGCCTATTTCTAAATACTGGCCAGGCTTCCATTCTTCAAGCATGAGTAAAGAATGATAAACATCTTCTGCATCTGCTTCACTTGTTTTACAATACGATTTAATATTAAGAGTAGACGGAGGAAAAATATCTAAGGGGCAAATTTTATAAAATGAAGTTTCTTGTTGATAAAGACCAAAGATGCTATGCAATGCGTCACACCAATGAGGCATCTTTGAATTTTCATATTTTTGACAATTAAAATTTTTAACATAGTCATACCCTTGTTCAACATATGCGGCTAATTGATATTGATCTACTGGTTTTTTTACATAGGGAAGAAATTTGTAATTTTCAGACCACATAACTCCCATATGATGTTTTTCATAGGTAGCCATTAATGCGAGATTCCTTTATTAAATATTTCATAATGAGATAAATTAGGATAATCTTTATAGCTCCATTTTCTAGGAGTAGTCTTAACTGCTTCATCAAATTTATCTAACCCTAATTCTGCTGTCTCATATGTCATTTGATAATGATAACCAAACAATTGAATTTTTTGATCTGCCCAAG
>CAWWAI010000095.1:0-2899 GCA_963934885.1 uncultured Rickettsiaceae bacterium | reverse complement strand
AGGTTCTAACTATCAAGGCGCTGTACTATCTGTGTATAAGAAGATGGCAGCTTGGGCTAAAGCAAAGCCTGATTCAAAAGGTGCTACCGCATGGATCAAGGCACAAAAAGCAGCTAGAAATATTAAAGAAGAAAATCATGATATGAAATGTAATCAATGTGCAGAGTATGGTTCAGTATTTTGTAAAGATTGTTTGCAAGAGGCAAAAAAGCCAAAAATAAATAATGCTTTGGCTATGGCGAAAGTATTTGATAAAATAAACAAGGCTATTCCTCCAGTTAAAGAAGATGCTCCTGGTAATTCTATTGCTGCTGGTGGTGTTGATATGGCACCAACTATGGGTCCGAGAAAAAAAGTCGGCGTTGAACTTATTAACATGACAGATCGTCGACGTAGCCCTAAAAAACTTCCTGTTCTTCTAAAGCGATTTAGAAAATATATGGACGATAAAAGAGTTGATAAGTAAATATGATTAGATTATATCTTTTACTTTTCATTCTTGGTACTATTGGTTCTATAGGTTATGGTGGTTATAGATACGTAATTAACTTGCAGAATCAAGTTGTCACGATGAGAGAAAATAATATTAAACTTGAAAGTGCTGTTGCTACTCAACAAGCAACTATTGCAAGACAACAAGAAAATGCTGCTAGACAAGCTGAGTTGAATAAAGAATTAAATACGAAATTAATCCAAGCAGAAGCTGGACTTGACAATCTACGTAAAAGATTTACACAAATAGATATTAACAAGCAAGCCTTAGAAGATCCTGCTGACCTAGAAGTGAGAGTGAATAATGCCGTACAAAAACTTATTAGTAGAATCAAAGACGAAACTGGCGCTATTGATGATAGCCCCGTTCTTACTGAGTAGTTGTTCTAGTCTTTCTAAATTTGTTCCTGAACCAAAGATTATTACTCAGACAGAATATGTTGAACGTAAGATTGATATTCAAACATTTCCAAAAGCAGTTGACTTTCCGAATGTAGAATGGTATGTTGTTTCTGAAAAGAATATGGAAGAGTTTTTATCAAGAGTTAAAGCCGACAATGGTGCTGTGGCATTTCTTGCTATCACACCAAAAGGATATGAGAACCTAGCTTTGGGTATTGGTGATCTTCGTAGATATATTTTACAACAAAAAGAAATCATTGTATATTATGAAAAAGCAGTAAAGGCTCCCATTGATGAAAAAAATCCTAGTTAATGGTGATTCCCATACTGCAGCAAATATACCAGATAATATAGAAGGTGATCCTTGGCCAAAAATATTATGTGATAATATAAACGCAGATTTGGTTAATATTGCATTTGATGGAAAGTCCAATGAGTGGATATTAGAAGAAACTATTCGATATTTAATAAATGATAACACTATAGATCATGTTATAATTTACTACACTGTTTGGGATAGATTAAATTTTTATCGAAATATAAAATCATTTCAATGGATTCCCAACAATATTAAAAGTCAAATTGAAAGATTAAATTTTTTTAATTATATAAAAGATAAACCTAGAAAACCACAGTACCATTGCTATGTAAATAAACAAGGTGCCATTTTAAAAGATAAAAATGATATAAGAGGTATAAGCTATACTGGTGATTCTTCTCAAATATTTGAAATAATAACAACTGGCACACTTACTAATTGTTTATATCAATTATGCAAATCTAGAAATATAGGATTAACGTTAATAAACTTCGATCCTATTGGTGATAGCAAAGATGATATAGTATGGTCACAAATGCCAAATGAACTGTTTTTATTTTCAAATAATAGATTAAGTTCTATAAATTATGATTTTTCTGAAAAATATGAAAAACCTGATTTAGGACATTTTGAACATGCATTTCATTATGATCTTGCTGATCATGTAGAAGCACATTATAAAAACAAAATACAGATAGAAGGCAAAACTGAAAAACCTAAATTTGATCTAGTTTATGATTACACAAATTAAAAATAGCAGTAAAGGCTCCCATCGATGGTTAGAATCCTAGTTAATGGCTGTTCGCATACTGCAGCGGATATTCCTGATAATCCTGAAGGTGACCCTTGGCCAAAAATATTATGTGATAAAATAGATGCAGATTTAATAAATCTTGCTTTACCTAGTAAAGATAATACTTGGATTTTAGAAGAAACTATTCGATATTTAATAAATGATGATAATATTAATCATATTATTATTTATCTTACCGATTGGTCAAGACTTAATGTATATAATATTAGAAAATCATTTACATGGGTGCCGGGTGAAATAGAAACTCAATTTGGTAGATTACGAAAAAATTATAATAGAAATGAAGTTACAGTTCGTGATTATGTAAGATTACACAGAAGAGGAAAACTTTTTGGTGGTGAAGAAGGTAATAAATCTATTGGTGACAAATCTCAAATATTTGAAATAATAACAATTGGAACTCTTACTAATTGTTTATATCAAATTTGCAAATCTAAAAATATAGGACTAACAATAATAAATTTAGCCCCTATTGGTGATAGCAAAGATGATAAAGTTTGGACTGAAATACCAAATGATTTATTTTTATTTTCTAATAATAAATTAAGTTCAATCTTTTATCATTTTTATGGAAAATATGGAAACCCTGATTTAGGACATTTTGAACATTCTTTCCATTATGAACTGGCAGATCATGTAGAAGCACATTATAGAAATAAAACACAAATTATAGGTATTACTGAAAAGCCACGAATAAATTTAGTTTACGATTATACTTAAATATTTGTTATTTTCTAGTTTACAAGTTCCTAGAAATGCTATATAATAGTTCCAACAAAGACATAGTAGAGCACGGTATCCTCCGTGCTTTTTTAATCCGGAGCATTATATGTTATTCGAAGAACAGATTTCTCGTAAACCTGACCTATACC
>CAWWAI010000094.1:0-2927 GCA_963934885.1 uncultured Rickettsiaceae bacterium | reverse complement strand
TCTTCCTTCTTAAATGGATTTTTTTTTGGTGTATAATATGTTATATAAGTAGTTTATTATATATTAATAATCGGCTTATTGTCTATAACATATTTGTGTGGTAATGAGGCGCACCATAAACTTTAGATAATAAAAGATTTCAGATTAACACACAACTATGTTATAGACAAAACCGTGTGAGTTGTAGTATGATATTCATCATCAATTATTATGCATTAACCTATTAAGGATACTTATGTTCTTATTACAGAAAGGGGGGAGCATTTTTTGTTATATTTATAACATTTTAATTGAAGAAAGGTTATACACTCACACAAAGATTAAGGTACACCATGATACTACCTACATTCCGCATAAATTTATTAGTTTTTAGCATTTTCTAAAGGCTGTATAGCTTGTGGCAAATATGGCACACTAAAAACTATTTTATTAATATTATTATTACTTGACTTACTCTCTATTTTTGTATTTTTTCCAATTTCTGCAGATATTACTTGTAAAAATCCAGCTTTAAACCCATTATTGCTTTGAGAGTTATTTGTATTATTGACTGTTACACATACCTCGAACTGAATATCTTGAATTTTATGCACTTCTTCTGTTTCTCCTATAGGAGTTGTTATAGAACATGGAGCAATAGCTCCATTTCCAATTTGTGCTTTAGCTTCTGCTATTCCTGAGCATATTTCAATGAGTGCATTTGAAATAAAATCTTTAAGTTGCATGATTTAATTCCCTTTAAGTTATTGTTATACAGTAGTAATACCATAAATATTGCAGGCAAACTCACCGAAGTAAATGATAATTCGTCGCAATAATTCATTTAAATTTAGCACAATATGTTGCATTTGATTGTTAAGATTCAATTTTAATACGTGGATTCCATGAAATAAACGATATACCCACTTCATAGATGGCTTACTAGTTTTTTTATTGGTTTGAGATGGTATAGTGTCGTCATTAGCTAATAACTGTTGCCGTAGAAAATATTGAGCATAACTATACACCATTAAACATAGTGTCATTATCATTAGTAATGCACTGATTCTTCCGGGTTTTTTCAAAAAGATTGAATCAACTTCAAAAGCATCATCTTTTATGAATTTAAAGCCAGATTCTGTTCCTGATTGCTCTTTGTAGGTTGGTAATATGTCTTTGTCTGGTAATGCTTCTTTATCTAATTGATTGGTTGCTAGAATAAATCTGCCTTTAGTTAATTTTATGCTCACAATAGATATCTCATTGCGAATTAACGTGGCACTTAATTGATACTCAATCTTTTCTGGGATTTCACCTTTTTTTGGGCGACCCTTAGTTGCATATTTTGCAACCTCTGCAGTACTATATTTAATTTGATGGTATTTTAGTTTTTTCTCTAGCTTTTTGATTTGATTCTCAATATCTTTTGTACATCCAAATAAACTATTACTCATATGCCATAGAGTTTTATTCGTCTCTTCAAATTCTTTACTAATATTCCTATCTAGCGTTGCTATTTCTTTGATATACGCATGTTCTGAATAAATTAATACCCAGCGTTGTTTGACGTTACCATACTCTTTTTCAATTGGGTACATTTTATAACCATCTGATAAATCTGTCCAAGCTATATCGGTTCTTAACAATAACTCTTTACTTAGATTCATATTCTCAGGTACTCTGGATAACCACAATAAATCATTACCATGTTTTACACAATTTGCATACATAGCAGAATCACCCACATAGAGCAATGATGGGGCTGATTCTAATGCTTTACAGAATTTCTGCATACGTTGAGCCGATTCCTCAAGTGTCTTTTTATCTGAGGCATTGCCACTATGAGATTCCATCCATACGGGGAAACCAGAGCTACCTGTTGTAGCTAAAAGCAGTGTCATTTGTTTTAAATCAACTCGTTTATTTTTAGAATGTCCGAAATCAGGCTTTACATTATTGGGTAGCTCTAGCGTTCTCTCATTAGGGGTAGCATCACATACAATGTCGGTATCATAATCACCGTATACCGATAAGCTAGTTGTATCAAAATGAACGCTTTTATTTAATAATTTATGACGCAGTGCTATTGGTAATGATATTTCTGAATATAACTTTGTTTCTCCGTAAGAATGTGCCTCATCTAAAAATCTACCCAATGCGTCATCATTAAAATCTGATGCTTTTAAATCTGCACCAAATAATTTAGCAACTGGTTTATTCTCAAGAAATTTGGGGAACATATATAATCTATCATCAATAAAACCTAAACCATTTAAAATCATTGCAGTAGCGCGTTGCCCCATGGTGGTTTTTGCACCATTTGTCATTGGCATTAATTTATCAATTTGTTTTGCTATGCCTAGCTTATCTATAGTTGCCGCAACTAAACCTAAGTGGTCTAATACATCCGTACCTATAATTTCTTGCGTACTATTTAATTTAACCATTGCTATTCCATACCAAATAATAGTTATGCCGTTGAATCCATTGAGGTAACTATTTTATCATTTAACAGGTTTTATATGGGCTATATTTTAATTAAAAATCTTTAAATTTTTTGTGCGGAATGTAGGTTATACTACGGGCTTCTTTAATCTGTTACTATATATTACTAGATTAAAATCCTAGTATTCATATGGTAAATTCACTTAATAACACTGTATAAAATAAAGGGTTACAAATGAATAATATGAGAATCACTAGACCTAGCCAACCAAGGGTCAATTTCAATCAATCAAATAATAATATAGCTCAATCAGAAGTGAAAAGTAATGATGATACTTTATCTAATTTAGATATGCTATATTCACCTTTATCAGCAAATAGAAGGGTTGCTCCATCAGGAATAGAGTTATTTCCGATGGATTTTATTAATACTTTAGATGTAAAAGAGTTAGAAGCATTACAAACATTAGATATTAATTCAATAATGGAAGGTGATTTTAGTC
>CAWWAI010000093.1:0-3144 GCA_963934885.1 uncultured Rickettsiaceae bacterium | reverse complement strand
ATCGATTGCTGGATGCTACAATAATTTTATCAGCGATAATAGCAATAAAAGCAACCCCCAACCCTGCAACAAGCCCTCTTCCAATATCTGCTTTTGCTAAAGCTATATAAACCTCTTGGCCTAAATCTCTCGTACCTACTAATGCTGTTATCACTAACATAGAGAGCGCTAACATGATTGTTTGATTAATGCCCAGTAAAATTTCAGGAAGAGCTAGTGGCAGACGAACTTTAAATAGTAACTGCCTTGGGGTACAACCGCTTATTAGACTTGCTTCAACAATCTCTTGATTAATATTTTTAATCCCGTGAGCCGTATAACGAACTGCTGGCGCTAAGGCATAAAGAATAACAGCAATCATTGCACTAAAATCACCTACCCTAAACAACATTACTACTGGTATTAGGTAAACAAAACTAGGAAGTGTTTGCAGTGTATCTACAAATGCAGTTAAAATTCTATCTGCTTTTTTATTTAACCCCGCAAAGATACCTAAAGGAATTCCTATTAAACATGCGATAAAGACACTCGAGCCACAAAGGTAAATTGTAATCATAGCCTTTTCCCATAATCCAGAAATAACGATAAACATTAAAAGTAGGAAAGTTAAAATAGATAATTTTAATCTTCCATAATACCAAGCGGTCATCGTAATTATCGTCACCATCCATGGCCATGGAATTGCTAAGAAAAATTTTTTAATTGGCATTAAAAAATAAATTAATATAAAAATTTTTATTGATTCTAAAAAATCATAATAATTAATATTAATATAGCGAATTAAATCTTCCCAAAATAACGAGGTACTTATAGTTAGATCTTGAGAATAGTTTTTGATAAATTCACTCGTCATTCCAGCAAAATAAGTCAAAACTATTACCGCTATGCAAATAAAAGAGAGTGCATAATTTCTATAAATATTTTGACTTTTAGATTTACTATCAGGTCTTAATTTAACATAAGCTTGACTTAACCGATCAAGCGCCACTGCTAAAATAACTATCGCTAATCCCGATTCAAAACCTCCCCCAATATCTAATTTTCTTAAGGATACCAAAACATCATAACCTAAGCCGCCGGCACCAATCATAGATGCGATAATGACCATATTAAAAGAAAGCATTATAACTTGATTGACCCCCACCATAATCGTTGATTTAGAAGAGGGTATTAAAACTTTCCACATTAATTGTCTATTAGTACAACCTGCCATTAATCCAAAATCTTTAATCTGAGGGCTAACACTTTTTAAAGCTAATATAGTTGTATGGATCATTGGTGGCATCGCATAGATAACTGTTGCAATTAATGCTGAAACAGGACCAAAACCAAACATTACTAAAATAGGTACAAGATACGCAAAAACTGGAATGGTCTGCATTAAACTTAAAATTGGCTTTATAATTTGTTCTATTTTTTTTGATTTATAGGATGCTATTCCCAAACTTAAGCCTAACAAAACCCCTATGGGTACTGCAATAATTATAGAAGAAAGGGTAATCATAGCACTACTCCATTGACCAAATACAGCTAGGTAAAAAAACGATAGAGCAACTAGAACAACTAAGGCCTTGTCCTTGGTGTAAATAGCTAGGCTAGTTATAATTGTTATTACAGCAATCCAACTGAGAGGTGATAAAATTAACTGGGCTTCTTGACCTTGACCTTTATAAAAACCTTTAGCAAATAAAGAAAGTATAAATTGATAAGGTTGCTCTATAATCCATGAAATAAATCTTGTTAGATCCTTAAAAGTAAAAATTACAAAATGAGCTTCATTCATAAGCCATTTAACGAAGTTAGTTATATAAATCTTTAATGGAAAAATAAATTGTTTTGGATATTTAATTGCCCATTCAATTCCAAAATAAGAACACCAATCTTTTCCATATAAATAAAATAAAAAAGTTAATGTCAGTATAATAAAAAGATTTATCTTAGAATAATTTATTCTATAAAGCATTTGTGATATTCTAAGGGCTTATTGAAAAGCCCTTAGATAAATAATTAAATATGAGTTACTTAATCCAGCTTTCCCATTTACTTTTATTGTTAGACAGCCAATCAGCTACAACTGATTCAACACTCTCACCATCTAAGTCAACAGCCGCAACCATATTTCCCATTTCTTTGTTATCAAGAGTAAATGCCTCGACCGCGCTGTAAGCACTTGGCCATTTTTCTTTTAACTGACTTGAGGCAACTTTCCAAATAGGTCCTCTAGGTTTACCACAATCGTGAGTTGCATTTGTGTTAAGACCCCAAGAAGGATCATTATAGCATTCCGTTGTAAAACCTGGGAATTCTACAAATTCTCCATCAAATTTAGCTGGGGCCCAGTGTGGGGCATAGATCCATAACATAATAGGTGCTTTTCTTTGATAGGCTGATTCCAATTCGGCAAATAAAGCAGCATCTGTTCCTGCATGTATTACTTCCCAATCTAATCCTAAAGCTTCAATTCTCTCTTCATCAAAACCTCCCCATGTAACAGGTCCGCCTAGGTATCTTCCTTTTGGCGCAGTTTCAGTAGTAGAAAAAACTTCAGCACAATCATTTAAAGCTTCCCAACTTGGTAGACCTGGACACTGTTCTTTCATATAAGATGGGTACCACCATTCTTCGATGCCAACCATACCTGTAGTTCCAACGTTTACCACTCTTCCATCAGGAATATATTCATCCATTGCAGAACGTCCTGTAGTTTCCCACATTTCCATAGCTAAATGTAAATCTCCCGTTTGAAGTCCTGCAAATTGAGCCATATAATCCGCTTGAACTAATTCAACATTATTTCCAGCTTTTTTAAGAACTTCTGCCATGATATTTGTAGTGATCAATTGACCAGTCCAATCATGAAGTGTCATTTTTATAGGATCTTTTGAATCTTCCGCTCTAACAGTATGAGCAGCAAACAAAAAAACTACTGACATAAGTGTTATTATTTTATTATTAAATTTCATTTAATATTCCTCCTTGTTATTACTGCTCAAATTTTACATAATTATATCTGAAATACATACAAGATATTAATGAGTAGAATCAATAGTTTTATATAGTTGTCAAGAGATGAGATTAGAAAATAAGACTGCAATTATAACAGGTGGTGCTTCCGGAATAGGAGGAGCAACTTCAAAACTTTTT
>CAWWAI010000092.1:0-3145 GCA_963934885.1 uncultured Rickettsiaceae bacterium | reverse complement strand
ATCGATTGCTGGATGCTACAATAATTTTATCAGCGATAATAGCAATAAAAGCAACACATAATCCAGCAACGAGTCCTCTTCCAATATCTGCTTTTGTTAAAGCTATATACACTTCTTGACCAAGATCTCTAGTGCCTACTAAGGCTGTAATTACTAGCATGGAAAGAGCTAACATAATTGTTTGGTTGATTCCCAACAAAATTTGAGGAAGAGCTAAGGGCAAACGAACTTTAAAAAGTAATTGTCTCGGAGTGCATCCGCTTATCAAACTTGCCTCTATTAATTCTTTGTTAATATTTTTAATTCCATGAGCGGTGTAACGGATAGCAGGTGCTAGAGCATATAGAATAACGGCAATCATTGCCGTAAAGTCACCCACTCTAAAAAGCATTACAACAGGTATCAGGTAAACAAAACTGGGAAGTGTTTGCAGTGTATCTACAAATGCAGTTAAAATTCTATCTGCTTTTTTATTTAACCCCGCAAAGATACCTAAAGGAATTCCTATTAGACATGCAATGATAACACTGGAACCGCAGAGATAGATTGTAATCATAGCCTTTGTCCATAATCCGGAAATAACAATAAACATTAAAAGTAAAAAAGTTAAAATTGATAATTTGAATTTTCCATAGTGCCAAGCAGTGATAGTAATTATTGTCACCATCCAGGGCCAAGGAATAGCTATAAAAAATTTTTTAATAGGCATGAGAAAAAAAATTAGTAAAAATACTTTTATTGATTCTAATAAATCATAGTAATTAACATTTATAAAACGCATGGAATTTTCCCAGAAAACTGAGGTGCTTACTGATAATTCTTCAGGATAGCTTTTGATAAATTCACTAACAAATCCCATAAGATAAGTGGCAGCCATTACTGTTAAGCATATGAGTAATAGTCCATATTTTTTAAAGATACTTTGGTTTTTAGATTTACTGTCGGGTCTTAATCTTACATAAGCTTGGCTTAAGCGATCGAGTGCTACGGCTAAAATTACTATAGCTAAACCCGATTCAACACCTCCACCAATGTCTAGTTTTCTCAAAGATGTCAAAACATCATAACCTAAACCTCCAGCTCCAATCATAGATGCAATAATAACCATATTGAAAGAAAGCATTATAACTTGATTAACCCCCACCATAATTGTTGATTTAGAGGAAGGTATTAAAACCTTCCACATTAGTTGTCTATTAGTACAGCCTGATATTAATCCAAAATCTTTAATTTGAGGATCTACACCTTTTAGAGCTAATATTGTTGTGTGAACCATTGGTGGCATGGCATAGATAACAGTCGCAATTAATGCTGAAACAGGACCAAACCCAAACATTACCAAAATAGGAACAAGGTATGCAAAAACAGGAATGGTCTGCATTAAACTTAAAACTGGCCTTATAATTTTTTCAATTATTTTTGATTTATATGATGCTATGCCCAAACTTAATCCTAATAAAACTCCTATGGGCACTGCAATAATAATTGAGGAAAGAGTAATCATAGCACTATTCCATTGACCAAATACTGCAAGATAAAAAAACGATAAACTAACTAAAGCCACCAATACTTTATCCTTAGTGTAAATAGCTAGACTTGTAATAATTGTTGTTACGGCAATCCAACTAAGAGGAGGTAAGATTAGCTGTGCCTCTTGACCTTGACCTTTATAAAAACCTTTAGCAAATAAAGAAAGTATAAATTGATAAGGTTGTTCTATTATCCATGAAATAGATCTTGTTAAATCCTTGAAGCTAAAAATTACAAAATGAGCTTCATTCATAAGCCACTTTACAAAACTAGAGATATAAATTTTTAAAGGGAAGATGAACTGCTTAGGATATTTAATAGCCCATTCTATTCCTAAATAAGAGCACCATTCTTTTCCGTATAAGTAAAATATAAAAGTTAAAGTTAGTAAAAAAAAAAAATTTACCTGAGAATGATTTTTCTTATAAAACATTTAAAATAATCTAAGGGCCTATTAAGCCCTTAGATAAAAAATAAATTAAGTAAGAGTTACTTAATCCAGCTTTCCCATTTACTTTTGTTGTTAGCCATCCATTCTGCCACAACTCCTTCGACGGTGCCGCCTTCTAAATCAACTGCTACAATCATACTGCCCATCTCATCATTACTAAGAGTAAATGATTCAACTGCTTTATATGCATTTGGCCACTTTTCCTCTAATTGACTTGAAGCAACTTTCCATATTGGACCTCTAGGCTTACCACAGTCATAAGCAGAATTTTTATTCGTACCCCATGATGGATCCGTGTAACATTCAGTTGTGTATTCTGGAAATTCAACCCACTCGCCATCAAATTTTGCAGGTGCCCAGTGAGGAGCATAAACCCATAACATAATAGGTGCTTTTCTTTGGTAAGCTGATTCTAGTTCAGCAAACAATGCAGCATCTGTTCCTGCATGTATTACTTCCCAATCCAATCCAAGAGCCTCAACTCTTTCATCATCAAAGCCACCCCAAGTAACAGGAGCTCCTAGATATCTTCCCATTGGTGAAGTTTCTGCTGTAGAAAAAGCCTCAGCACAATCATTTAAAGCTTCCCAATTTGGAAGACCAGGACACACGTCTTTCATGTAAGATGGATACCACCACTCTTCAATTCCTTCCATTCCTGTTGATCCAATATTTACTACACGACCATCGGCTGTGTATTCATCCATTGCATCACGACCAGTAGTTTCCCACATCTCCATAGCTAAATGAAGATCGCCAGTTTGAAGGCCAGCAAATTGAGCTAGATAATCAGCTTGAACTAATTCGATATTGTTTCCAGCTTTTTTAAGAACTTCTGCCATGATATTTGTAGTGATCAATTGACCAGTCCAATCATGAAGTGTCATCTTTATAGGATCTTTTGAATCCTCAGCTTTAATAGTATGTGCAATAAATAAAAAAATTACTGACATAAGTATTATTATTCTATTGTTAAATTTCATTTAACATTCCTCCTTGTTATTCCTATATAAATTTTACATAATTGTATAAAAATTGAAAGGAAGAGAATATTGAATAAAATCAATGGTTTTATTTAGTTATCGAGAGATGAGATTAGAAAATAAGGTTGCAATTATAACAGGTGGTGCTTCCGGAATAGGAGGAGCAACTTCAAAACTTTTT
>CAWWAI010000091.1:0-3174 GCA_963934885.1 uncultured Rickettsiaceae bacterium | reverse complement strand
ATGTTGGTGTTCAAGGCGCTCTTAAATTGCGCGTGAATTTCTAATTTAAGTTTATTACCAGATGAATATCAAATAGGACTTGCTCATTAATTAGCGCGAGTCCTATTTTTTTTATCTAGGTTTTAGGCAAAATTTCAGTAGCTTGTCTGTCAAAAATTTGCTTTACTATGATCTTAGTAATAAATATAATTAATATAAATAATGTCCCAAAATATTCTGTCTATACTAGAAAAATTAATTAGCTTTAAGTCGATAACTCCCAAAGGTGAAGATGCAATTAAGTATATAGCAAAAATTTTATCTAGCCTTAATTTCAAATGTGAAATTAAAAAATTTGGTCCCAAAGAGGCTAAGGTTACTAACCTTTATGCTATATTAGGCGATTCTTCACCAAATATATGCTTTGCAGGGCATGTTGACGTTGTTCCACCAGGGGATGCATCTTCATGGAACTCTGACCCTTTTAGCATGACGATTCAGGATAATTTGATATATGGCCGAGGAACTGTTGACATGAAAGGCGCTATAGCCTGTTATTTGTCGGCAATAACGGAGTTCTTAAAAAACAATAAACCCAAAGGATCTATCAGTTTTCTTGTAACTTCTGATGAAGAAGGCAACGCAAAGCATGGTACTATAGAAATGCTTGAACATATCAAAGATTATCAGCCAAAAATAGATTTTTGTATTTTGGGCGAACCAACAAGTAAACATAAAATTGGCGATACAATAAAAATTGGCCGGCGTGGTAGCATAAATTTTACTTTAAAAATTACTGGCAAGCAAGGCCATGTAGCCTATCCAGAGAAAGCTATAAATCCCATTCCTATTATCGCGTCTATACTTAAAGATTTATCAAATACAATATTTGATTCTGGAACAAAATATTTTCAGCCCTCAAATCTAGAAATAACTTCCATAGATACAAATAACCCCGTTACTAATGTTATTCCAGAATCCATAACAGCTAGATTCAATATCAGATTTAACGATACTTACAAAGCAAGTGACTTAAGCGCTAAGGTAATAGAAATCATTGCACGATATTCAGAAGATTATGATTTAAAATATTCTAGCTCATCATCACCATTTATTCAGAAATATTCAACTCGTATGCAAGAATTTGCTCAAATAGTACAAGAAGTTTGTCAAATTACCCCCGAAATCGAAACAGGCGGTGGAACTTCAGACGCTAGATTTATTCACAATTATAGTGAAATCGTAGAATTAGGATTAAATTGTGATGTAGCTCATCAAATCAATGAACATACTAAAATTAGTGATTTACAACTATTACATAACGTGTATTATAACTGCTTAGTTAAGTTCTTATAAATTTAACATAAGAGCGGGTGTGGCGGAACTGGTAGACGCGCTAGATTTAGGTTCTAGTGCCGCAAGGCGTGGGGGTTCAAGTCCCTCCATCCGTACCATTTATATATAAATATAGTTGGTACTACATATAATTCAAATACTATTTAAAATCAGCAGGATTCTCGATTATGCAAGTAACAGAGCTAAAAAACGATAAGACCGAATATCAAGCAAAAATAACAGTTCCTGAAAAAGAAGTGTTGGAACTAATTAACAAAGAATTAGTAACCATTGCTAAAACAGCAAAAATGGATGGTTTTAGAGTGGGTAAAGTACCAGCATCAGTCCTGAAAAAGAAATATTCATCTTCGATCAGAGCAGATATAGCAAGAAACCAAGTTAATAATGCTATTGACGAAACAATCAAAAAAAATAATTTGAATATTGCCCTTGATCCAGTGATCGAATCTTTAACAAACGAAGAAGGCAAAGATTTAGAATTTACTTTGAAGTTTGAGCTATTACCAGAAATAACATTACCTGATTTCAAAAGGATTTCTATTGAACAAGCAAAACTTGAAGTCTTGCAAAAAGATATTGATGATCAAATCGAGAGATTATCTAGCTTCTCTAAATCTTATGATACTGAGTCCAAAACAAAAGCAAAAAGTGGTGACCAAGTAACTATCGATGCTATCGGCTATGTTGATGGTGAAGCATTTGATGGTGGCAAGCTCAATGCGCATAAATTAGTTTTAGGAAGTAATTCTTTTATTCCTGGATTTGAGGATCAACTAATTGGCTGTAAAACTGGCGACGATGTAACTGTTAAGGTCGATTTTCCAAAAGAATATCATGCAGAAAATCTAGCTGGTAAACCTTCGGAATTTAAAGTGCAAGTAAAAGCTATTCATAAAGAAAAATCTGTAACAATAGATGATGAATTTGCCAAGAAATTTAAATGCGATACTGTCGCTAAATTAAAAGAGCAGATTGCAAAAAATATTGAATCTAGTTACGATGAGCCTATTAATACTATGATGAAAATGAAACTCTTCGACAAACTAGAAAATATGCTGACATTTGATATACCTGCATCTCTTCTTATAAGAGAAACAGATATCTTAAAAAAACAGACCGAGAAAATGGAGCAAGAAGATCCTTCAATGAAGGGTAAATCTGAGAAAGAAACAGATGATTACTTCAATAATCTTGCAAAAAGACGTGTTAAAATCGGTTTAATGCTAGCGGAATATGTCAAAAAAAATTCAATACAAATACAAGAAGAGGATATACGTCAAGCTATCATGGCTCAAGCGCGTAATTACCCAGGCCAAGAGCAGCAGGTAATTGCATTCTATCAAAAAGATCGTAACGCCCTTGAATCTTTAAAAGGACCCATTCTTGAAGAAAAAGCAGTTAAAGAAATTTTTACTAAAGAAGTATCTTTAACCACAAAAACTTATTCAAAAGATAAATTAGAAAAACTTTTAGATAAAGAAATAAGAGATTAAGTAACGGCTATAATGTGGATAAAAGCTATCATTAATTTAACTTAATAAGTGCATAATTGGCATAATAATTGCATGTACTATACAAATTTATTAGATATACAAGATGTCTCTAACTCTTAGTAATAATTTAACTGGTTCTACAGTTCGTGAAATAAATGCCATGACTAGAAATGCTAATATTCTTGGTACAAGCATGATTAATGGGCTCTTCCGTATTTCCTGGGGTATAGCAATCAATCTAAATATGGGTTATAGTGATATGTATAAATTATATAATCCTCAATAATAGTCATGTCATTCCTCAAAGTGGAGTTCAGCGATTTTAGGCAAAACCCTTTTAAAGTAA
>CAWWAI010000090.1:0-3202 GCA_963934885.1 uncultured Rickettsiaceae bacterium | reverse complement strand
GAGTATATAAGTCAAAGAATTAGCAACTTACAAGGTCTATTTACAAAGTACGATATCAAACATATAGCTATGTTTAAAAGCCGTTACGCATTCATGTTATATGAATTTTGTAAAATGAATCTAGGGAAAATAACAAACCAAAATAAAGATAGTGAATTTAGCAAAAGCTTTACAATTCAAAACTTTAAAGAAAGGCTTGATATTATTGATAAGTACAAGGAGTTTTTTAATTTAGAAAGCAGAGTATTAATGACTGCAAAAGAGAATATAAACAAGCATAGCGATATTAAATTTAGCTATAGAGTTAAAAGAAAGGGGCGTACTCCTGTATCTATAACGCTGATAGCAAAATATAAGATTGATAGCCCAATGTTAAAGCCTGAAAACTTTGAGCTTGTGAAGGAGGTTGAAACCATTAATACACCTTATGGGTCAACTGAACAGACAGAAGAAAATATACAAAACTCTAAAAAAAATTTAGATACTTTAAGATGTATGATGGGAATGAAAAAATAAAGACTTAATAATGAACTTTCAAAATATTCAGAAGAAAAAATATACAATTTTTTTGTACCTTTTTTCTAAAGGCTCAATATCAAATCTAGCACAATAAAAATACCAGTATCTACATATAAGCCAATCCATAGGACAACTGCCAACCATAAGCAACCACAATGGTCTTTTGTAAGTTTCTTTACCTTCTTTGTCACTCACAATTATTCTAATAAATATTTACTGTTTTGGTGCGGAATGTCGGGTTTATCCTAAAAAAAATGAAGTGTTTGAAAGGACTATATAACTAATTAGTTAACAATTTTTGTCAGAGGATTACCGTACTTGTCCAAATATTTTTTGCCTAGAAGTTTAGAGCCAACATAATTTAAGTGGTGGTCATCTGCAAATATTGGAATTCCATCTATTGATGTTTTACATCTTCTCTTATTGCAAATAGATTTGCTAGGATTAACAATAGTTACCTGTCTAGGGAATTTCTTTTGAAGTTTAGTGTAATCATCTATTTCAGGTCTAATCCAGTTTGCATATATGCTATATGATATGCTGCAATTTAAATGAATTTTATTTATTGCACACAGATTTGAGACATTACCATTTCTTATAAAAGTGTTGCTAGGTTGTCCTAAATATGGAGTGTCAACGATTAGGATTACATTTTTATTATTATTCAGTGCCACTTTAGTGATTTCTCCAAAAATATCTGAAACACCTCCCATGTTTGCAATGATAATAGTTTTATATGTACTATTATTTCTTATTGCTTTATCTATAAAGTCAAACCGCTGCCTCATAGCGTGATTTTTTATGTTCTGACCTAAACTCCTCGGGAGCGGTGCATATGGAGCTGCATTATGACAACCATTAGGGGTTATTGCTAATAGAGTAGCGTTAGTATTATCATTTTTTATCCATTCGGCTATCATTGGCCAATCTGACCTTGCATGTGAATTGCCTAAGACTAAAGTGTTTGACTCTTTATTAGTGAAAATTTTGCACTTATTGCTGTTGTAATCTTTCTGATATGATACATAGTATGGTCCGTCATGATTGATTTCAGCATCTTGAGAAAAATTATAGAAACAACCATTTTTATCAACCTTTTCAAAGCCATATTTAAAAGTTAGCTTATTTTGATTTATATTCGGGTGGTTAAATCCAAAGTGCTGATTTTTTGAGCATAAAGCAAACAAGCAAGCGATTATCACAGGAGTTATCCATAGTAATAAAACACTTTTAGTTAAATTGAATTTGATTTTATGTCTAAATGGTTTTTCAACAAAGAAATACGATAGAGTAGCTAATGTAATACTTACAGTAAATATAACCAAGCAAACTACAGGTGTTTGATTTAAACTCAAATAGTTAGCATAACCAATTATAGGCCAATGCCAAAGATATAAAGAATAAGATATAACTCCAATCGCAACAAAAGGTTTAAAAGAAAGGATCTTGTTGAAAATAGGAGTAGTACCTTGATAGCTGCCACTAAAAATAAATATAACAGCACCTAAACACGCTACGAGAGTCCAGACACTTGGATAAGGTACTACTACAAAATAACATGGGATTGTCATCATTAGAAATGAAACAATAGATAGTGCATTTAGAGCAAACTTATTCTTTAATATGGTTTTTTTATTATTTAAAAATATGGAAAGAATACAGCCAAATAATAATTCAAATCCTCTAGCCATAGGGATATAATAAAATTTAGGAAAGTGCTTCCAAAAGAAAAAAGATATAGAAGCTATTGTTAAGATGGCAGTTATGATGACAAGATTTTTCTTTGAAGCTAATTTTAGCTTAAAGAGTAATGTTAAGATAATTGGCCAGATGATATAAAATTGTTCTTCAATACCTAAAGACCATGTATGTAGCAAAGGAATCATGCTTGAATCAGTACTGAAATACCCAAAGTTAATAGCTTTAAAGAAAAATAGATTTGAAAAAGAACCTAAAGCACTTACTAAAGATTTTGAATAATTAATCAAATCCTGAGGAAGTAAAAAAAGCCATGCAAAGATAGTTGAGAATATTGAAACCACAATCAAGGCAGGGAGTATTCTCCTAATTCTTCGTAGATAGAAGTTTTTTATAGAGAATATTCCTTGCTCTAAGTCTCTAAGAATAATTGTAGTTATCAAGTAGCCCGATATTACAAAGAAAATATCAACACCAAGGAAACCAGATTTTACCCAACTAAGATCTAAATGAAATAGAATTACAGAAATAACAGCAAAAGCTCTTAAGCCATCTATATCCTTACGGTACTTTATATTACTCATTATTTGAAAGTCAACAATTGTATTTATATGATTATACCCAAATCAACGACCCTAGATACTAAATTGAGCTATTTTAGGCAGGGTAAACGCATCTAAATTCGCATAAATTATGGTTGTAATTTGAAATTAATCTATGATTAATGTTTTAACACAACTTAATTAACCTCATGACAAACACTTTTAGAGAAACATTCTCATCAATTAAAGATCCTCGCATTGATAGAACTAAGAAGCACAGTTTACTAGACATAATCTGTCTGAGCCTCTGTGGTATCATTGCAGGTTGTGAGTCGTTTGAAGAAGTGTCTGACTTTGGTAAAGCCCATGAGAACTGGTTTAGAGGCTTCAAGGTAACCAACTGCGTTGGTGACTTAAATCTTACTCAATTTACAGTTTCTTGA
>CAWWAI010000089.1:0-3235 GCA_963934885.1 uncultured Rickettsiaceae bacterium | reverse complement strand
TGTATAGCAGCAGCGCTGTAGAGTCTTTATATGAGCACGAATGATGGGTTTAGTTAGAGTGTACAAGGGTATTGTTGACAGGAAGGATATTTTGTTAAGTACATGATAATTTCTTTATTAGTACGTAATTCTAATTAAAATAAAAAGACATATAAATGTATCATTTAAATGAACATTTAAGTGAATTAAACTTACATAATATTAAAGTTATTAATTAGTAAAGAGTATTAGTCATATAAGTGTACACTTAAATGTACATTTAAGTGTATTTTACAAGTATTTCTAATACTAATATCAATAATTACTTATAAGTATTAATCATATAATTGAGCATCTATATGTACACTTAAGTGTTACATTTATGTGTATTATCATAATAGTAATAAGAAGTTATAACTATGTAATATCTTATACTGTTATACAGTATAGTGGTACTCATACGTACCTTAATTACCTTGCATTTTTAGTGATTTTATGCTATAATAATGTATCCCAACACTACCCCATTATAACCATGCAAAGCTATGTTTTGCAATGGTTTCTTGTATTGTTGTGGAGTAAAAATTGAACCAAATACAACCTAAATATTATGAACATCCAGATATATGTATCAGGCACCTTGAGTGGGCTGCTCTATATTGCATTATCTATGAAAAGAGTTGGAAAAAAATGGAAGAAGTTCTTCCTGAATATGTAAGAAGAGCATTTTATTGGGTAGACCATTTTAATGCAAAAGCAAAAGATATTCATAAACCCTTACAACAAAAGTTATATGCAAAATCCATTACATCTATGGATGAGTTTTATAATGAATTAGATAAACTCCTTAAACCTAAATCTTTAGGTAAGATGCTTAAAGATAAGAAGAAAAGAACAGCTCAATCAGCTTATCAAAAAGAGCAATTAGGTGATGCATTTATAGATAATACACAACTCCTGTCCAAAGCTAAACAATCTGCCTTTCAATTAGCCGAAGTTAATGCTGATAGAGATATAATAAAAGCTAAAGCTCATGAGTTAGTAAAAGAGTACTCAAATGAATCATTATCCACAGAACAACTAGATACTCTAATTAAGTACATACAAGCCCAAGTAGATAAACACTTAAAGTTAGATAGGGTTGAAGCATATATAATAGATACAGACGATAAGAATATATACTTTATGTGGGGTAAGATTAAGAGGCGATATGTAAAGGACGATACATTTGTATGGACTAACGAGATAGCCGCTAAAGAAGCTCATTGTTCTAAAAGTAAAGTAAAAACTATTATGAAAAAGCTAGAAAAGCTAGGTGCAATTACCTGCATACAAAAAGGTAAGAGTGGTAGTTTTACCAGAAGAGCAAATCTGTATCGCAGAGAAGTATAAAAATATTTAGTTTAAGGATATTGAGGCTATTTTTAAATATTTAAGGGCTTGTAACAAAAAAATTAATTTAATAGATCAAAGGCAGTACTTTCTAAATTAATTACTCTAATGTATTTTGCCCAACAAGATTTTTTAGGATAAATTTGTGAATTAGATACTAATAAATTATAATTAAAATCAACACAATGAAAGTATTTGGATAAAAAATGTCTCTCGAACAACAAATTAACAAAGCAAAATCTCTAGAAAAAAAGGGGGCGATTTTAGAGGCAATAAACATATACAAAAGTATATTAACAGTTTTTCCTAAAAACATCAGAGTTCAGGAGAGACTGGCAGCATTAAGCGTACCAAAAAAAATTAACAATGTGCATCCTCCTCAGGAAGATATTGATAAACTTATAAAATTATTTAACCAAAGACATTATTCATCTGTAGTTGATCAGACAAAGGCTTTCATTAGAAAATATCCAAATATACCTGTTTTATGGAGTATAATGGGAAGTAGTGCTGCACAATTGGGGATGTTCGATAAATCTGAAATTGCTCTAAGAAAATCTTTAGCACTTGATCCCAATAATGTAGCAAATCATAATAATCTAGGTAACGTACTTAGAGAGCAAAAAAAGTTTGTTGAGTCTATTGAGGCTCTCTCAAAAGCTATATCGCTTAACCCAAATTACTATGTTGCATATTTTAACATGGGTATAACCTTTACCGAACAAGGAAAACTCAATGAAGCAATAAGGGCTTATAAAAAATCTATATTAATCAAGCCTGACTATATAGACGCCTATTGTAATATGGGAGTCATTTTCCAGAAACAAGGTAAACTTTATAAATCATTAGAAATATTTAAAAATTCTATTTTAATTAATCAAAATTTTCCAGCTGTATATAATAATATGGGGAACGTTTATAGATTTTTGGGAAATTTAAGTGAAGCAATAAAATCTTATAAAAAGGCAATTTCTCTTAAAGCTGACTATGGAGAAGCTTATAATAACCTTTCATTCGTCTACAATCTAAAAGGAAATTTTCAAAAGGGTTTAGAATTCTATGAATGGAGACTAAGAAAAGATATACCTACAACTAAAACACCAAGAGACCATTTAATTTGGGATGGCAAAGAGTCTCTTTTAGATAAAAAGTATTTAGTTTATGAAGAGCAAGGGTTAGGTGATGTTATTCAATTTTGTAGATATTTACCCCTACTAAAACAAAAAGGTGCCAAAGTCATTTTTAAAGTGAAACCGAAAATGCATACCCTTTTAAAAAACTTAGATGAAGACATTGTTTTTGTTGATAGAGATCTTGATGATAATAGTATTGATTTTGAAACACCACTTATGAGCCTTCCCTATTTATTTAATACCAATTTAAATACAATACCATCCATGACCTCTTATCTGTCTGCTGATGATGATAAGATAATATCATGGAAGAAACATCTTGCAAAAGATAGCTTTAAAGTTGGTATATGTTGGCAAGGTAGTAAGAATAAGATAGATTTTGAGAGGTCTTTTCCGTTAACTTTATTTGAAGATTTATCAAAATTATCAAATGTAGAACTGATAAGTCTTCATAAAGGCGAAGGTGAGAAGCAAATTGAAGATATTAATTTTGACCTGACAGTCTTGGGTAGTGATTTTGATAATGGAGAAGATGCCTTTGTTGATACGGCTGCTGTTATGGCAAACTGTGATTTAATCATCACCTCTGATACAGCAATAGCTCATTTAGCTGGAGCCTTAGGTTCTAGAGCTTGGGTTGTGCTTAAAAAAACACCTGATTGGCGATGGATGTTAGACCGTAATGATAGTCCATGGTACCCTAATATGAAGTTATATCGTCAAAAAGAACG
>CAWWAI010000088.1:0-3326 GCA_963934885.1 uncultured Rickettsiaceae bacterium | reverse complement strand
ACAATGGGAAACAAAATCTACAAAAATTTGTCTTGATTTTTCAGTCCATTATAATTTAGTTAATCAGCGCGCAGAATCAAAAGAGTTATCCAAGTCCAAGAAAAATTTTATACAAAAAATAGCGTCTTATATCAAAAATAAGTGGCATGGATACGACAAAACTCAGACAAAAGACGTATTGCTTGTAAAGTTAAGGTCTCAGGCTAAGACAATAGGTGCAGCTATCAAGCAACCACAAGAAAAAAATATATTGCCACGAGTACAAAATGTTGCAAAGCAAAAATTAGGTATATCAGGTCCATAGCGGGATTGTTGAATGAAAGGCACCAAGACCTGGTGGATGCAAGTACCTAACGTAAGTGGAAAGGCGGATCAAAGATTCAAATGCGATAGACCAGCAATTCCAAATAGGGTGAATAAATATATTATTGAAATTTAAGTTAAAAAACTGTACTGTAAAATCATAATTAGGGTCTGTACATCCAATTGTGTAAATTCATAAATAAGCTCCTAAATATTGCTCTTAATTCTATCGTCAAATTTTATCAAAAAGTGGGTCATAGCTTCATTCCAATCTCTAATCGATATAGTCCATTTTAGGGTATTAACCACATTCCTGCGTAAATGTAACATAAGAGAAAACTCTATACTCCATAAGGCTTGTAGAGCATTAGATTTGCAATTCAACCAAAAAACTTGGCTCTTCTGCGTTTCTAATGAAATAGAATATAACAAACATAAGGGATGCAGGGGGTTTTTTTTATGATCTAGCGCAAAGACGTCTCGGGTTATGCGCTATATTTGTAGCGTTGTCGTTTATTAGATTTACTAAAACCCTGTCTACAACAGAGTTGTAGCGCAATGCTAGTATCTGACAAGGTTAGAAAAAACGAGACGTTTATTGCTTATAGAGTAACGAGGACAATTAATATATCCTACTTAATAGTTGTCACTAACGCCTTATATTATAACGATTTATTGGCTAATAGCAAGCATGCTCAGTTTACCCATTAGAAAGGCAGAAGAGCCAGAAATCTCTGTAAATCTTCTCTAAAGCCCTTATATTATAAGGCATTAACACGCATTACAAAACTCTTAAAATTTCATGCAATCGCCCTTGCTCTTTGATAGTTTGCGTTGAAAGGCAAAATCCAGTAAAGAGCCATGCGGGTTGCAAGGGCATTAAATACAAATTCCGCGCAAACTATCAAAGAGTTGATTTTTATTCTAGACAAATTAATACGCCTTATTTATTCTTTAATTAGAAGTTCAATTTTAATTAAAACCGAGGCATTAATTATGACATTTAACTTACCCAATCTAAGTTCCGTTTTTCATCCAATAACTAACGATAGAGAAAACAATGGTCGCACGCTGGATGATTTTTTCTATGATTTAGAGCGCAGAGTCCCTCATTTTTCTTCTTCTAATAGAGAGCCAAGATTTTATCCCCAACTAGATGTTTCTGAAACTAACTCAAATTATCATATATCTCTTGATCTGCCAGGGGTCAATAAAAAAGATATAGATGTTAAGATTGATAATAATATTTTGACTATCAAAGGCAAAAAGGAATTCAATAAAGAGCATAAAGATAATAACTTTTATGCCCGTGAAAGATTTTATGGTGATTTTCAAAGATCAATCAATCTACCTTCTGATGCAGATACAGATAAAGTAGACACATCTTTTAAGGACGGGGTATTGCAGATTATGGTTTCTAAAAGCACTGATTCGCATGTTAAATCTATTGAAATTAAGGGGTAATATTATGCAAAATATCAGAAGTCAAGCGGCTACAGCATTACTAGTTTTTACTTTAGCAGGTTGCTCCGTTACTCACAAAGCTCCTATCGTAGTGTATAACGTGGAACTCAATAATGACATTAGTGCACTATATAGAGAATTCAAAACTATTGCTGGCAATAAAGTATATTTTGCTTTTGATAGTTCAAAATTATCTACAGAAGCAAAAGCAACTCTTTCTCTACAAGCAGAATGGTTAAAAGCTAATAAAAACGTTGTAGCAAGTATAGAAGGACATTGCGATGAAGTGGGAACGGAAGAGTATAATTTAAGTCTAGGATTAAAAAGAGGGAAGTCTGTTCTCGATACCCTAGCAGAGTATGGTGTTGAGGCATCAAGATTAAGTGTTGTTTCGCATGGTAAATCAAGACCTGAAGATTCAAGGCATACTAAAGCAGCTCATAAAGTTAATAGAAGAGCGGTTACTGTTGTTATTAAAAATAAAACCAATAATTAAATAAACAGGAGAATTACACTATGACAGATAATGGAACAATGTATACGAAAGTAATGGAAAAATTAAACTTTGAACCGAGCCTAGATACTACTAATATTACAATATCCATACAGGGTAATAATGATATTGTTGTATTAGGAGGTACAGTAGAAAGTTTTTATGAAAAGTTGGTTGCAGAAAAGGCCGTAAAAAGCCTAATGAATGTTAGAACCATTGCGAATGAAATTACAGTAGATTTATCTATACTATATCACAAAACAGATGTTGAAATAGCTAAAGAAGTCACCAATGCAATAAAAAACAATATTATTACGGCTTCAAAAAATATTCAGGCAATTGTTAAAAATAGTATAGTTACGCTTACTGGAGATGTTGATTGGAACTATCAAAAAAGCGCTGCTTTTAATTCTATAAACAAGCTGCTTGGTATAAAATCTATTATTAACAATATAGAAGTTAAGCCTAGTATTGTTATTGATTCTAGTAAGGTAAAAAGTCAGATAACTAAAGAGTTTGAGTGGCATGCAAGAATTGATGCGGACAAAATTAAAGTAACTGTTGAAGGAAAAAAAATCATCTTAACTGGAAAAGTAAGTAATTATGACGAACTTGATGAAGCAGAAACTGCAGCTTGGTCAGTAGCTGGTGTAGAAAAGGTAGATAATAAACTAACAATCGATTGGTAATTAGCAAAAGGGCTTCTGTGTAAGTAAAATTACGCGGAAGCCTAATCTCTGTATTCATTTTAGATAATTTCGGTTTAAAAACTTTAGGCTCTTTGATAGTTTGCGTGGAATTGGTATTTAATACCCTTGCAACCCAGGGCAATTGCATGAAATTTATAACCGTAAAATATCCTATCACAAATGTATAAACTCTCTTGTACAAATTTAGCATTGACTATCAAGGGCTGATATTTGTATCTTTTTTGAAAAAATTATTTTTTCTTAGGCAAATTTTGAATTTCAGACATTATAAGAGCGTTGATAGTTAATATTCCTTATACTTGCTAGCTTTGTGGCTAAGGTCAGCTAAGCATATTAAGCAAATAACTATCATCCCA
>CAWWAI010000087.1:0-3383 GCA_963934885.1 uncultured Rickettsiaceae bacterium | reverse complement strand
GGTCGTTTAGGGTTGTCTGATTTCACCCAACTTAAGGGTATAATTATACTGATACAAAATGAACCACTATGTCATTTACTATATCATTTTCGTTTAGCTTATAGCGGTTGGAGCTATTTGAAAGTTATCTTAGGCGGCGAATCTTATACAGCTTTGACCGAAGGTTTACAAGAAGCACTTTTATGTTTAGGAGGCTCTCCATTAGAGCATCGTTCTGATAGTTTATCAGCAGCATTTAAAAATACTACTAGAGACACCCGCCAAGATCTAACTTCAAGTTATGAGCAATTTTGCCAACATTATAAGATGGAAGCTACGCGTAATAATTTAGGTAAAAGCCATGAGAATGGTAGTATAGAGAGTCCACATGGGCATTTAAAGCGTCGAATTAAGCAGGCTCTTTTAATACGTCAATCTAACAACTTTGAAAGTATTGAGGATTATCAGGATTGGCTTAATATTGTTGTGAGGAAACATAATCAGCGTAATGCTAAAAATATAATATTAGACAAAGCTGCTCTTCAATTATTGCCACCTTTTAAAACTATGGATTTTAAAGAACTTGTGGTACCTGTACACTCTACAGGTACGATTGAAGTAGCCCGTACCACTTATTCAGTACCATCTTGCTTTCAAGGTGCAAAATTACGAGTACATCTTTATGATAATCGTTTATGTTGTTATCTTGGCTCGAAGTTTATAATTGAACTTCCACGTATTCGTGCAGGTAAAGAGAAAACACGCGCAAGGCTAATTAATTACCGTCACTTAATAGATAGCTTAGTTAAAAAACCTCAGGCATTTCGTTTCTCAATACTTAGAGATGATATTATACCTAACCAAGCCTATAAGGATATATGGTCGTTTCTGGAACAAAAAGTCAAAGGTAGAGAAAGTTGTAAAATAATGGTTGGTATATTATCTATAGCAGCAAAGTTTGATTGCGAAAAGAAATTATCAGATTTAGTAACGAAGCAAGTAGCTAAAAATCAGATCCCAAACCTAGATAAGTTGAGGCAATATTTTTCTGGTAAAGTAATCAATGTCCCTACTATTGATGTAGAGCAACATGAACTTAAAAGCTACGATGATTTATTGTTAATACAGGAGGTGAAGGATGCGTGAATCAGCAACTTTACCTTTATTATTAAAAGAATTACGACTAACAACGATGCTACAATCTTGGGAGAAAATAGCAGAAGAAGTAGAAGAACAATCTGATTCTTGTATTAAATTTTTATCTAGATTATGTGAACTAGAAGTTTGCGCACGTTATTCAAAACGTATTAATAGATTTACAAAAGAATCGCGTTTGCCAACTGGAAAAACTTTAGCAACTTTTGATTTTAAGCATGCAAAATCAATTAATAAAGGTCAAATTGAGTCATTGTCTGAATGCTGTCAGTGGGTTGAGAAAGCTGAGAATATACTCATCTTTGGTCCAAGCGGAGTTGGCAAATCACATTTAGCTGCAGCAATTGGGCATTGTGCTATCGAGCAAGGTATTCGTACTTATTTTACTCAAACTAGTGTCATTGTTCAGCAGTTACAACTTGCCAGAAAGAATTTTGAGTTACCACAGGCTTTAGCAAAATTATCTAAATACCATTTATTAATTTTAGATGATATTGGATATGCAAAAAAAGATGAGTCAGAAACTAGTGTATTATTTGATTTAATAGCTGATCGTTATGAATCAGGTAGTTTAATTATTACTGCTAATCAAGCGTTTAGCGAATGGGATCAAATATTTCCAGACAATATGATGGCAGTGGCTTCCATTGATAGATTAGTACATCATGCATCAATTATTAAAATTGACGCAGATAGTTATCGTAAGATGCATGCTAAAACTAAACAAGATGTAAAAAACCAGAATATTGTAGGCGCAAAAGAAGGGGTAAGCAAGTAATGGAAAAGAATAAATCGAAATTACAGTCCACTTTAAAAATGACGCCAAATGGGCTAAAATCTTCACATCAATGGAGCTTTAAAGTGTATTTTAGGACTGGGATCTATGGTTGGCGTGGCTCGCAGTTAGCAACTAAACGCCTTAAAGAAGCATTACGAGAGATAAATAAAGTCAATAAACAAGAGTCTCTTTTGGCGGCTGAAGGCGCAATATTTTTAATGAGCCGACTCTGGCCAGCCCTTGAGCATATTGATACTTCATCTGGTAGCTTGGGAAATGCAGTTGGTAATATAATAGAAAAATTATTACCTATTCTTATTAATGCACCAGCAAGTCTGTTGGTAAGACAGTATTGGCTAGATATTTTATGGGAAATTTTGCAAGCTGATGGTGTTGGTTATGTTGCCGATATTGCACAATACTGGGGCGAACTTGCAGGTTATCCAGAAGAAGCTTCACGCCGCGCTGACGTATTTGCATCACTTGTAAAAGTAGCGTGGCAGCGCGATGAATCTATTGTACATTACGATGTTGCGTATTTATCTGCCTTATATTTTGCTGAGCGTTTTGATGAAGTTTTGGATGCTATTAAAAAAGATCCGCACCCATCATGGCAAACTCGCGAATTTGGAGCAAGAGTACTTGTTTTAACTGATCCGGATAAAGCAATTGCTTATGCTGAGAATACCAGAGATATTATTAATACGAATCAAGTTAGTATTAGTTGTTTTTGTGAAGAAGCATTGATTAAAACTTGTCAAATTAACGAGGCTTATATTCGTTATGCAATACCTGCTAATAATGCAAATACCTATCTTAATTGGTTTAATAAAATAAAAAAGAAGTATAAAACTATTAAAACTGACCAAGAGATATTATCTGACTTAATTGCTGCTAATATTGTTGAACCTGGGAAATGGTTTGCAACAGCGAATAAGCTTAAATGCTTTGATTTAGCACTTGAATTGATAAAAGCTAATCCAGCTGATCCGAAAACATTGAATCGTGCTGCTAAAAATAGATTAGATAAGGAGCCAAACTATTCTCTTAATGTAGCAATGAGTTCGTTGTATTGGATGACTCAAGGTTTTGGTTATGAAATATCCAATTGTGATGTACATGATGCATTATCTGTAATAAAACAATCAGCTAAGGAGCTTGGCCTTTGGAGGATAACGAAGCAACAACTTGAAAAGATGGTTGAAACGGATACTATGGCGTTTATCTCAAAAACCATTTCCGCCTCTTTGGGATAATTTGTTAGATTTTTAAATATTATATGTTATGCAGTTAAATAAAAATGGAGAACAAAAAAATGATATAATATAAATACTCAAACAGGCCAAGATAGTTGTCGTCAACAGGCCAGGATAATTGTCGTCTAATAATGATTTTCATATTATATTTGCTCAAAATAGATAATTTATCTAATGATTTGTAACACTTGCACATGCGTATGATTAACTATGTT
>CAWWAI010000086.1:0-3467 GCA_963934885.1 uncultured Rickettsiaceae bacterium | reverse complement strand
TCACGTAGTAGTTCTTCGTGTTCTGCTAGTAATTGTATTAAAGTAGATATTTGATTTTCTAGCTTTAGCATTCTTTTATCTAATAATTCTTTCTTAAGTTTATCTTTGTAGTATCCCATAATGTTACCTTTTTGTTTTAATTAAATTATATAGCGTTATTGCTATAATTATTATATTATATTTAAATAAAAAACGTGTCAACAATTATTTTAATAAAAATATTATAATTAAATTATTCATTGACTAAGAGCATTTTAAAATTATAATAATGCAAATAAATTAAAATAATTTAATTATGACAGAGAAAGAAAAAAATAGGCGTGGTAGACCTACTTTAGAAAGACCAAACGTTTCTTTAACGTTAACTATAAGCAGAGAGCTACATAAAAGAGCGTTAGACTATGCAACAGAAGATGATAGAACTATGTCGTATATTGCTAGAAAAGGGATTGAAATGTACCTAGAAAGCAAAGGTAAATAGTAACTGTGGTGATGCGTTGTATCTTCTAAGTGACAAAGGTTTGTTGGTTAAAATTAGTAACAAATCCTTAAAAGATAAAGAATGTAATGTTGAGTATGATGCGTGATGCTTATAACTTTGCAAAAAGCTAATAGTTTATTTTAAATTCATAGTCTTAAATGTGGACATTTTTTATAGACAGTGTAGTCTTAGAGTTGTTTATAAACAGAAGGTCTGATATGATTAGTAACGAACCAGCTCTCTTGACTGACGAAGAAACGGCTAATTATTTTTTATCATTAGCAAGTAAAAGTCGTAAAAAAGGAATAACTAATCTCAAGCTACAAAAGCTAATGTATTACGCACAAAGCTTGCATCTGGCATTATTTGATAGATTATTATTTGCTGAACGAATTGAAGCATGGGATTATGGTCCTGTACTATCAGATATGTATCACGAATATAAAATATATAAAAACAATCCCTTGCCTTTCTTGGAAATTGATTTATCGATATATAATTCTAAATTACGACAGTATTTAAATACAATTTACCAAAATTATGGCAAGCATTCAGCGTGGGAATTAAAAAAACTAACGCATATTAAAAATGCTCCTTGGGATATGGTGTATGAAGAAAAAGGTTTTATGATAGAAATACCATTAGAATTAATGCAACAATTTTATAAAAAGATACTGTCCATAGCAAAAGAGTCTAAGACTTTTAATGTTGAATTAGAGGAAATAAAATTTTGCTACAAGGTAGAGCAAAATGCATTGTTAAACCCCGATTTACCAATGGAACTTATTATTGATGGGTTAATAAACACCGATGAATTAGAGACTTTCGATTCATTGGATGATTGATTATGCATATAAAATATTCCAAGAAATTTAAAAAAAATTATAAGAAATTAAATCCATCTCAGCAAGAAGAATTAAAAAGTATTATAAAACACGTTCAAGATAACCCAAACTTAGGTCAATTAAAGACAGGAGACTTAAAAACAGTGAGAGTATACAAACATACCTTGGGTAATCAATTATTTTTAATAAGTTATACTACTTGCATTAAAACAGATATCCTTACCTTTAGAACTTTTGGTACACACGAGAATTTTTATCGTGATTTAAAAAAATATTTAAATAAATAGTAATTGTGGATAAGTATGTGGATAACTTGTGGATAAGTTATTTATTAATTTTTCATTAAAACATCAACTCATCCCAGACCCAACACAACAAACAACAGACCACGTGATTACTAATCAGACGTCCCAAGATAACATACACCCTCTCAATCCCTTATAGAATAAGGTGTACAAGCTCTACTGCATAATAAGGTAAATCACTTAAGATTACGTTTAAGACTATTTTTTGTACGAAAATAGGGGGGGTATTCGTGTTTTTTTACTCCAAAAGGGGGTAATTTTGCCTAGAAATTGCTATATATTAACCCCATATTGCTCTAAATTGGTATAGTTTTGCTATATTTTACCCTAATTTTCATGTGATTTTACTAATTATTTTGCCTATCTAGCATAATATGATACAATCATTATTAAGATAAAAAACGTGGATAAATTATGAGTAGTATAAATATTTCAGAGAGTCTAAATAATAGATTATCAATAACAGCAAAAGAAATGCATCAATCTATATCTACTATAGTTCAGGATGCTATAAAGTTTTACCTACAAGAACTAGAAGAAGATAAAAAGGATGCAGATATAGCTTTGGCTAGGATGAAAAATCCTGATAGAAAGTTTTATACTTCAGAAGAAATGAGGCAAAGACTGGAAGCAAGATGTCGTGGCGAAGATGTATAAAACCAAATGGGACGATAAGGCGGATGATGATCTCACTAATATATCCCCCGAAGTAGCTTTAAAGATATACAAGAAAGTAGAAACTCATTTATCCCAATCACCCAAAGAATTAGGTCGCCCATTAACTGGCAATCACAAAGGCTTATATCGTTATAGATATGGTGACTATAGAATCCTTTATGAAATAGACACTGAAAATAATCTAATCATAATCAACAGAGTTGGTCATCGCTCTAGTATCTATTAAAACCACAACATTTATAAAACCATATAGTGTATACTGTTTTGATATCGAGCTATATCAAAGTGACTCCAGAAATTCCGAAGTCACCAATTGAATTAATTACCTTTGACCGCTGCAAGACATTGTTTATATGTGTTAAGTATATCTTCCGTCGATAGCTTCAAGCTCATGGCGCCCCTGACCCAATCAGCATTCGAAGTTCTGACGACCAATACATCCCCCATCAATTTATATGCTACAGCCTCTGGTGTTTGAGGGGCGTTACTTTTAATATTATTTTCAGTCATAAATTTTACTATCATTTTAAATTTAAAAAGAACTAGCTTGATAAAAGATAAGTAAATAACTATAATATTCTTATGGTTACTATACCTATTAAATTTGTGTTAGTTCTGACATACCTGTTACAAATTTGGAAAGCAGGGCTTCGGCTCTGCTTTTTTCTTATCATAAACAACCTTATCCGATTCTCCTTTATCTGTAAAATAAAAAAACCGCACCATTTCTTACTCCCAATATGATAAAATAACAATCTAAAGAAGTAATGGTATCTTCTATGTGTTATCTAGTCGCTGGGATTATGAACCAAGTATCATATTTAAAAATTGTTGACGGTATCTCCACGGATACTAGGATTTTTTTTGGCAGTAAAAAGAGAGTCAAAGAATTTCTAGACCTAATATCATCTTGTGGCTCTGTAGCCTTAGCAAGTAGCAAATGGAACTTATCACCACTAGAGGTTCAGGATTTAATAGACAACGACCCAGCCTTACAAAAACTAGTTGAACGTAGCTTAAAATTAGCTCTAGAGCTTGCAGAAGGAGTTTTATATGAGCGTGCTGTCAATGGTTATGTTGAAGAAACTTTAATTGATGGAGTTGTTGTAAAATGTAATCAACTATTGACCCACTTAGAGCAAAAAATGTAATCAAAAT
>CAWWAI010000085.1:0-3557 GCA_963934885.1 uncultured Rickettsiaceae bacterium | reverse complement strand
ATATTACTGAACCACACTTTGACAATTCACTGAACTCCACTTTGAGGAATGACAAACGTGTTCTGCTGAACTCGCCTTTGAAAAATGACACTTTAATAATGATATCTGCACTGTGCTACAACAAATTCTTTATCGGATAAAATCTTATAGATAATTCTATGCTCTTTGTTAATCCTGCGTGACCAATAACCAGACCAATTATGTTTTAGTGGTTCTGGGTTGCCTATACCTTCAAAATTAGAGCGCTTAATGTCCTTAATGATGAGATTGATTCTGTTTAAAATAGCCTTGTCTTGTTTTTGCCAATAAATATAATCTTGCCAAGCATGCTCTGACCAACAAATTAGCATTAGTCTGCTAAGTCGTGTTGTGTTAATTTTCCATCTTCAATTTCTTGAATAGATCGATTCAAACGATTTGCATTTTTGGGGCTAGCCATCAGATAGGCAGTTTCCTCATAAGCATTATAATCTTCTAAAGAAATGACCACCGCTGCTTTTGCATTTTGTCTTGTAACGACAACAGGCGCATGATCGTTATTTACTTTATCTAAGACGCTTGATAAGTTGCTGCGAAAAAAAGAATAATTAACATGATCCATAAAACATTATATTTGTATTGAAATATAACTAGACTATACACGTACTTATTTTTGTACTCAAGTTATTTTAATAGAATTACAAATTAAAATTAACAGCAGAATAATAAATAAGTACAGAGGGGTCTATTATAAGTGGTTCTCTAATAGGGGTTTTTTGCCCATCCCCGCTAAACAATGTCATTTGGTTAAGCTATCAATCCCTTTAAGTTACGATAAGATGTCCACTTATCCCTAGGTTTGTGGGAAATACGTGGGTAATGTCTATTTAAACTTAAGCCCTTAGGTCTTATTTTTTGTCTAATGCGTGCAATTGAACTTGTTATTTTGGGTAACCAATCTAATAATTGCTCGCAAGGTGCAAGTATCAGATTTTCTAAATATCTACCAATTACTAACAAACAATTTTTAAAGTTTATGTTTAGTATCGTAATAGGATTAAAAATGTTACTAAAATCTTTTGCGTTCTGAGTATCATCAGCTTTATCTTTCTCGTATGGAGGTAAGAAGTTTTTTGCTTCAAATTCAACAAATCTGGCTATATTAATTAATAACAAATGCGCGTATAATTCTTGCTTTACACCACGCGCTGTCTTGGAGTGAAAATTTTCTATTTCAATAAATTTTTTTGAAATTTTATAAAGTTCTTCAATTCCCCAACGTCCGTGGTATATCTCGGCAAAACACTCTTTAGGATAGGTTTCACCTATTAAAGTCGTAGCATATACATATATTTCATTGTTAATCTTATGTTTAATCAGTCGTACAGTTAAAGGTTTTATATCTAAATCAAATCCTTTTTTCTTTAAATCATATTTCATAGTTGTTGATGGTATATATTCAATAACTATGTCATCTTGATGACTTTTCCAAAAATCTAACACTTTACTATTAGTGCCGCCTTCTTGTACTTGCAAACGAAAAATACCTTGTACTCCTTGCTCTAGCATTTTGTATAAAAGTAAATAGCTAAAATAGCCTCTGTCAAAAACCATAATATCTTTGCTTGTTAATTTCTTCATATGCTGGAGTGCGCACGTTCTTTCATTCATATGGGTTACAAAATCAAAATCATATATTATTTTTTCCTGTAGATTATAAAGACAACTCATTAACCCTTGTGGATAATAACGTCCACGCTCCTGAGCATAAAGCTTATAACCATCATTAATTAATTCTCTAGGTACATTTACAGGCGATCCATCTACAGCAAATATTCTATGAGTTTTCCACGAAGGAAGATCTTGATTCTTTTGCCAATGAGTTACTAGATCTTGGTTCAACTCCTTAAAGATATCTTCAGACAGTTTCTGTCTCGCTTCACAAAGCGACGAAGCAGATACAGAATTTACTTGTAGCAATTCTATATTTTTTTCTGTGCAAACTTCCCAGAATTGCATTAAGATACTACCATAACCTTGTCGATTTTTGCTTTGCACTAACTTTAGTATAATAGCTACTAATAACCGAGTATTTAATACACGTTTTCTTTTTTGCCATTTGGCATCAAATTTATCGCTTATTTTGTTAAATATATTTTTTATCTCAGTCCAAAAATTCAAAGATCTA
Organism: uncultured Rickettsiaceae bacterium; assembly: GCA_963934885.1. Lineage (GTDB taxonomy): Bacteria > Pseudomonadota > Alphaproteobacteria > Rickettsiales > Rickettsiaceae > Megaera_A. The sequence continues at coordinate 1,390 of CAWWAI010000085.1, read as the reverse complement.
TCTATATTCGCACTCATGTTGATACTCCAATTTTGTATAATTTTACAAATTTAGTATATCACATCTATTAACCGAATGACATTGTAAGGCTTAGAACCCCTTAAAGGCATTCGGCCACGCAACTTTATCTCCTTTTGTTGGAAAATACCCAAGATTATGAAAATAAATATTATAAAATGGACATGCCTGTAGATTGTAATCAACTTTTGACCCTTTTTTAGCAAAAATTGTAACTAAAATTTGACCCCCCTTAGAAATTCGTTACAGAGCTTATGAAGCCTAGCTTTTAGAGTTGCAATTTTCAATTTTTAGGGGGTCAATTTTTATTACAATAGGGGGTCAAAAGCTGATTACATTTTACAATGAAACCATGCTGATAAGTTGAAATAGACACTTTGAGACCATAATATTACGCTAACAGCGTATATGACGTACATACCTGTTGATATATCCTTTACGGAACGAAATCTCCATATTTTAATTAGTTGCGGTAAAAAAGAAATAGCACTTAGTCCAGCTGCCACAAATCCCAAAAGTTCTTGATAAGCTATTACGTATTCTACAAAGCCCATCGCTGTTTAATTATCCTTTATATTAACTTAATATCGATCGCTGATATCTTACCTTTATTAGACTCAATATTATAACTAATCTTCTGCCCGTCTTTTAAATCGCTAAGACCTATAGCTTCCACTGCTGAGATATGCAAAAACACATCTTTTGATTTGTCGCTAGGCTCTACAAAGCCATATCCCTTGGTTGCATTGAACCATTTAACCGTTCCTGTATTCATAATATTTTGACCTTTGTTTTAATAATTAAATTGAGTATTGGTGATATGAATCTTACATCACTTTTGGTTCACGGCGTCTTTTAGTTTTTGACCGACCTTAAACTTTGGTTGATTATAAGCAGCGATTTCCAAAGGGCGGATTAAAGATTCAAATGCGACATATAAAGATCTATGATACAAAAATAAAGAATTTTAATTTTGAACGTTAATGATTTAATTAAAGAAATGTTGTATAATTCGAGTATAATACAAAAAATACATTTTGGAGGAGACAAGCAAATGAGCATGAAGATAACACAAGCGCACATAGATATTTTTAAAGATGTATTTAACATATCTTCAGAGGAGGAAGAAAACGGAGTTATAGAAAAAGATCAAGATAAAGATCCAAAGGCTACACAAGAAGCCGAGGAGCACATAACAATTAATAAGAGCGAGTCGTGATAAATAGAGAGGCGTGGCTCAATATTATCTCTAATCCGCCTATTACAAATTATATGCTATACTATATTATATATAAGTTACTTAAAAGTTAAAAAAACAAAGCATTGCCATGGTAAACGATAAAGGATTAGTCTCATTTGATTACGCTATTAA
>CAWWAI010000084.1:0-3578 GCA_963934885.1 uncultured Rickettsiaceae bacterium | reverse complement strand
TTGCTGGTAATTCTGATTTCATATTTTCCTATTTATAAGCACTATCGTGATCTACTTTTTTCTAGATTAAATAATTGTTCATGGAAAATAGGGCAATTTATATCCAACAATATTCTATTCATTTTCTATAGCAGTTTTTATTTGATCAAAATTATCTATTCTGTCATTATTTTTTGCCCAGTAAATTGCTTTTCTTAATGTTGTAATATTCTGTTCATTATGAAGCCATTTTTCATCGTTTGGAATAAAATCACCTGATTTTATTATTAGTGCCTACCTTTTTAATTATTGATGTATTTACTGTAACATAATGATTCTCTATTTCTAGTCTATCGTGCCAGACCAGTCTGGGTCTGATGCATCATTAGGTGTTGGAATAATGCGTTCGTTGTGACCAGTGAAATCAATAGTATATATACGATTTAATCCCTTTGTTTTATTACCTCTTGGAGGAAAACCTTTAGTAAATACTAATACTCTGCCATTGCTCGCCCAAGAAGGGCTTTCTACTAGATATCCACTTGCTATTAAACGTTCTGTGTTTTTTTCTCCCGCAGCTGATGGTCGCATTACGCCAATTGTAAATCCATAATCACTGCTCATTTTTGTATAGCCTAGATAATCTCTGTTTGACCAGTTTGGTTCTGCGTAAGACCCACCACCAAAACTAACACGTTGTTTATTTGATCCATTTCTATTCATAACAAAAATTTGACGTGAACCATAAATATCAGAATTAAAGGCAATTTTACTACCATCAGGTGAGTAGCTGGATGATGTATTAATATTTAGTCCTGTTGTCAGCTGCGTTATCTGTCTGCTTTTTAAATTAATTTCGAATATATTTGTGGCTCCGTTTTCGGCAATTGACATAATTGCGTTTTTTCCATCTGGTGAAAATCTTGGTGCAAAAGACATTCCCTTAAAGCTACCAACAAGTTTGCTTCTACCGCTATTTAGACTAAGCATATATACTTGTGGGGTGTTATTTTTGTAAGAAAGATATAAAATATATTTTCCATCTGGTGAAAATCTTGGTGTTAAGACTAAATCTGATCCATCTGTAAGGTAACTATGATTCTCACCATCATAATCCATAATAGCTAGGCGTTTTATACGTTTTAAATAATCACCGCTTTCAGAAACATACGCAATTCTAGTGTTAAAATACCCATCATAACCTGTGATTTTTTTATATATTACGTCAGATATTTTATGTGCCGCGCGACGCCAAAGAGATTCAGGCAATTCTAGAGATTCACTAACCATTTCACGCTCTAAAATTGTATCCCAAACTATAAATTTTACTTCTAATTTTTGAGATGAAGTACGTGTAACTTCGCCATTTATTAATAAGGTAGCATTAATTTGCTGCCATGCAGCAAAAAGTGGCTTATGCCTAATACCTGTTTTGTTTTCTATGAAGGCTGCTCGCGAGATTGGTCGAAACATTCCAGAGGCTTTAAGATCATTAGAAACGACTGTGACAATATTTTTAGCTATAGTTAAATCTGCAGGATCTACTCCTGCAAAATCATTGATCGCTAGCGGAATTGGGTTTGTGGTTCCCTCGGTTATTTTAATAGTTTCAATCGCTAAACTTATTGTAGAGTAAAATAAGATTATAATACCAATAAAAAAATTTTTCATAAATTCTGATGGGGCTAAATTAATATATTATTGCAACAATAAACTTGGATCAAATAAGAGATTAAACTCTTTCCAGCTATTATAACGTTCTGGTAATAAATTTTTAAGTGGACTCGCTTTCCAGATCGCTCTAATTGCGCTTTCTTCTACTAGTTTACAAGTTGTTTCTGAGTTAATTGGACATGTTAGATCTTTAACAAAAACATCTTTAATGTTACCATTTTTTTCTACTGTAATATAAATCAATATTTTAACTTGATCTAGATTGCTTGCACCCACTGGTGGACGCCAATGTTTTTGCATTTGATTTTTTACTAGAAGATTTTCAGTAATAGATAGAGGAGATTCTTCGTCGTAATCCATTCCTCTTGAGTATTTATCACCAGATTTTTGTTCTTCATTGCTTCTAGTGCTTATTTTTGCGTCATTACCCTTCGAATCTTTTTCTAGGTTTTTTAAGATTGAATCAATTGTATCTTCATCATTTTGTGGAATAGGTTTTGGCTGTTCTTTTGGTTTTTCTACTGGTTTTGTTTCTTTTAGGGGGGCTAGTTCTTTTTTAGCTTCTTGCGGAGGAACTTTTTTTTCTATTTTTTTCTTTGGCGGTTCTACTGGTTTTGGAGTAGGTTTTGGCTTAGGTTTTGTTTGGCTTTTTTTTACTTCCCTAGATTTTTGGGCCACCTTTTCTTGCTGAGTAGATTTATTTTCATTTTTTATATTAGTAATAGCGCTGAGGGGTAAAATTTCAAAGGTTAGGGCGTCTTTTTCTTCAGGCAATGTTTCAAAAATAGATGGCATACCAAACAAAAATACTATTATTAATATCAAATGTAAGGCGGTTGATATAGCTAAAGAACCTTGCCATTGTTTGTTTACTAGTTTGATCATTTTTACTTATATATCTGAAACTAGGGCTACTTTCGTAAAGCCAGCATTATGAATACGAGCCATTACATCAACTATAGTACCATAAGAAACGTTTTTATCCCCTTTGACAAAAATTCGTGCGTCTGTTTTTTCTTTGGTAATTTCATTTAATTTTGTCACTAAATCTTTTGGATTAATTTTAGTCTCAAACAAAAATAATCTACCGTGTTTATCGACACTGATAACTAATGGTTTAAATTGACCAGACACAGCAGCTGAATCTGTTTTTGGTAAATCAACTTCAATTCCTGCTATTAGCATGGGGGAGGTTATCATAAAAATAATTAATAGCACTAACATAACGTCGACCATTGGGGTGACATTAATTTCACTCATTAGCCGTTTACGTTTGCGACCAGTGCTGCGGCCTTGGATATGTGCTACCATGATTACATTTTCTCTTCATCGATTGCTCTAGAAATTAGTGAGCCTAATTCACCAATAAACCCTTCAGTTTTATTATTTATGTTATCTATTTCAGATGATAAATAATTATAAAAAATAGTAGCTGGAATAGCAGCAAATAAACCAATTGCTGTTGCAAGTAGGGCTTCTGCAATACCAGGGGCTACAACTGCCAAGCTCGTATTTTTAGAGGAGGCAATAGACTGAAAACTATGCATAATTCCCCATACAGTTCCAAAAAGACCTAAAAACGGCGCTGATGAACCAACCGTTGCTAAGAACCCTAATTTAGTTTCTAACTCTTCTATTTCACGATTACGAGATAAGTACATGGAACCTATAACTCTCTCTTTATGACCAACACGCAATGCATCAGATTTTTTGCTTTCAGAATTTTTACTTTTTTTGCACTCTTTAATAGCGCTAACAAAAACTGCTGATAATGGATTATCAACTGATTTTTTAACTTTTTCATATAACTCATCTAATACTTGCCCAGACCAGAATAAATCCTCAAATATTTTCATTTTTTTCTTTAGAGCCGAATAGTGTAATAATTTATTGATAATAATTGCCCAACTCCATATAGAAGCTAT
>CAWWAI010000083.1:0-3603 GCA_963934885.1 uncultured Rickettsiaceae bacterium | reverse complement strand
GCATATTATATGGTATGGTTGAAAAGATATTTTTTCAATGTTCGCTACCTCGGGCAGGTTCAACACTTTTACAAAATGTGTTAGCGCAAAATCCTGATTTTTACGCCACACCAACTAGTGGATTAATTGAAATCTTCCTTAATGCTAGAAATATTTATTCTACAAATATTGAATTTAAAGCTCAAGATATTAATGTAGTTGAACCAGCATTCAAAGCTCTTTGCAAAGAAGGTATGTTTGCTTACTTTAACGCCATCACTGATAAGAAATATGTTATTGACAAGAGCAGAGGTTGGAGTGTTACATACGATTTTCTAAATTGGTATTATCCAGAACCAAAGGTTATCGTTATGGTTCGCGATCTACGAGCAGTCGTAGCAAGTATGGAAAAGAAGTGGCGACAATATCAGCACATTGATGCTGGCCTTCAGAACTGGAACGAACTTCGCAATACGACAGTAGATAAAAGAATAGATTACTTTTTAATGCAAGCGCCGCCACTTGCTGTAAGTATTGATGTGTTATATGACACTGTTATGCGTAAATTAAGTAAGAAATGTTTATTCATTAAGTTTGAGAACTTCGCCAGCAATCCTCAAAGAGAAATGGAACGTGTATATGAGTATCTGGGCTTGCCTTTTTATCAACACGATTTCAACAATGTAGAACAAAAGACTTTCGAAGATGATCGTATGCATATTCCTTTTGGCGATCATACGATTCAAAAAGTAATCAAACCAGTACCTAACGACTATATAGATATCCTTGGAAAACAGAACTGCGATAATATATATAACAAGTTTTCTTGGTTCTACAAAGCTTTTAGTTACGATTATTAATTTCTATAGATAAAAAAATAGTGTAAAATTAAATACAAATATGAGCGACCCAACATTTCCAATTATTAGTCTACCAAGTGCCGTAGAAATTCAACAAGCTGCTAACACCAGCCAAATCGAAATCCTTCAAACTACAGACGATCCAATTGGAAAGACTGTAAAGAGTTTGGTAAAGATATCCACAACTCCATACGCTCACAACTGGTACACAGTATGGTCTGGCGATACATATGATCAAGCTGGTCAATGGACAGACGCACAACTATCTGCCGCTGTTGTAGCTTTGGTTATGGCAGAATATCCTCCCGCGCTCACGCGATAATACGAGTAGAAAATAATACTAAAACAACATAAAATACCTCAAGGACATATTGTTCTTGAGGTTTTTTTATGGCTCAAAAAAAGAAAGTATTAATCGCGACTCCATCTTACGACGGCAAACTGGATGTTTATTATATTGACTCACTTCTAAATACTTTATCATTAGCAGAAAAGAATAATGTAGAAGTATATCCATTATTTATCTGTTACGACTCTCTTATTCAACGTGCGCGAAATGATTTGTTTAAACTTGCTTATAGTAACGATATTGATAATTTGTTTTTTATTGATGGTGATGTAGGTTGGAATCCTCAAGATTTTTACAAGTTGGTAAAAAGCGATAAAGATATTATCGGCGGATCTTATAGAAAGAAGACTGACAATGAAGAGCTTTATGTTGTGAAGGCTCTTGACAAAGATAATTCTAAATTGAATTTGAGCGTGGATAAAGATGGTATCCTTGAAGTTGCGGGTCTAGGTTGCGGCTTCATGAAGATTTCACGCAAAGCTATGAACGCTTTGTGGGACATTTCCAAACCGTATACTTCAGAAAAAGGTGACACACGAATGGTATTCGAAGTCGTTTGTGAAGACGGCGACCTTATCAGCGAAGATATTTATATGTGCAAGAAGTGGCGCAATCTTGGCAATAGCATTTATCTCGATACTAACATCACATGCTCGCACACAGGCGCGAAGACGTTTGTTGGAGATGTTGGTAAATGGATAAACTCTTTTCGCAAACAAGATCAACTAGCCGCACAACCAACAACCGATCTATCTAAGTATTTTGTAAAGAATAATGATGAAGATGATTTTAAAGTTCTTGTATGACAGATATTTACGCAGACGTTATTTTATTTGATAGCATAGGGTCTCCATACGATGGAAACACCATGCACAAATGCGGAATGGGCGGCAGTGAGTTTCAAGCTATTTTACTTCTTGAAGAATTAGCTAAAGAAGGATATAAAGTTATATGCCTAAACAATTCTAATAAAGAATCTTTTGTAAATGGAGTATTGTATGCGCCAAATAATTTGATTGATATTCATAAATTCAAGTGCAACAATTTAATAATCCACAGATATAGCGAAATCCCTAAAATCGCTCACAAAAAAGCATTCATGTGGGCAACCGATTTGAATGGCGTACACAATTTAAAATTCTATAAACTATTCGAAGAAAAGAAGTTATCTTTAATTACCCTCAGTAATTTTCATAACGATTTGTTTCCAAAGTCTTGGGACAAGCATGTAATTTATTTCATGATACCTGATTGGGTATATGAGTATTCTATACCAGAGAATAAGAAAGATTATATATATGCCAGTAGCCTAATGAAAGGATATAGTTCTACATTACCATTGTGGAAATATTTAAAAAATGAAAGAATTCTTACTAACTCTGATGTATTGAATGTTTGTTTACCGGGATATGACAATCCAACACAAGACATAAGCGACAAAGATTATGGAATCAATTATCTTGGAACTTTAAAGTTTAAAGAAGTTATAGAACTGATGGCAAAATGTCGCGGCATGTTTTACGTCAATACTATGCCTGAGACTTTTGGCATAAGCGTTGTACTAGCCGACATATTAAAGACGACACCGTTTGTTTACGGTATAAACGGTCTAGGCAGTTTATCTGAGCTTGTAGATAATAAAAATCTAACCACCGACATGCAAGAATACATCAACATGTTTAAAAATCATTCGATAAAAGATTCTACTCCTAGAAACTTTCGCCCAAAGATGGTTATTAAATGGTGGAAGAAAGTGCTAGTTTAAGGTCTAATAAATAATAGGCTTTCGGCAATCAATTCGTTCTTATCGTTCATAACTGTTTCGACTGGCATTATATAATCGAACTTTAGATCAATCATTTTCTTTAATATTTGATCTTTATTGCAGCCGCCTTCATTATAATTATTAAAAGATACTTCAGTGATAACTACTTTTACTGATGAGAAAGTATTTATGCCTCCTTCTATAATATCTAATTCACTACCTTGAGTATCAATCTTTATAAGATCATAAACATCTTTGACGCAATCATCTAATCTATAAATCGGCAACTCTTCGATAATCAAATTTTGTTCGTTATATGTTTGTGAGTTTTCTTTGTATATAGAATTGCCAGAACAAATTGGACTCCATTTTGTTTTATAAAATTTAGTTGTGCCGTTGATTTTGCCAAGCAATTTTATTTGATATTGATAGTCTAATTTCTGATATAGTTTTTCGCACTCATTGTTTCCTTCAAATAATAATATGTTTGCGACAGGCCAGACTTGGCGCATAATGTCTGCCGTTTGACAGACACTTGCGCCGATATCTAATATGTTCTTAGGGTAAAACCCTTTGTCTCTAAGCAAGAAACAAATTTGAGAATAATAGTCATAAGAATAGCCCATGACTATTATATATAAAAAACTTAA
>CAWWAI010000082.1:0-3650 GCA_963934885.1 uncultured Rickettsiaceae bacterium | reverse complement strand
TGATATAGATAATAATATGGCTATTTTTTTTCTTTTCTATTCTTTAAGACACAAGCTAAAATGTCTACTTCTCTACTTGTGAAATTAATACCATTTATACTGAATTTTGTATCATCCGAGTCTAAAATCATAAATACGCTTATATAAATTATTATTTCTTTTAAGTTGGAAGTTACACATAATATTACAAATTAATTTTAATATGGCAATGTTAAAAGCTTTATTTTTGTTAGAGCTTTTAATCTATTGCTTTATATAAGGGTTTATTTACTAGTAAATATAAAATACTAGATGTTTATTTGGGATATCTTGCAAAGAATCTTAAGCTATATTCTTTTGATATAATTAAAAATGTCAATAATTCAGCAATTCTAAAACATGCTTAAAACCATTTGGTAATTAGTTTTTTTAATTTGTTAATAATAGTTTATTTCAAGGTGAGTTTAGGTTTTATGTTAATATTGATTATTTTTTCATTATTTATATTTTCTTTGTATAATTTAAGAAAAAAAGAAAAGACTTTGGTCGAAAAAAATAAGCAATTAGTCGAGAGTTATTTAAATTTGAGCTTTACAAGCAAGATGTTGATTCATAGTTTAAAAACTTCTTGCTCATCTTCTTTTTGTGATTTTCTAATAAAAGAAGTAAAAGAACATTATAATTTGCAAGAACTCTTAGTAATTGATTCAATTAAATATTTTTCAGAAAACGATCCGGAAGATAATAGTGATTCTATCAAAGCCTCTGTAATTAAATTTATAAAATAAAGATACAGACGATCTACTAAAAAAGTTTTCAGATCATGGTGTCCAACAATTTAGTATAGATGTTAATAATATAAGCCACACACTATATATTTCTAAATTACTTTTAGCCCAGCAAAGTGATGGATTAATAGTTTGTGTTGAAACTAAGCCTTCCTTACTTAGCAAAATTGACCGGACGGGCCTTGAAAATGCTATAAATTTGTTAAAAAATAGATTATTTTACGAATAATAATATATAATTTACTCGCAGTGACGTTTATGTTTAACGACATATATTAAATTTTAACTGTGTTTTTTAGCACAAGAATAAAGGAACACGGTCATTAATAACAATTAATTCTTGTGAAAAATACATATATACTGTTATCATCTTAGGCGTGGATGATAAGTTGAGATTTTTTTATAATTAAGCTCAACAATAAAAATAATTAATAATCACAAATTAATTTAAAACCAAGTACTTAATAATTAAACTTAAAAACAGGAAAAACTAATATAGTAAAAAAATCAAATTTTCTTAAGAATTTACTAACAACAGCATCGATTCTAGCAGTAACAGCAAGTGCTGGTAATGCAATGGCACAAGATTTGCAAAATACAGTTAATCAGAATGCTACTATTGCAAATGGTGGTGGTGCAACAACTTTCAAATTAATGGCTGGCAAAACCATTCATGCAACTAATGTTAATCTTACAGATGCTGCTGCAGATAACACTTTAGAGCTATATGAAAATGCAAGCATTACAGGTAATGTAGTTACTGCTAATGCTAATTCTGGTATTATATCCGTAAAAGGTAAAGCAAAGATCGATGGTGCAATTGGTGCTGGTGCTAACGCAATCAACAAAATTATATTTAATGAAGCGGCAGAGCTTACTGTTAGTAAGAATAGTATAAATACAAATGCTGGTATTGAGTTTAAAGAAAATGGTACTTTAAATCTTACTGAAGCTGCTGCTTTTACAACGGATAAGGCTATAATAGTTGCTCAAAATAAAGATGGTTTAGGTACTATTAGAGTAAATAATGCAACAGGTGGTCAGCTTGTTAAGTTTGATCAAATTGGTGATGTTGCAGCTGCAGATAAATCTCTAGGATTATTGGAAGTTACTGGTGGTGCAAATATTGAACTAAATAAAAATGCTTCTATTAAGAAATTAAATATTGGTTCACAAAACGTAGAAATTAAATTAACTGGGCTTAATGGTGAATATTTAATTAGTGAATTAGCGCATAATAAAGGTAGCGGAGCATTGGTTCTTGACCAAGACGTTACTCTTAAAACAGGCACAAACTTCGGAGCGGCTCTAGACTTTATACAACTTAAGGATAAAACTCTAACCATACAAGATGGTGTGGATTTAACAGCAACAAATGGTATTAGAAGTAGCCAAGATGGTAAAGGAAGTCTATTATTTACTGGTGACTCTAAGGTATCAGGAGTAGTTGGTTCTAACAACAAGCTAGAAAATGTTACAATTAATAGTGGTAATAAAAATAAAATTGTTAATTTCTTAGATAAATTCAATATAGCGGGTGATTTAAAAATTGCTCAAGGCGATACTGCAATCTTAAGAGGCGAAGTTGTTGCGGGTGATATCCAAGGTGCTGGTGCTAATCAAGGTACAGTAAAATTCTTTAATAAAGAAGTACTTTCAGGTGCTACTGCGGTAACACCAAAAATTGGTAATGGTAATGCACTAGACACAGTCGAGTTAGGCGGTAAAGACATTACCTTTAATAGTGATGGTACATTCAAGACAAACACTTTGTCTTTCACAGGTAAAAACGGACTAACTGAACTAACAGCAACTTTCACTAAACTTGCTGCCGATTCACTACAAAATACTACCATTACAACTGACTCTGAAATTAGAGGTCACCATATTGTTTTAAATGATGATAATCATGCTTTAGATGCAGCAATTGGTAGTAAAACAAATCATTTCGGTAATTTACATTATCTGATGGTAAAACTCTTAATATAGGTCATGCTGATTTCTATGCTGGTGTTATAGGCAATAAAAATCAACAAGGTATTATAAACTTTAATGCTGCTCAAAACGGTAATGTTGTACAATTAGGTACTGACAAAAAAGAACTAGCAATAGTAAATTTCAATGGTGGTATTACTGTGCATGGTGTTGTATACTCAAAAAATATTAATGTTGCAAATAATACAAAAGCTATATTCAAAGATATCGTTAACTCTTCTGCTGGTATGGTAATCAATGCCGGTACTCACATAATATTTGACGGCGCAAATGCGAGATCAGAAGCAGCTATAACAGCTAATGCTGCAAATAATGGTATTGTAGAATATAATAATAATACGACAATTTCTAAAGCAGTTGGTACTGTTGTTGCTCCAGTTAATGCTATTAGATTTACTGGAACTAAAATGCTACACAAGTAGCAAAGATTGGCGCAGATTTATCTGCTAATAACATTGCAATTGGCACACAAACATTCAAGCCAACTAAAGATATCAAATTAAATGGTTCTACAGCTATTAATGGCTCAACTATTGATCTTAGTTCTGCAAATATTACGCTTGCTGGTGGTCAGGATTCACGAATGAGTGGTAATGTTACTATTAATACCAATTTTGCAAATGGTAAGATTGGTCACTTAATAGTTGATGGTAAGGCTACTAAACTAGATGCAGCTACTACTAGCCTAACTATATCTATTCATGATAAAGAAGATCTTCCTGTTACAGATCAAAAATATGCATTATTTGTAACAACAAATGGTGGTGAGGTAAATAATATTACAGTTACTAATATTAACAAAAACAACAACTTCATAAAATGGTCGCAAGATGAAATGTAAAATGTAATCAACTATTGACCCACTTAGAGCAAAAAATGTAATCAAAA
>CAWWAI010000081.1:0-3662 GCA_963934885.1 uncultured Rickettsiaceae bacterium | reverse complement strand
ATTTTGATTACATTTTTTGCTCTAAGTGGGTCAATAGTTGATTACATTTTACACTCAAAACCACAAACAGAGTTACTAACCATCAATTTAGCAATCATTTCTTTCACGCATTCTATCAATGGACCAGTCATAACAATGCCAGTCCTAGAATTATTATACGCTCTTTTATAACACCCCCCCATATTACCACATGTGGTCAAAGAGCTTTTTTTAGCTAATTTTTCTATACCTTCAAGGTTTAAATCCATAAATTCAGAATAGATTGATACAGGATAAGGTTCTTTTATATATTTACAACCAATAGGAATCCAACCACCAAAACTCATGGTCGCTACACACATTTTATCATTTTGTTTAATTACCTTCCAGGGAAATACTGGTATAGGAGATGCAACACCAAAATCATACATAACCCCAATATCACCTTCTCTCTGATTGAGAAATTTTTCATGATATTGAGATTTTGATATTTTCCACGCATCCTGAATATCATCCCATGGATCTGTATTGTTTAAAAAAGCTTTGGCTATTACTATTACTGTACTCGCAATTGCTTGACCTCTGACACTGGCCAACTTAATGTTATTACACATTGAAAAACTTAATTTCTGATCATTAAAATCAATTCTATTACCTCTAGCGCACGGGTTTTTCAATGCTTCTTCACCGGTTTCAAATGCTTTTGCATCAACCATATTTACCCGCAAAAATGTATTAGCATACAAACCAGGAGAAATAATATTAGCTATAAGAAAAGTAAAGAATGGTGCCGGAATACAAGTATGAGAAAATTCACTACGTAATAAATTTCCTACTCCTTCTGTTTCACAAGTTAATCTTTCCAATACAGATAATACCGTATCTAAACCCTTTTCACCTTTCTCTTCAGCCCCCTCTTCAGCACAAGAATTATTAATGCCAAAAGTGCTAGATAATATTACAATAAATATGAGGTTTAATAATTTAAAACGAATAGCTAAAAAACAATTAATAATTATTCTAAATTTAAAACACAAATATAAAAACAGCCTCACCAAGTGCCTTACAAGATCTATTTGTTTAATGCTACTTTCTGTATTATACATTAACCTAACTGTCTTACTTCTTTATAGAAAAATGGCAGCCATTTTTTGGGATCATTACCATGTTTTTCAATAATTTTATCTAGCAATGCAACCGTATCAGCTCTTCCCGACAGCACATTAATTATATTATCCATCCCGCTTAAATTTACCTTTGCTATAACAGCATTCACTCCTTGTTTAATTAAAAAATATCTAGATGCTGGATCAGTTGTTTTAATCAATATGTACTCACGCTGAGAAAGCATAAAAGCCGTTTTATAAACATCAGTTGCTTTAAGATTAGGCAAGAAAATTTGCGTAGATGTTTGTTGAATTAAAGTATCACTTATCTGACTTTTAGTAGCATCCTCTACACTTTGCGTTGCAAAAATTACAAAAGTATTTAATTTGCGTAAAACTTTAAGCCAATCTTTAATTTTTGGTGCAAAAACTGGGTTATCAATTAATGCCCAAGCCTCATCAAGAACAATCATTGTTCTTGATCCATCCAAAGATATATTAATTCTATGAAATATATATAATAGAACTGGCGATAAAGCTACTGGGTCTTTTAATAATTCCGCCATTTCAAAGCCAAAAACCCTAGATGTAGACAAATCAATGCTATCCTCATCATTATCAAATATACGAGCATGCGAACCTTTACCATGCCACATTTCAATTCTGCTAGCTAAGGTTCCTGGTCCAGACATGCCCAAAAAGGGAGCTACATTACTCAGCTTACGATCTCTTTTATCTAATCTAAAATTACCATCAATAGATTGTGTTAGAACTTTTATATCCTCAGCATCTAGACTTTCACCATTTGAAGTTACTAAAGTACGCAACCACTCCAAAATAAATGTCCGATTTTCACTAACATCATCCAATTGAAGAGGATTAAATCCACAATTAGCACCCGGATCAATCGTGGTATAAACCCCATCCATAGCTCTAATAAATATTTCAGCTCCTCGGTCTTTATCAAAAAAGAACGTTCTGGGCCTAAATTTTTGCGCCTGAGCACATAAAAAATTCATGAGCACCGTCTTACCAGCACCAGTTGGACCAATAATTAAGGTATGTCCAACATCTCTAACATGAAAATTAAAATAAAATGGTGTTCCTGAAGTAGTATCAAGCACCGTTACATAATCTCCCCAGTGGTTACCTGTTATTTGACCAGAAGGATAATTATGCATCGAAGCAAAACCTGCTAAATTCAAAGTATTAATTGTTGATTTACGAATTATATAATTTATATTACCCGGCAATTGTCCCCAATAGCTAGGCTCCATATTCACTTTCTCACGCACTGGCTGCATACCACAATTTGATAATTCTACCGCCGCCATAGACAAAGTATTTTCTAAGGCTTTTAGATCATTATCAATACATAATAATGAAATATGATGCTCACCAAAGCCAATATCTCCACTCATTGCCATATCTAGAGCTTGAGATATTTCAGCAATTTGCGAAACCGCCTTATCTTCTGATTGAATCATTCTATTTTGCTGTAATTGCATCTTATTAATTGCAATTGTTCTATTAGAAAAACTAAAACTCTGTGTCATTATAAATTCAAATGGCATCTGCAAAAAACCGTCAAATACACCTGCAGAAGTATTAGGTCCATATTCACGCACACTCACTATGCCCGCGTAACACTTCCCCCTAGGTCCTCTAGATTCTATTGAGCGCGACCCAAAAAACAACCTGTTAGTTGGCAAATATTCATCTAAATGGTTGCTTGGTACCATCATTGGAGATTGATCTCCACAATTAACTAAAATTCCTAAAAATTCACTAAGTTCACAAAAAACGCCACCCTTAGTTTTTTTTACTCCTAATAATTTAGCATCATAATCTCTTAGCGTATTAAGCACACGGGTTGTCATCTCCTCTATACTTTCATGCATTTCACGCATGTCGCTTTCCCAAACTGATTTATTAGATTTTTGACGTATTTTGGTAAAAAGATATGCAACAATAGCCGCTCCTTCTTTGTCCGGCTCATAAAGTATACTGATATATAATTCATTAAAATACGAATCTGAATTTGCATTTTTTGCATTCCATTCATCCTCTAAGTAGCTTATAAAACCTTTAGAAGTAGTAACCGTAGGATCCATACTATACTCCCCAGTAGCTTCCATTACTGGTTTACGGCGTCTAATTGTATGAAAATATAATGTTACATTTCCAGATGCCATATTTTTTAACAGCGAATTCCTAATATTTTTACGTATATCCAAATCATTATCATCGGCTGTTTCAAATGAAAATCCACCAACTTTAATAACTTGCAACAAACCATTATCTTTAGTTAAAATAGTGTTCTTATTCCAATGACCTTTATATGGAATAAAGTCAGAAACAGGCTTTTCTTTTTTCGAATATTTTTCTTTAGCTGAAGCTGTCTTAAATAACTTAAACATATAATCTATTTATCTCAAACACTATAAGAGTTAGCGCCGTAATATGACTTATTAGGACACTGATTACATTTACCAGCATAATTTAAGTAAAGCTCCATGAATCGGCACTGTTGCAGTCTGATTAATTGATGTTATTTTTATCTAAAATCTTATCATG
>CAWWAI010000080.1:0-3871 GCA_963934885.1 uncultured Rickettsiaceae bacterium | reverse complement strand
CGTACATAAAAGTATAGCTCTTTAATTAATTGTACTAGTTTTAGTTTTTATATCGTTAGTACCGTTATTTGTTAAGTTTTATGTACTGCCCTACCCCAACAGAGGTAATTGACTATAATAGTAAATTATAGTATAATAACATCAGATGATGATAACTAATATAATTAACTTTATGAGAACAATAATTGATATACCCGATTTACAAGTAAAAGTTTTAAATAAACTTTCAAAAAAGAAAAAAGTGTCTAGGGCAGAGATTGTAAGACAAGCTTTAACAAATTATATTACCGAATACACTGGCACAAAAAAATCTTACAAAGAATCTTTTGGCATATGGAAGGATAAAAAATTAGATAGTATAGAGTACCAAAGACAACTTCGAAATGAGTGGAAATAATGCGCGCTCTTTTTGACACTAACATTTTGATAGATTATTTAATTGGCCATAATGAAGCTAGGTTGATCATTGAACAATACGAAAATCCCCAAATTAGTATTATAACTAAAATGGAGGTATTAGTTGGTACCACTGAAGATAACGAAGAAATCATACGAGAATTTTTAGATAATTTTACTGTGATCGCTTTAAATGAAGAAATTGCAGAAACAGCTATAGAGATTCGAAAAAATAATAAAATAAAATTACCAGATGCGATCATATGGGCAACAGCAAAGTACAATAATAGTTTATTAATAACCCGAAATACAAAAGACTTTTCAATGCACTCTTCTGATATCAAAATTCCCTATAATATTTAGCACAGTACCGCCCTGCCCTTTTGTATTAAAAATTTACTTTCGTGAAAATAATAAACATAAAGCGTACTAAAAGGCTGTAATAGATAATAACGCTGTTCTAAAGTCAGTCAATATATTTTGGACATAGATACAAGCCCTGTTCAAAACCGTTCGTTTTTTCTGTACCTACAGCTTTGCCACTTTTATTAATAACGGTTAATCTTTTTTTGTTTTTGTGACCTCTTTTTGGCTCCGCTGACTGATTTCTTTTAATTTCTGAAGTTGCCTACGCGCCCTACCCTCTTCTTTTAATCTACGTAACCTTGCTAATGCTTCTTTTGGTGATATGTCTTCAGGTACCTTGGTGAACAGAGATTCTTGTTTGTTTGTCCTATGCTTTGTCTATATGTTTTTGAGTTTTGCCTGTTATTCTTTATAAGATTTTTCTTCAACTTGTTTTAAACAATAACTATAGTATACTGTATACAATATACTTTTAATAGACTAAAACTATGTTATACAACACTTCTACAAAACAAATGACTGTATACAGTATACTATATACTTTTTTTGCAAAAGTTTTTATTACCTCTAATATATTTACTTTGATAATTTACACCAACTGTTTTGCACCGGCAATTCTAGTCCTCTTCATATCAATTTTTTGTCAACAATAATTTAGTGTGTCTACACAATTTTACGCCTAAGTTTTGAATTCGCTATATAAATAATCTTTTAGTATATTTTTCTCTATAAGCTTTTGGATTTTTGATGCCCTTATTTGTAAAAATTTTTCCATCTTCCCTTATATGATTAAATTTTCTTGATTTATTTTTCGCACTTCAAATTACAGCTCTGCATTCAGTCGTTTGTTCTTAATAACATAAATGTTGTGTTAGTGGCAATATACTTATAAGCGTTTTAGATAATCATGAATACAATGTAAGTATATAGTATACTTTATACTCTTTTAATGAAGCTTTTATCACTCTATAATATCTTAATTTTGATAATTTACTCTCATTAAACAAGAAATGCGTGGTTGTTATATTTTTTTCCACTAACCTTTGGTAAACAATAAATTTAAGTGTATCTACATGGTTTTATGCCTAAGTTTTGTGTTCGCTATATTAAAAAACCTCATCACTATATACAATACTGTATACTGTATTAATTGCGCGCTTTTTATACAACAGTCCTTTTATTAACAAATTAAACTTAGAGAGCCCTCATACATCTTGATGTTTCTTATTATGTATGGGTTAAATAGTATGATAGGCGTACATAGAATTAATTATTCTTGCAAGAGAGTACATTATAGAGTATAAAGTATACTATGCATTTTAATTAAATATATTAGTAAATAATATGCAAGCTAAAATTATAACCCTAGCCACAAGTAAAGGCGGCGTTGGAAAATCCACTTTGGCAAGAAACCTAGCTGCTCACTGGGTGAACGTTGGACAAAAAGTTGCAATAATAGATTCTGATCCGCAGGGAAGCATAATTGGAAGGCATGATCCGGAGGGGCTATTAAAAAATTTAACTGTAATAGCTGAACCGGAAGAAAGTGTTGCTAATTTAGTAGAAGAAATAAAAGGCCAGTATTCACATATAATTATTGATACAGGTGGATTTAGAAATAGAACTACAATCAGGGCTTTAATAAAATCAGATCTTGCTATTATACCTTTAAAAGCATCTGCTGACGATGTAGCAGGGGCTCTTGAAACTCACAATTTAATTGTAGAGCTTAATAAGACTCCAGAGAGATCTTCTAATCCAATAAAATATAGAATGATTCTAACGATGACTCAAATGGGTATAGTTCTTGCCAAACATGTAAGAACAGAATTAAAAGGAAAGGGATATATGCTGCTAAATCCAGAAATGTATCATCGAGTTATATATCCTGAAACTGCTATAAATGGTTTATCTCCTTGTATAACAGATCCAGATGGACCAGCTGCTAGGGATATTAGTTCTATTATAAAATCAATTGAAGATATAATATAAAGTATACTTTATACTGTATACCATGCCTTTTATATTTAAAGAGATCAAAATGAGTAGTAAAAAATTAAATTCTATATTGAGTCAAGCACCAGCGGCAACAGCAGAGGGTGAAGCTAAAAAAAGCCAAACATCTCTTGTAAATTTTGATAAAAAAGAAGAAATCGCTCGAATAGTTGCCCGTATACCTCTTTCCTTAAAAGAAGATATAAGAGAATATATTAAAAATAACAGAGAGGAGACTGAATCCACACTAGTGCTCAAAGGATTAAAAAAATTAGGTTTCAATATAGACCTTAAATGGACAATAGATAGAAGGAAGTTGCGGTAAAATAAAAAGGATTATTGTATATAATTTTACAACTACAAACAAACTTTCTCATTAATCAACACTCATTGCCCTGTTCTGGGTTTTAAACACATCTTTGGTAATATTACAACAAGCCTTGTAATATAAAAAAACTTTATGTTGACCGTTGTCACTTTTCTCTGTACATTACACTATCAAATTAGGTATGTTAGTAATCATACTTGTAAGTAAACTAAGTCCGAATAACGATACTGGGGTTCAATGGCCAAAAAAAAAGAAGAGACTAAAGCTTTTACTGTAAAATTTCCTATTAGTATAATTCAGGAAATAGACCAAATTTGTGCAAGCAATTATATTACTAGAACATCATGGTTAATAAGAGCCTCTAAACATTTATTAGAAAAAGAAAGAATGGATTCTACAGAAGAATTGTTAGCAAAAATAGCAGACAAAGAAATGTAATTTTAAAAACGGGGTAAACTTTTCAGTCTACCCACGAATTATAGATAAATATTATCTAAATAACTTAAGATGAAATAGGCCTAGACAGCATTTTTACATCATCAGCAGGTTAAATATTACTCTATTTTTGTGGAAAGATCAAGTTTATTCCTTAGAAAAACAAGGAGTAATAGGTGAAAACATGAAAAATGTTGTACAAAATGTTCTAATTCAACAAGACTATATACAATATATATCTACAACAAAATTATCAATTACTGATAATAATTATACTAGTATAAACACCACCTACTGCCAACCATCGAACTTAATACCGCATTTCTGGAACTATAAGATAGTAGATAAAGA
>CAWWAI010000079.1:0-3887 GCA_963934885.1 uncultured Rickettsiaceae bacterium | reverse complement strand
ATTATCTTTTTCTATTTTCTCTTCTTATTATCCTTGGCACGTGTTTTGTGTTACTAATTAAGGATGCTGAACAGAAACATCAAACAGAAAAGCAATATATCCAGACTTCTCATAAAGAGAATAATTAGTTCCGCATAAGTACAATAATTAAAAGTGCAATAATTAGATTATGATATATGTTTGACTTAAAAAAACTAGAACGCAATAAAAAAAAATCTCAACAGACAATTCAAAACTCCTCTTTTTTTCAGTTCATCAATAATGATTTAATTGATCGCATACAACCAATAAATAGAGATTTTAAGGAAATATTGATTATTCAGCCTTCGATTGAAAGCTTATTAACCTTGCCTCTAAAAGAAAAATACCCTAATCACAATCTTAGCATTACCCACCAATACACAAATTTACAAAAAAATAAATTTGATCTAATCATCTTCCCTATGGGATTACACTGGGTTAGTGATGTACAAGGCTTCTTATGTAATGCTCACCAAGCTTTACAGAAAGATGGTATATTAGTCAGTAATTTTCCCGGCGGAGGAAGTTTGAATAAATTACGCTATAAATTAATAGAAGTTGAATCCATAAACTCTAAACCCCACACGCCACATATTTCTCCATTTATACAATTTGAACAAGTCGTGCCATTATTACAACAGGCTAGGTTTATAGAAAATATTATTGATATGGAGAAATTAGAGTTAGAATATGATTCTGCATTAGATTTAATGAAAATGCTAAAAATGATCGGAGAATCTAATGCGCTACAATCTAGTATCTCATACTCAATAAACAAAAAAATGTACCAAGAACTAAAAAATTCTACTGAAAAATTATTCACTGATCAAATTAATCTCATAACTTTTGTTTCTAGCCCTACAAAAAGCAGTATAAAACTTAAATCCGAACATTTTCACGGATAATAAAAAAAGCTGCGTTGCTAGCGTGCCTTTTACTTGTATATTTATTATTTCTTATGTTATCATTTAACGATTGAAAATTACTCATAAGAGATTGGAAATATGCAAGAATTTGATTTAGTAGTGATTGGCGGTGGTCCTGGTGGCTATACTGGCGCAATTAGAGCAACACAGCTCGGCATGAAGGTTGCTTGTATTGAAAAGCGTAAAACCCTAGGGGGTACTTGTCTTAATGTTGGTTGTATTCCTTCCAAAGCTTTACTAAATTTCTCAGAAAAATATGAAGAAGCGCGCGAGCATTTTTCTGACATTGGTATAAAAACCAGCGTACAACTAGATTTAAAAAAAATGCTAGCTAAAAAAGATAGTGTGGTTAATGATCTATGCAAAGGCATTGAAGGACTTTTTGCCAAAAATAAAATAACCAAAATAACAGGAACAGGAAAGATCCTAGACAACAATACTATAGAAGTAAGTGATGGATCAAAAACAGATAAAATCAAAGCTAAAAACATATTAATTGCTACTGGCTCTGAAGTAATTAATATTCCTGGAGTCACCGTAGATGAAAAATCAATTATATCGTCAACAGGAGCATTATCACTTCCAAGCGTACCAAAAGAACTAGTAATAATTGGTGGTGGATATATCGGTCTTGAACTTGGATCTGTCTGGAAACGTCTTGGTAGTAAAGTTACTGTGATAGAATTTGCAGACCGCATTGTTCCAGCTCTAGATAATGAAATAGGTAAATCATTTCACAAAATATTAGAAAAACAAGGGTTCAAATTTATACTAAACACTAAAGTACTAAAAGCAGAAAAAAAACTAGACAAAATTTCCTTAACTATTGCTGGAGTTAGCGATAATAAAGAGTCAACTCTATCTTGCAATACTGTTTTAGTATCAGTTGGTAGAAAACCAAATTCAGAAAATCTTGGCGCTAAAGAAGCTGGAATTATCCTAGATGATCGTGGCTGTATTAATGTAAATGAACATTTTCAAACAAATATTCCAAATATATATGCTATTGGTGATGTTATTCGTGGTCCAATGCTAGCACACAAAGCTGAAGAAGAAGCTGTTGCAGCTGTAGAAATCATGAATGGACAAGCTGGACATGTGAATTATAATTTAATTCCTGGAGTCGTCTATACATGGCCAGAAGTTGCATCTGTAGGAGCTACTGAAGAAGACCTTAAGAAAACAAACATTGATTATAAAGTTGGTAAATTTCCCTTCCTCGCCAATAGTCGCGCGCGTAGTGTTGGTAACACTGACGGCATGGTTAAATTACTGGCTTGTGCTAAAACAGATAGAATACTAGGAGCGCATATTATTGGTCCAGACGCTGGTACATTAATCGCCGAAATTGTTGCTTATATGCAATTTGGCGGTGCAGCAGAAGATATTGCTCGCACATGTCACGCTCATCCAACACTTAACGAGGCAATAAAAGAAGCAGCTTTAGCCGTAGATAAACGCACTATTAACATTTAAAATGTACAATCTAAATAAAACTGCTGACTGTGTTTTAGAGCTAAACTAGCCGTGGCGGTTTTACAAGTAAAGCCTTGTTCAATAGAGGTAAATTAACTTTATTTATAACAAAGGACTTTGCCGATACGTGGTATGTCAAATACGATTATGGGTCTCCGAGATCGAGAGGGGAGCAAGCTAAATATAATTATGAGATTAACTATTAAAAATATTGATAAAAATAATATAGAAAATTTTCCATTTGAGCTAGTCGAGAGAAAAGGAGTTGGTCACCCTGATACTATTTGTGACGCTATAGCTGAAACTGCCTCTAGGTATTACTCGCTTTATTTTTATGAAAAATATGGAAGAGTTGCTAATCATTGGTTTGATAAAGTAATGTTAATCGGGGGAGAAGCAGATATTCAACTCATTGCTAGTTTAAATAACTTGGTTGCCAAATCTAGCCCTTAACTTCCCTATTTGAAGTATCTTGTGTTTTATGTTGACATTTGTTAATATATAGTCACTAGAGAAATAATTAACATTATCAACCAATAATCTATGCTAAGTAAACTAAAAAACAAGGTATTATATGCTTTGTATATAATCGTTATTTGCGTTCACCCTATCAATTACGTTTTAGCAGAAGATGCAGAACAGCTAAAGCAAATTGAACATCTAACCTCAAGCCAGGCGTTTGAAAAAGCGCTATAAATGCTAGATGAAGCTATTAAATTTGACCTTAATAATGCTAAATTATACAGTAAAAAAGGGTATTATTTATTGATGTCTGGATCTTTTAAAAAAGCTGTAGAAAATTACGATAAAGCAATTGCTTTAGGCGATAGTAGTATCAGTAATTTGACAAACAAGGCTGCGGCTCTTATTGGATTAAATAAATACCAAGAAGCTTTTGAAATCACTACAATTGCTTTATCTAAGGGCGATGGTAAAACAGCGGAAAACTATCATCACTTATGCGGCGCTTTAACTGGTTTAGATAAATTCAGAGATGCTATTTGTCGCATGTGATAAAGCTGTCTTTCTAGAGCCTAGTTACGCTCAAATTCGGGGTACTAGAGCAGTTACTTTATGGGGCCTAAGAAGATATCAAGAAGCGCTAAGAGAGATTGACATAGCTATAAAACTCAATCCTTATATTCTAGAACTTTATTATAATAAAGGAACCATATTACAGAAGTTACATCGTGAACAAGAAGCTTTAGATATGTTTAAAAAAGCAGCACGCCTTAAAAAATATTGAAAACTAAAATAGAAGAAAGTTCCAACATAAAATCCTGAGCTCTGTTGCAAATTTAATGATTCTCATTGTCTATCTAGAGTATACCCCAACTAGACATAACCACCCTCACCTCATCTACGTTCATTTAGTGTCGTTTTTAACATTATTTGACATATTCCATTTGGAGTCTTAGAGCGCAGATTGACAATCACCTATATTTTAAGGTGCATCATTTAACC
>CAWWAI010000078.1:0-3935 GCA_963934885.1 uncultured Rickettsiaceae bacterium | reverse complement strand
ACCTTACCAACTGATATAATTTGTATTTTCATATATGCCTATATAAATAATTACGTGACTTTCGTCTAAGTTGGCTATCGCAAGAAGCCATGTTTCTGGCAAATTGTCCACAGAAGGGAATGGCTCAGTTGAGCTGGATTTAACCTGGTTCGCCAAGAGAAGCTGTTTACCCATTATTAAATTATTAAGTCTGTCAGACTGTGCATATTGATTCTTTCCTTTTTCTATTAATGCATTAAATCCTTTCTGGAATTCAGCTGTATTATTTTCTTTTTCAATTAACAGCCCTAGATCTTCGCGTGTAACCATTGTATCTTCTTCGTGGTCTTCAAAGTAATATTTTAGAGATGGATGAGGATGCTGGTGAGCGCGCTCTCTATCCATAGGCTTTGTATGAATAATATTAGTATCGTATAAGTATTGCTTTACGGGATTGGTTTCATGCAGTTTAGATAATGCATCGGGTAGCTTCTTTTCTTCAAAGGTGGGTTCTGAATTGTCTTGAATTATCTTATAAATATCAATATTGATATAACGCAAACATTCTAATATAATAATTGAATTTCTATCAAGGTGACAGGCATTCCAATAGTCAGATTCTGAAATCTTGTTAATTATTGCTTTTAATTCTCGTAAATTAGTTATATATCGAGATAGATAATAAGAAATTTCTGCACAGTCGTGATGTAGCTTCTTATTAATTAGCTGACGAACTTGATCTTTCCAAACGATCTCTAGATCAATAGTATCCACAAAAAACTTTTCTAGATACTTTGAATCCTTTTCCTGACCTAGAGATTTAAGTACTATTTCTTTATCGAACACTAAAATAAATACTAAGTTCTTAATATCTCTGGCGTTCAATAGAAAATTGAATAAGGCTTGAGTGTCTTTTTCATTCATTCTGTCTATATCATCAATGGCAACTATAGTAGGGTTCTTATTTAACAATTTAATGATTGCTTCTTTAAGAGATCTGCTATGCACATTATTTACAAAAGAGGGTGGAATGCCTGGTACAAAACTTATAAAATATTCAATAGGATTAAGAGCATACTTTTTATAAAAAACCATCATCATTACAATTGTAAACAGTACTGAGACGATCCATGCAAGATTTGCTAAAATAGGTATTTCAGCTAAATAACAGAGTACTACTACTAGTATGATTATAGGGATACCCCAAAAAAATTTATTGCATCTTTTTTGCCTATCTCCCAACTCCATATCTTGTGATAATTTTTCAAAAAATTGGTGATATATACCGCTCTCATCTGAAGAGCTAGATGGTACAAAAAAAGCAAAATTAATTTTTCTTGATGAATTTTCTTTAATTAACTTTTCTTTAACTAGATTAACAAAAGAAGTTTTTCCAATTCCCCACTTGCCAAAGATTCCATAAGTATAAGTTGTATTGTTGTCGTTAGCGTTGTTAGGATTTGTATCAAATCTTTTACTAATAGACGCAGCCATTCTTTCTACTTCATTCTTGCAACCTAGAATATCATCGTCTTCCGTTGTTATAGGTTCATCAGAATAAACATTCTCTCCAGAGGGAGTCTCTTTTTTCTCCTGTTCAACGTCAATAGGCTTAAAATCTATATTTTCTGGCATAACAATTCTTATTTTTAATATTTAATTAGGATCAGTGTTAAGAACTAGCCCTTTTGCTGTCACTTAGAGCTCCTAAAAGAATAATGTCTACACTTTTTGTGTTTTAGATTAAAAAACACACTGCAATATAATCCAAATATGAATAAAGCGGTATAAATTAGTAGCGACATTGTGATTAAATTATGATGTATTTTACAAATTCTAATTTATTCATTTTGTATCCTTGGTTTTATGTTTAATTTTACTCATTGCCTGTTTCCATGATTTGCATTTATTTTGCCAAGCTGTGCAATTATCAAGTTTTTCTTTAGCAAAATCTCCAGTTTCTTGGTCGTTAAGACCACAAAAGATAACACATAGATTCCAACTCTCTTGGCATCAAGCCTCATTTTTTATGCTATATGCTTTGCTAAATAATTCAACGTTAGTTGCTAATATGTATTTTACTGGATTATTACTCTCCTCTCCTACTTTATTAAAATGATGCTTACCACATTTGATTTTACCTTGTTCCTTTGGCCTAGTATCTTCAGATAAGGTGCTCCCCTTTGTTTCTACGATAAAGTATAATTTCTCTTGCCCTTGTGATTCAACAAGTATAGCCCAGTCTGGATTATATGAGCCCAGTGGGGTCGGAATTTCAAACCAATGGGGGAGCTTTGCATAGAGTTTTATGGATTCATTAGATTCAAGATCTTTAGCAAATTTTTTCTCAATTCCTGAATCGTACATTATTTCATTGTAAACTGATTTAGAGGCTGGAATAATATTTTTAAGATATCCACTTAGTTCCTCTTGTTCAAACAATTCCTGAGAGTAATAATCTTGATTACCGATCCTTTGGTATTTAATACCATCAACAATAATACGAGATTTAGTTCTATTTATTGATTTAGTAACTATTTCAATGAATTGCTGTGGATTACGGATAAAATCATCTAAATGTTTACTCTTTTGTAGTATTTCTACTATACTCTTTCGTGTTAGATGAGTTGAGTCTTGTAGGTTTGTTAGAATATCTGGCAGAACAATATTAATCTCATCGATGGATGTAAAATTAGACTCTTTTGTTTTATTTGTACTAATCCCACCTTTGCCAATTTCTACTCCAGCCTTTCTAAACCTAGCCCTAGTTTTTGTAATAGGAATATTTTTTAGAGAATTTTGGATTTCTATAACGGACTCATCAATAAGTTTATGATTATCAAAATTCACACGGTAGGTGGTTTTATACTTTATACGTTCCCATAATTGCTTAAAATCCTCTCCAAGGAATATTTCTTTGTTCAGAGAAATTTTTTCGCGCTCATCCGCATTTTTTATATCCAGCCTACCAGCTAACTTCTTTAAGATATTTACAATTTTCTCCTGATATTCTAAATATTCTTCAGGTAATCTAAATGTCTGATTTTTTAACTCCTCCTTAAGATTATTTTGAATCTTACCATCATTATCCAACAATCCTTTATCATTTAAAAATAACCATATTTTTTTAGATGCATCTATTCCAAGTGGAGAGACTTGCCCATTTATACCATCAATTTTAATAGAAGCAAATTGATGTTGTTCAACAATACCAAAACGTATCCCTGTATCTGTTTCAATTTCTTTTTGAAGGTTTTCGGCAAATTCTTCGTACCCCTCAGTTGCAATAACTGTCAGTGTGTTTATATCATTACCACGCCTGCGCAGGCCGTCTTGATCTACACATAGACGTAGTCCACGGCCAATAGTTTGGCGACGCTCACGCTCAGTACCCATTTCTCGCAGTGAACAAATCTGGAATACATTTGGATTATCCCAGCCCTCTTTTAAAGCTGAGTGGGAGAATATGAATCTAAGCTTTGTGTCAAAGCTTAGAAGCTTTTCCTTATCCTTCATAATTAGGTTATATGCACGTTCTGCATTATCACGGCCAACCTGATTATTTTCTGCTGTATCTGTCCATCGTTGCTTTTTATCGATTGAAAAATAACCATTATGAATCTCTGGAGTGTCAATTTTTATATTTTTATCCTTAAACAACTCCTTATATTCATCACTTGATGCAAGATTGTAATATTCCTGTTCAAACATTTCTGCATATTTACCAGAGATTTGATTGCCATCATTATCATATTTACGATAATGCTCAACACTATCAACAAAGAATAGACTTAAAACCTTAACTGGCAAATCTTGCCGAGAAAATCTTTTTTCCTTATCAAAATGCTCTTTGATTGTACGGCGTATCATTAAACGTTTAATTTCATCAGGATTTACGCCACCAATAGATTCCCCAGGACGGAGCGTAACATCTATATTAGGCGCTTTAATTTCTA
>CAWWAI010000077.1:0-3961 GCA_963934885.1 uncultured Rickettsiaceae bacterium | reverse complement strand
AATAGTACAAACTAAAGATTTGGTGCATGCGCTTAGTTTTGCAAGCTCAGTAGTAGAGAAAAGAAATGTATTATCAGAGCTGAGTAATATAAAACTAGTTGTAAAAGGTGGCAATGTTGAGATTGGCGCTACGGATATGGATTTATACTTAAAACAAGATGTTGGCGCCGAAGTTATATCTGAAGGTGAAACTACGGTTTCAACGCAAACTCTTTCTGATATTGTGCGCAAAATTCCAGATTCTGAAATTCGTTTAAAGCAATTAGCTGAATCAGATAAACTTGAAATTAGGGGTAAAAATTGTCGTTTTGAATTATTGACGCTACCGGCAATACAATTTCCATCTATGGAAGATATAGAATCAGAAGTTAGTTTAAATATTGCTTGTGAAGAATTTGCTCGAATAGTCGAATATACTAATTTTGCAATGTCCAATGAAGAAACGCGTTATAATCTTAATGGAATATATATGCATGTTAAAGAAAGAAAATTCTGCGCTGTTGCAACTGACGGGCATAGATTATCTATTGCTTCTACTAAATTGCCTAATGAAGCAGCTGCATTTGGTGTTATCGTGCCGCGTAAAACTGTTGGCGAATTATTAAAAATTGTTAAAGATTCCAAAAATATACAATCAGAACTAAATATCTTTCTTTCAACTAATAAAATAAAATTTAAGTGCAATAATTTAATTCTCATTTCTAAATTAATTGATGGTACTTTCCCCGAATATTCTTCATTTATTCCAACCGATAATGAAAATAAACTAACAATAAGCACCAAGCTTCTTGCTGGCGCTATTGATCGCGTGGCAACTGTAACTATAGATAAGTTTCGCGCTATTAAAATGTCGATTGATAGTAAATTAATGGAAATAACAGCTTCTGGTGAGGCTAAAGGGGCTGCTAGTGAAAATTTATTGTTTTCTGAAGAGGATAATAGTTATTGTCATTTTTCTGGGACAGAAGTAAGTATAGGATTTAATCCTAAATATATTAGTGATGTTCTTGGAGCGATTAATGAAGATAAAGTGGATATTTATTTCAAAGATGCATTCTCTCCTGTGCTTATTAAGACTATACAAAATCCAGAAGATAGCTTCGTTGTTATGCCTGTAAAAGTTTAACTTAAGATATTAAATTTAGTTTATATATGTTGTTTTGCTAAAATATGAGTTAACAAATGCTTGAACGCTTAAAATTAAAATAATTATAAACTGGTAATTGTAAACTGGTGGGCGGTAGAAGATTCGAACTTCCGACCTCTACGATGTCAACGTAGCGCTCTTATAATATAAAAATAAAATCATTTTGTTTTTTTACTAATTTTCCTTATATATAAAGGGATTGAGAGCATGTTGTAATTCTTTTAATTAAATCTCTTGACATAATATTTTGAATCATCGTATGCTAAATTGTATACTTAAATAGTGAAGATGATTTATGTCAGAAATCTTTAATTTTATAGATAAAAAACTAATCAGTATAAAGCCTCCAAATAAGGGGCAGGTAATGTATAGGGATAAAAAAGAACAAGGTTTAGTTCTTAGAGTAAGCTACGCAGGATCAAAAACTTTCTCGCTTTACAAAAGAATCAATGGTAAGCCTCGCTTAATTAAAGTAGGTGAGTTTCCCAAAACTTCTATTTCAGAAGCTCGTATCACTGTCCGTGACCTAAAAAGCAAAATTGAAAAAGGTGAAAAATTACATCTTGATAAAACAAACGTAGAAGCTCTGACGTTTATACAGCTTTTTAATAAATACATTGATAATTACGCAAAGCTTAATACAAAAAGCTACGCCGAGTCCCAAAAAGCAATAAAATTAAATGCACAAAATTTATTCAACAAAGATATACTTACGATTAATAAACATGATATTTTAGAAATATTTAATTGTATGAGTAAAAGGGGTACGTATGGAGCTAACAGATTTTTTGACACATTAAAAGCAATATTCAACAAAGCAATTGAATGGGATTTACTGGATAAAAACCCAGCAAATGGAATAAAAAAGCATAAAGAGATATCTAGAGATAGGTATATTACTTTAGAAGAAAAAGAACAATTCCTAAAAGCGGTAGAAGAAGACGAAGACCAACAAACTAAGGATTTTGTTTTGCTAGCTTTATACACAGGGGCAAGAAAGGGGAATATCTTATCAATGAGCTGGGAGAATATAGATTTTGGCAATAAGACTTGGTACATCCCAGATACTAAAAATGGCGACCCACGAAATGCAGTATTAACTGATGACGCAATAGAAATTTTAGAAAGAAGAAAAAAAGAAGCAAAAGGCTTGTGGGTGTTTCCTAGTGACACAAGTAAGAGTGGACATTTTCAAGAGCCTAGAAAAGGCTGGGCAAGAATAGTAAAAAGATCTGGCTTAAAGAATTTGCGTATACATGATCTTCGTAGAACGTGTGGTAGTTGGATGGCTATTAATGGGGCAAGTCCATACATCATTGGAAAAGCTTTAAATCACAAAGACCCAAAATCTACTGCTATATACGCCAGATTAAACCAAGACCCAGTACGTGAACATTTAGAACGGGCAGTTAAACTTAGTAATGGCGAGTTACAAAAGAGAATAGACGAGGCAAAGAAAAACAATGAATAGTAGTTAAAACTCATTAACCTTAACATAATTAAAATAAATTAATATGTATATATAATATACGTAATAGGAGAGTAATATCTTTTTAACAAAAGATCAAAAATTAGGAAAACTTAGGATAGATAACAAATCATGAATAAAATAGAGAAAATCAAAATAGAGAAAAACAGCTTAGATCAAATTAACTGGGCAATATTTATGTTACGTAGTAATCATAGTGTTATTGATAGCGATAATCCGTATCGCTATACATCAATATTAAATAAAATAGAAGAGCTACTAGCTCAATATAAGGAAGAGAAAATGCAAAATCATTTGCAAAAATGATGATTTTTTACTTTCTCTCTACGCCGACAAAATATAAAAAATATTATCCCCATGAAAGCAATAGAAATAAATATAGATTCAGCAATAAGTATAATTTCTAACCCAGAGAATATGAGGATTCAACTTAGTCAGAAGATCTTCAAAAGTTTTGATACTGCATTAGCTAATAAAATTATAGATAATTGTAAATTTATACTTATTAACCAAAGCAAATTAGGAGTACAAGTAAATCAAGTAAGCTTATCTAGTAATGAAAAGAATGAATTAAGAGCGTGTATAAGGGGTGTTTATGGCAATGACATACATATCCTCTTTACCTCCTCTTGAGGCTATAAACACTACACCGGAGCTTTCTATATGTGTTTCTACAAATAATAACCCTACATGGCTTAAAGTAAAAAACGATCTTTCTAAATGCTTTGATAGCAAGGTGTCCAAGCATGTAATAAAGGCATGGTTTGATAAATTAGAAGTAAGCGAGGATTTAGTAAATAAAAAACTTATATTAACTGGAACAAGCTTTTTTATTGATTATATATTTCAGAATTTTGGAATGAAATTAGAGAATGTAGCTAAGAAAAATAAAATCAATATAGAGCTACGTTATAGTTGCAACACAATAAGACCAATTTTATTAAAAGGCTAGGAGTTAGGTAAAAATCACCTTTAGGGTGATGATTTTTGCCTCACTCCTTATGTAGAGATATTAAATAATTGATTGAAATATTATGATAAA
This sequence comes from uncultured Rickettsiaceae bacterium, assembly GCA_963934885.1. Taxonomy (GTDB): domain Bacteria; phylum Pseudomonadota; class Alphaproteobacteria; order Rickettsiales; family Rickettsiaceae; genus Megaera_A. The sequence goes on along the minus strand of CAWWAI010000077.1, from coordinate 283 downwards.
GGATATACGCAGACTAATAACTCACTCCTATGAATATATTAGCCCTGATAATTTATTTATTATAAAAAGTAGCAACATTCTAAATTCAAGGGATGATATAATTGAACTTTATGAACGTAGAAGATTTTTTATATCAGAGCTTAGAGTGCATTTAAGTGGCATGTCTGAATTGATAGAAGAAATTGAATATTGTAATGGGCAATTACAAAGGATTCTCGATAAGGAACAGAATAAATGAAAGATGAGTATGTATTTCTACCATTAGAAGAAAGGCTTAAAATGA
>CAWWAI010000076.1:0-3977 GCA_963934885.1 uncultured Rickettsiaceae bacterium | reverse complement strand
ATAGTTTTAAAGCTAAAATTAAATTGAAAATTATTAAAATTAAATTGCTCTTTTTTTCTTTTTTTAGTGAAAATATTCTCTTCTTGTTCTGAATCGTCCCAAGGGGATTTTTTGAATATCTGGCCGTATATTTTGCTGATCATTATTAAAAACCGTAATTAAGATTTTGTAAAAAAACTATTATTGCCTATAATATAGTAAAATTATAATATTTATGCAAGCATGACAAATTTTAATGAACAGCAAATCCAAAATATCATCTCAAAAATCACTTTTTTAGATGGATCTTCTGTACAAAAACGTGCATCAGATGTTATAATAAAAAATCATAATCTGGGATTTTCTTTAGATATCACTGATCTTGACCCCCTACATGCTGAAGAAATTCGAAATATCACCATACAACAATTACAAAAGATTAAAAGCATAAGTAAAATTAGCATAGTTCTAACTAGTAACCGCATAGCATCAACATCAACCAAAACAGAAAAAGCAAAACTACATATTGAAGGAGTCAAGCAAGTTATCTTAGTTGCTGCTGGCAAGGGAGGTGTTGGTAAATCTACCATTTCAGCTTTATTAGCCCATAAATTAAAAGCTGATGGTAAAAAAGTTGGCATTATTGATGCTGATATTTATGGCCCCTCTATCCCACACATATTCAACTTACAAGGCAAGCCTAGCCTAAAAAATGACCGTATGATTCCTTTACAAAATTATGGTATATCTGTAAACTCCATAGGTTTTCTAACTGCACCTTCTGCTTCTATTAGCTGGCGTGGACCCATGACTAGCAAAGCACTATATCAACTATTATCCCTAACCACTTGGGAAAAACTTGATTATTTAATAATCGACACGCCACCTGGGACTGGTGACATACATCTGAGTCTATTACAAAATTATAATATTGATAAAGTATTGATGGTAACTACACCACAAAAAATTGCGGAGCTAGATGTAAGCCGTGCTATTAATTTATACAAAAAATTTAATGTACCAATTATGGGAATAATAGAAAATATGAGCTATTATAGCGATCCCCAAACAAAACAAAACATACAATTATTTACTGGTAATAGCGGAGAATTAATAGCTAAAGAATATCAAATTCCCCTATTAACAAAACTCCCTATAACACCAGAACTATCGACAGCCTGCGATAACGGAAAAGATTTAAGTGATTATGTTGGATTGCTAGAAAATATAGATTTAAACAATATCGGAAATTGATGTGATGATTGGTAAATCTAGATTGATTTGATTAACTTTCAAGAAATTTTTTAGCAATCTGGCAGATAATACTCCTTCTACTAATATTGGATAATCATCAAGAAATTTCTTAGAATAATTATTTTGATGAAATTCATAACCAAACTTGGTATTACGTGAAGTTACTGAATAGCAAGTAAGAACTAGATCACCAATTACTGCTGGCAAGCTTAGTGATTCTGGCTTGCCACCAAGAGCTTTTGCAATCATGGCAATTTCTTGCAAAGCGCAACTAATTAGCCAAGCTTTTGCGTTTTCACCAGCTCCCTCACCCTGAATAATACCACTTCTAATAGCAGCAATATTTTTAATAATACTGGCTATTTGTACTGTAATAATATCATCTGAAACCGTTACATCTAGATTTTTGCTGGCTAGAATCAATGCTATTTTATTAGCAATATCCATGTTTTTTGAGGATATAGTAATTGAACTAAATCTATTTTTTGCTACTTCTTTTGCAAAATTAGGACCAGAAATAAATGCATAAGAATTATCTAATTCACTTTCAATCTTATCGGAAAAAAGTAGCAATGGATTTACGCATAAACCTTTTGTTGCTATAAGCAAAATTGTATCTTTTGATAATCCATTTTCTTTTAATTGTTGTAGTATTTGTTCAAAAACATGAGATGGAGCTGCTAAAATTATTACATTAGAATTAATGATATCTTGCATATTAGAAGTTGCTTTAATGCCCGCAGGCAGTGCTATATCTCCTAGATACTTACTATTTTTCTGTTTGTTATTTATTTCATTGATGACGCTTTCTTCAATAGCATACAAACCAACATTACCTACAGATCTTGTAACTAAACAAGCAAGAGCTGTGCCCCAAGATCCGCCACCAATAACTGCAAATTTATTCAACATCATTAGTCTTTTTAATTTATTTACGCTATTTTAGCTAACATATACTCATTATCAAGTGAAATTAGCTCTGCATTTAGCAATTCTCCTGATAAGAATTCTCCTTGCAGCTTCACGGGGATAAAACTTTCGGAATGAGCAATATTATTTTTTTCTACCAACAACTCTACTTTTTGACCAATATTTTGTTTAAAGAATTTAGTTAACTCTTTTGCGCCTTCCGCTCTTAAAATTGCGGCACGCTCTTTTCTAATTTTCATAGGGATTTGTGGCATACGCGCAGCGGGTGTTCCTTCTCGCTCAGAATATGGAAATACATGCAAATATTGTATGCCGGCTTCTGAAATTAGCTTTCGAGTATTTTCAAACATCTCATCTGTTTCGGTAGGAAAGCCTGCAATAATATCTGCCCCAAAGGAAATTTCTGGTCTGATTTTGCGTAGCGAATGACAAAACTCAACGACTTGCTCTCTAGTATGGCGACGCTTCATACGTTTTAAAATCATATTATCACCCGCTTGCAAGCTAATATGAAAATGCGGCATTAAAGTTTTATGATATGCCATTAACTGAAATAATTCATCATCAATTTCTGCAACATCTATAGAAGAAAGACGTAATCTAGCAAGTTCCGGGACTAGGGCTAATAGACGCTTTATCATCTGAGCAAAAGTTGGGCTTCCAGGTAGATCAGCACCATAAGCTGTTACGTCTACGCCAGTTAGAACTACTTCTTTAAACCCCCCAACTACAAGCTCTCTTATTTGCTCTACAAGCACACCAATCGGTACTGAACGGCTATTACCACGACCAAATGGTATCATACAAAATGTACATCTATGATCGCAACCATTTTGCACTTGAATGAAGGCTCTAGCCTTACCATCGAAGCTACGTATCAGATGGTTTGCTGTTTCTTTCACCGACATGATATCATTTACGATCACGCGCTTTGAATCTAGGCTATAATATTTATCTGATAATTTCTCTTCATTGCCAATAACTTTATCAACTTCTGGCATATTAGCGAACATTGCAGGGTTATTTTGCGCCGCGCATCCTGTTACAATGATAGTTTTTTGCGGATCTGCTTTTTTTAATTTCCTGATTGTTTGTCTGGCTTGTTTTTCTGCCTGCTTTGTTACAGCGCAGCTATTAATCACCACGACATTATCCATACCAGATTTGGCTAAATTATTTTTTATAATCTCGCTTTCGTAAATGTTCAATCGACATCCAAAAGTAACTACTTCTTGATTCTTACTCATAAATAAACTCACCAGAAAATACATGCGCAGCTGGACCATTCATGATGATATTATCAACTTCTTTTTGCATTGCTAAAGAACCTAGGGCGAATATTATTTCGGCTTTATCACCAGCAAAGCCTAATTTCGTTGCTGCTGCGAATGTTGCAACTGCTCCGCTACCGCAAGCATGAGTAAAACCAGCCCCTCTTTCCCACACAGATAAATGTATCTTATCATCCGCAACTGTGGCAAAATTAACATTAACACCATCTTTAAATAAATCTATCTGTTGAAAATTCTGACCAATGATTTTTCTATCCTGATCTGACAATTTTGAAAAAATAACCAAATGCGGATTAGCTACGTCCACGCATAGCATTTCTTTTGGCTCGATCAAATAGCGTTCGGCTAATTCCCATAATGCAGTTTGACTTGGCATCCAATCTGCCACAAATTTAGCTGGCCCCATATCTACCTTGATTTCATCTGGATTTATATATTCACACTTCACGCCTCTCTCAGCAACGTTTAATGTGATATTTTTAACTCCAGTTAACTCAAACATAAGGCGCGATAGACAACGTG
>CAWWAI010000075.1:0-4106 GCA_963934885.1 uncultured Rickettsiaceae bacterium | reverse complement strand
GCCGTAAAGAAATCTATAAAAGAAATTCAAAAAGTTTTTCAAATAAGGAATTGCAGTGATTCAACATTTGCTAGCAGATCTAGGCCCTGTATCGAATATCAGATGAAACGATGTTCAGCACCATGCGTAAAAAAAATAAAAAAAATAAATTATTTAGAAGATATAAGCAGTGCAAAGTCATATCTGTCATCAACGGATTCTCAAACAGTTGATAGGCTAACAAATGATATTACCAAAGCAGCATCTCTTCTGGATTTTGAAAAAGCTGCAGATATAAGAGATAGATTAAAAAGATTACATATCTTAAGGGAAGAACAGTCTGTAGTAACCAGGGCAAAGGATGTTGATATATTCTCTGTGCATAACCAAGATACCTATTTAGGTATTTGCATTATTGTTGTGAGAAATGGGAAAATAAGGGGTACTAAAACTCACCTTGTTAAGCAAGCTCATTACGAGAGTGTTGATGATGTATACCATAGCGCAATATTAAACTTTTATGACCATCAGTCTGATATACCAGGCAATATTCTATGTTCTCACTCACTAGATTCTAAAATTATTTTAAAGAAAGTTTTAATGAAAAAGTTTGATAAAAATATTAATATTAATCATACTCCAGGCAAATCTATTAAGCCAATCTATAGCCTATGCAAGGTTAATGCTAAACAGGTTATTGAAAATCATATAAGTAAAGAAGAGAAGTATGCTATTTCTTTCAATGACCTAAAAAAAGCAATGGGTATCCAAGAAGGCCTTAATAAAATTGAAGCATATGATGTAAGTCACATATCAGGCGATCATGCAGTAGCATCTTGTATTGTTTTCTCTAAGCAGGGACCGCAAAAAAAAGAATACAGACTTTTTAATATCCCAAAAAATTTATCTGGCAATGATGTTGGCTCTTTAGAGCATGTTCTTACACGAAGATTAAAATATTATAAGGACAAAAATGTTAGGCCAAATTTAATTCTTATTGATGGTGGAAAAACACAATTAAAATTCAGTCAATCAGTGATAGAAACATCGGAATATAGTGATATAAAAGTTATCTCTATCGTAAAAGGGTTTAATAGAATAAGAGCTACAGAAACAATTCTGTCCCCAGATGGAATTATTGAACTCAATAAGTATTCTAAAGCATATCTACTGCTTCAAGAAATGAGAGATGAATCTCATAGGTTTGCAATTATTGCTCAAAGAAAGCAGAAACTTAGAAATACTAAAAAATCTCAATTAGATAATATCTCAGGAATAGGAAATGTATTAAAGAAAAAACTACTCAGCAAGTTCAAGAGTATTAAAAATATTAAACAAGCAAATCATGAAGATTTAATGACTGTTAATGGCATTAATGCCAAAATAGCTCAACTTATCAAAATAGAGCTAAACAAATGATAACCTTTATTAATCTTTTAACTTTTTCAAGAATACTTCTTGCAGCTATTATATTTTTGCTCTTAATGTCCTCGGACGGATACTTGTTAGCTTTAATTTTATTTTTTGTTGCTAGTATTACCGATTATTTTGATGGTTATCTGGCTAGAAAATATAATGCCGTTTCAGAAATAGGTGAAGTCCTAGATCCGATAGCGGATAAGATATTAATAGTCTTTGTGCTATTTGCATTAGCTGTAAATTTAAATAGTTATTTGATTGCATTTATTGGCTCCTTAATAATTGCTAGAGAAATATGGGTAGGTGCTCTTAGAGATCTTAATGCAAGGAAAAATAGATCTAGTGCAACAAAAGTAACTTTTTTAGCAAAGATAAAAACTACAATCCAGCTATTCACTCTGAGTCTTTACCTTTTTGCACTTGCTATAGACAATATGCTGCTTATTATTTTTGCTGATATTTTTCTATTTATTTCTCTTTTTATCACTTTGTATACAGGTCTTATATATACATTAAATTCAATAAAATCAGATGAATTTAGATAAAAAGCACTGCAAAATTTGCATAGTAGGCCTTGGGTATGTTGGTCTTCCTCTAGCAGCTCGCTTTTCATTAAAAGGCTATGATGTAATAGGATTTGATACCGACAAGGATAGAATACGTGAGCTTTCAATTTCTCATGACAGGAATAATGATATAGATTTAGATAAACTAAAATTAGTTCATAGAAAATTAAAACTTACATATAGTGCTGCAGATATAAAAGAATGTACAATCTTTATTGTAACCGTTCCAACTCCGATAAACAAAGACAAGACCCCTAATCTTAAGCCTGTTATTAGCTCTAGTAAAACTATTGGGAAAATCTTAAAAAAAGGCTCTATAGTTATTTATGAATCCACTGTTTATCCTGGAGTTACTGATGATGTATGCACCCCCATCCTAGAAAAGGAATCAAAATTAGTTTTTAATAAAGATTTTTCAACTGGCTATAGTCCTGAAAGGATTGTTCCAGGAGATAAAATTAATACTATTGAAAAAATTAAAAAGGTAGTTTCAGCCTCTAATCCAGAAGCGCTAGAGATAGTTGCTGATTTATATTCTTCTATTATAGATGCAGGCATCCATAAAGCACCATCTATTATGGTTGCAGAGGCCGCAAAAGTTACTGAAAATATTCAGAGAGATGTGAATATAGCACTTATAAATGAACTTCATCAGTTATTTTCCGCCATGGGCATAAATACAAATGCTGTAATCGAGGCGGCATCTACAAAATGGAACTTTATGAAACTAACCCCAGGTTTGGTTGGAGGCCATTGTATAAGTATTGACCCATACTACCTTATACACAAATCAAAAATGACAGGTTATACCCCAAGAATAATGAACGCTGCAAGAAAACTAAATGATGATATGAGTAATTGGGTAGTAGAAAATTTCTTGTACTTTCTAGAAGGTAAAAATTTAGACAAGAATTCAATTAACGTTACTATACTTGGATATACCTTTAAAGAAAATTGCAGTGATATAAGGAATACTAAGGTGAAAGATTTATATTTCTTGTTAGAGGCGCTAAAAGTAAAAATTAGCATATGGGACCCTATATTAACGAGCTCTGATAAAAAGGAGTTAAGGTCTTTAGGCGTTAATATTAAAGACAAACCAATCAATATTGAGTTAGCTTTTGTCTGTGTATATCATAAAGAGGTTGTGCAGTTCCTAAAAAGCTATAAAGGAACTGTTTATGACTATAAGGCTATTTAATTTAAAGAAGCGATAGGCTATAGTGTGTATTAATTAATTACATTATCAGATATGAAAATAATAATAGTTAGCGGTGGGTTTGATCCAATTCACTCTGGACATATTGAGTACTTTAAATCAGCCAGAAAACATGGCGATAAATTGATAGTTGCATTAAATAGTGATGAGTGGCTCAAAAACAAGAAAAGTAAATTTTTTATGCCTTATGTTGAAAGAGAAGCTATTGTTTCAAGTATTTCCCATGTAGATGAGGTTATTGACTTTGCAGATGATGAGCTCGGTAGTTGCATTAATGCCTTAGAAAAAATTAAAAAGCTATATCCTGATGATGATTTATATTTTGCTAATGGTGGTGATAGAAATAATGGAAATATTCCAGAAATGACAGTCAGCGGTATTAATTTTATTTTTAGTGTTGGAGGGGATGACAAAAAAAATTCATCATCATGGATACTAAAAAATTGGCAGTACTATCATGAAGAAAGGCTATGGGGTTCTTTTTATAACCTTTTTGAGCAAGAGCAAGTTAAAGTTAAAGAGTTAATTGTCAAGCCAGGGAAGGGCATGAGCTTCCAAAAACATTTTAAAAGACATGAAATATGGATGGTTAGCAAGGGATCTTGTGTAGTCAATTATAGTAAAGACAATCCTGAAAATAAAGAAAACATTCAACTCAATAAATTTGATCATTATTTAGTACCTCTTGGTGAGTGGCATCAAATAACAAACCCTTTTGAGGAAACCTGTCATCTTATCGAAATCCAGTACGGAGAAGAGTGCGTAGAGGATGACATTGAAAGAACAGAGTACTATCAAGAGATTAAAAATTAATTTTAATATTTCCCTGCCTAATTAATTAAACCGTATACAATAACAATTATTGACCTGGCTGGATGGCAGAGTGGTTATGCAGCGGCCTGCAAAGCCGTTAACTCCGGTTC
>CAWWAI010000074.1:0-4170 GCA_963934885.1 uncultured Rickettsiaceae bacterium | reverse complement strand
CAAGCTGACACTGCTTTTGACCTTTGCTTATTTCAAAGCACCTGTAATTATGTCATGCAATTTATAGAATTAAACAATCTGGAGAAACTAGCGCTATCTGATATTATATATTGCATTGAAGAGATTTATAAATATTGTCTAAATACAAAATCCAAAATCTTTGAACAAAATTTTGCTCAGTGGTTTCTAGAACAAAAACTAAATTAATTAAATTACTCTTTTTATATTTTTAAATCTAGTTCATACATTTCTTTTGTTCTTAGGTGTTTTATAGTAAAAATATCTTCATGTTTACGCAAATATTGAGTATATAGGAATTGATCTTTACTCAGCATTGCTGTTTTGGCAATCTTAAAATAGAGCATACTTATAACGTCTGCCCGTAAATTTTGACCAAATCGATTACCGTAAATTCTTTCTGCTTTTTGATATAAATTGATACTATCGACATACTGGGTTTTCACTTGTGCTAGATCTGCTTCAACTATTAAAGCATTAGCTAAATCAAAATCTATTGATGTAGTTGATTCCTGTGAGACGACTTCCGGTTTATGAAGCAAAATACTCTTAGATAATTCAATATGTTCTTTGGCTAAATCTATTTGTCCAAAATTTATTTCTGCTTCTATTAAACAATTTAATATTTTTGACTGCTGCTCGTTAGGCTTTAAATGATATTGCTTAGATAATTCAAAAATTTGATTGCTGAGCCTATATCCCTCTTCAAATAAACTAGATCTGATTAATATTTCTGTTTTTAAAATATAAGAAGCAAGAGTATATTGATCTTGTGGCAAATCACTTTCATACTTAATTGCTTTATCTACAAGTATTAACGCTTCTTTATATCTACCTTCTTCTAAAGAAATTTTAGCATCCATGAACCATACTAATCCATAATCATAATCTCCTTGATTGTCTGCAATAATTTGATGTGCTTTTGATATATGAATCCTCGCATTAGAGATGTCACCTCTATATGCCTCAATTTGGGAAAGATTTGAATAAATTGTAGCCTTAAGCTCATTTTCTCCAGTTAATTGCTCGGCAATATCTTTAGCTTGCAAGAAATCATTATATCCACTTGTAAGAGTAAAGTCGTAATAAAGCCCTCTATATGATTTATACCACGCATATACGGATTTAAAGTGCGAACTCAAAGTATCGGGTTTTATTAGCCCTTGCTCTTCCTGTTTATCTAACCACTCGAGTTGTTCTTGCCACCCCTGATAATTCAACTGAGTAACATAATATAACATAAGGTTCTTTCGTAGCTCCATAGCACCCAATATATCTGCATTATAAATTTGGGTATTTTGTAATAGTGCAACTAGGTTGTTATATAGAGTAAAATCTTGTTCGAATAATATTCTTGAGTTAGCTCCTTTTCTTGAAATACTTTTATTAATTATCTTTAGTAGTTCATTGATGTTTTGTTGTATTATCTCTTTTGAAGAAGAATCAAGTATGTTATCTTTTATAAGATCATGTATTTCAAAAGAAATATTTTTTTGACCTTTTTGCTCTTCAAGAACAGAATATTTTACTAGCAAATATAATATTTCTGCAAATTGCTCTTTTTTGCCTTGATGTATGATATTAATCATATGTTTAGAAAAATTCTTATTATCGAGAAGAACAAGCTTTAACAACAAATGTTTAGCTTCCGAGGTCAATTTACCATTTACAAGTTCCATATAATTTTTTATATCATCTAGAATATTTGTGTTTTTTATAATTGATTGAAATTCATTTATATTTAAATAATTATTGTTTGATAACAATATAGTTCCCTTGGCTAATAAGAAAGGATGATTAGAAAATATCCTTATTAATTCCACTACATCTTGGTTAGAAAGATTAGGATATAGTTTATTTACTAATTCTATCGATTTTTCTTCATTAAATCTACCCAAAGTAACAATCTGTGATAAATTATTTCTACCTTGAGAACAAATAATTATGTGAGAGTTGTGAGACAATTTAATAAATTGATTACCCTCCTCCGTATTCAGAATACTTATACTGTCCACTATAAAAAGCGATTTTTTATTGCTATCTTTTAAAAAATCTATAACATTTTTTTCTATATGTTCGGCATCTTCTGGTATAAAGCATTTATTATTATTACATATATTTTTATTAATTTCTTTTCCTAAATTTAAATATTGTTGGGGTAAATCATTTTTGTAATCGAAAAACCATATAATGTCATAATTTAGTTTTTCTTTAACCGCATAAGTTCTAGCTAGTTGGGTCTTTCCTATTCCAGACATTCCAGTAAGAGAAATGATCTTTTCTCCGCTTAAAAAATGTTGTTTTATTTTATTATAATGCTCCTCTCTATCCGTAAAATAATAAACTGGCGGTATAACATTAGATATTTTATTCTCTGCGAAAGTAGTAAAGTAGCTAAAAATTATAATTAAATAATAAGGGTATTTATTTGTCATTTGTTATGATAATCACGTATATTAATAATATTATTTTCCTTATTGCTAATATTATTACTTGAAGCAATACCTTCAAAATTCAATTGTAAAATATTGCCATCATAGCTGTTTTTAACTTCCCAATTAACACAAAACTTCTCTAATCCTTGTATAGTATGATTCATATTTAGTAGAAATATTTCTCCTTTTCCTTGTTCCTCCGTATAGCTTTTGATTTGCTCTTTATTTAGTTGAAATCCTGTATATTGAATAATTATCTTAACTAGCAGATTATTTTTAATTTCAATCTTGATAACTAAAGAGGATTTTTTATTTAATAAATACAAAACATTATGGAACAAACTAAAAACTAATTGATAAAAGCTTTCCTTGGATAAATTAACATTAAACGCATTAGTAGTCACAGAATATTGAAAATTTACTTTTTTCTTATTTATTGAATACTGAAAAAATGATGTTAGATCCTCAAAAAACGTAATACTATCAATGGAGCTGTACTGATTTTCCTCTACTAGCAAGGGAAAGTATAGGATATCATCTAAAATCTTCCCTCCTTTTAATGCCTTATTTTTTACTTTTTGTTTTATCTTGGTTAGCAGCAATTCATTACATTTATTTTTTGTTTTCATGTGCTGCAAAAGTAAATCCCGTTCTTTCAGAAGTTTTGAATAAGAGAATTTTATAGTTTTTAATCTTTTAATAGTTGAAAACAAATAAACTCTTCCGAATACCATGTTTATTATTATAATTGGAGTTATTATAGTAATAAACTCTAATATTTGAATTCTAATAATTTTACTTTTATCTTTAGATAAATAATCTTCTTGCATGGATAAAACCAAAGTAATCAACGATGGAAGGGATGATGCTACGGTATTCTCAACAAAAATATTTCCTCTTTCTCCGTTATCTGCAATTATTTGATTATTAATATAAATTTCAAAATTTATATTTTGTGGAATATTTTTAGATACAAATTGTCTTAACAATTGTGTGTCAACCTGAACACTATAAAATCCGCTAGTAATTTCTACTGAATTAGGAACGGTGTGTATTTTAAAAGGCTTATTAGGATGCTCGGTAATATTCGAAATTCTTATAAAATTAAGTAATAAATTTTTACTTAAAAAATCAACGTTATTAGGTTTATTATGCACAATATCTAATATATTCAAAATTTTTATTAATTCTTTTTGAATAACTTCTAAATGAATTTGTTTCGTTGTATATAATATTTGATAATATTCTTTATCTTTTTCTATGAAACATAATTTTAATTTTATACCTAAAAAAATAACTATAATTATAAAACTTAAAAAATAAGATATTAATAAGATGTGTTTTATTTTCTTAAATTTTATTAATAACTGACAAATTTTGTTATAAAACATTTGGTTATTATTACCATAATTTTAATTAACGATTACATAATCTGGTGCGTAATATCTTAATCTAACCAAAAGTAGTTGTTATTTTTTACATTAGTTTTATAAAAAATATTAATACATGTATTAAGTTTTTTATATAAAACTCTAGATCTTTATATTCAGTAGTTCTAAACCATTTATCCTAGCAGCGTCTTTTATATAATTTAGATAGTTACTTTCTACCCAGTCTTTTACAAATCCACTTGGAGCTTCAAGTTCTATTGTTTTTTTCTTGTTATCTATTTTAGAATTAAACTTAGAGAGCCATGATTTATCTATCGCATCACCTT
>CAWWAI010000073.1:0-4231 GCA_963934885.1 uncultured Rickettsiaceae bacterium | reverse complement strand
TTTATGATTTTGAAGGCACTATCATTGACTGGCAAGAACTATATGCAAACCTTTATGAAGAACTAAACGAAGACCAAGATGAAGACGAAAACTAAACTACCAAAATGGTTTCTAGAACAAGAGCCAACCTTATATAAAAAAGGTTTTGAAGTACGAAATCCTTTCAGCGGGCAATGCTATACACTTGATGCCTACGAGCTTACCATGTACGACTATATAATTGGCCTATCATGGGTTATAGAAAAAGCGGGTGGTGTGTTTGATACAAGATCATTTCCACATCAAAAAAACTTAAGGCGTAGTTTAGACTGGTTCCGCAGAGCTAACCCCGAGGCATACCAAGTATTACTTGACTAATACAAGCTTAACACGACTACCTCAAGATAATATTAATGAACTTAAATATATAAACTATGAAATTTAATCTAAACAAACTTAATGACGGCCGAATCTTTAGCGTCACATTTATTAAAGCCGACGGCTCAACACGTAAAATGCTAGCGCGCACAGGTGTTCGCAAAAACCTTAAAAACAATCCACGCTACACCCCTGCCGACTATAACTTGCTGGTTGTGTGGTCTATGCGAGACAACGCTTACCGATCCATCAATATCGATCGTATACAAGAAGTAAAAGCTAACGGAGTATTATATTCTAAACTAACCTAATATGTCTAACATGAGTTATTGCAGGTTTGAGAACACTGCTAAAGCGTTACAAGAATGTATATGGGCCCTTGAAGAAGGCGAAACAACCGAGCTAAGCAAGTATGAACTGCGAGGCCTTGGGGATTTATTAGCTGGTTGCCATGAATTAATAGAATATGAAAACGAAATTGAATCAATAATAGAAGGTTATGAATCTACTGACACAAAATAGTAAGCTAAAACGAACGTCTAAAGAGTTGGGCATACGAGTCTTTAACTTCGGTATTCCTGCTTATAAATCAGCGTCTGGTAAATTAACCTGTCCGATGGCCGATGCTTGCGTTAAGTTCTGTTATGCCAAAAAAGGTGCATACATATGGAGCAACGTTAAACCTGCGTTCGAGAGACGATACCAATTAACTAAATTAGAGAGTTTTGTTGAGTTAATGGGTGACGAGATCAAACGAAAGAAGCCTGACTATGTACGTGTGCACGACAGTGGCGACTACTACTCTCGCAAGTATCTGGCTAAATGGATTGAAATTGCTATACACCATCCACATATTAAGTTCTATTCGTATACCAATATGATTGAAATGATGCAAACAACCGAATTGCCTGAAAATTTTGATATTATATTTAGCGACTCAGGTAAGCAAAAACATTTAATAAATGAGAGGCAACATAGACACACCAAAATATTTTCTAGCCATAGTGATCTCGTATCTGCTGACTACGTGGATGCTTCTAGTATTGACCTAATGGCCACAAAATGGTTTAGTAAAAACCACAAAGTTGGTCTGGTATTTCACTAGTACAAGCTTAACACGACAATAATTTGATAATATAAATGTAACAAATAAAACTACTGTATGAATTTATTTTATTTAAACCACGACCCTAAAATTGCTGCGGCTAATCATTATGATAAGCACAAAGTTAAAATGATCCTAGAAGCAGCGCAAATGCTATGCACGGCGCATCATGCACTTGGCGAGCAGCACGGATATGACACTTCTTATGTCCCTTATAAAAAAGCTCACCTCAATCATCCATCAACTGTATGGGTGAGATCCAGCGCAGAGCATTATGTGTGGACTTGTGATTATATGATGGCTTTGTCTAACGAGTATACTAAGCGATATAATAAAATTCATATGTCGGTGCACAAACTGTCAAATATTTTGTATAACTTGCCCGATCATATCCCGCACAACGGATTTGTTGAGCCTCCACAATGCATGCCAGACGAATATAAAGTTGAAAACGATGCTGTGTCTGCCTACTGGAATTATTACGAAAACGAAAAGCACACAGTGCGTAACAAAAATGAACCTTTGATAACACGCTCATGACAGAAGAAGAAATGAATACTTTAGCTGATCTCATTGTTAAAAAGATAATGGAAAAGCAAGTTGAATATGATGCAGAGTTTTTAAGAGAGATATCCCAAGACGACTTAAAAAATATGGAAATATCTTTCCCTCATCAAAAAAATGATATTATAAAGAGCCAAATATTGGCTTTAGAGGATATACTTAAAGTACATTTAAATAATGAAGATTATGAATCAGCAGCGCGTTGCGTTGAGAATATAAACTTTTTACGCTCACAAATAAAATGAAAAAAAGATCAGTAAACCGGTTAGCGGACCACGACCCCTCACCTGTTATAAGAAAAAGTAAAGGCTTTCACGTCTTTTGGAATGATAAATTTAATCCAATTACTATGTGGCGTGATTCCGCCAAAGATAAATACCCAATAAAAAGATATCCAATTTAATCGAAGATTAAACCAAAGTCAAGTAAAGTGTGACGTTTGGTAGTTAATATAAATAATAATAACAGGCTAATGTCACACAGGAGACTTAACTATTTTATTCGAAATAACATAGTATATAGAAGAGATCCTATTACTGATGAGCCAACTGAATCATATGAATGGGGGGATTTTTACGAATATGGTACGCATGAATGTTATAATCTATTTCAGAGCAAGGCTAAGATAAATTCTAATAAATCCTTTGCTTGGCATGTAATGGTTTTGAAATATCTTAACCCACAATTAGAATTAGGAGACTTAAAAAATTTATGCTATTACATAGCTGATAAAAGAAATAATTTTTGTACATTCGATTTGTATGAGCATTTTATAGATAGACTTGTAGTAGATGTATATAATAAAGATCTAGATCTAGCGCCAAGTAACCGAGCTAGAAAAGTTATATTTAAAGACTCATGTGGTTTGACAATGCGCCAGAAGTTAAGCATTGTAGGTTCTTTGATAGGCAGAAACAAACGGGTTACTCCCGAAACTATTTATGACGCGATGCTATACATTAATGACAGCGGCAAAAAAATTACATTCAATGGTATTGCAGATATTTTATCTTGTTCCATTAGAACTGTTCATAGGAATGTGAACGATACTTTAAAGACAGAAAAAGATATTCTAAATACACAAAATGAAAAAGTATAACATAACAAATTACGTCCGGTATAAGGAAGATCTTAAAAGATCTATGCCGGAAGAGAAGCTTTACCACGAGTACACACGGGATCAACTAATAATTGTATTCATGCCTCTAGTGGAAAACATTGCTCGCAAGTTTGCGACATCACAACAAGCCTCTGGAGTATTAACAATTAATGATTTACTACAGGATGGGCATGTTGGATTAACATTGGCTGTAGATAAGATCGACTGGGAGCGTTTAAGCGCGTCTGAGGACATTGAAAAGACGATTAAGTCTTTCCTATCCAAACGCATTAAAGGAGCCATTAGAAGATCCATTGATCGATGCAGGGGAGACATACGAATCCCTGAGTATAAGCTAACTGAAATACGCAAAGACAACGGCAAAGATCAAGAAATGGTTGCGATGTTCTTTAACAGTATATTTTTAAGTATTGATAAACCAGCACGCAATGAAGAAGAAGAAATGATCTATCAGATCGCTGACCCTTCTGAGCCATACAATATTCAATTGCTAAATATATATTTGATGGGATTATTGAAAGCTCATCTAAATCATAGAGAGTACGAAGTTTTACGCTTATCATACGGATTAGATTGTGAAAAACATTCTTCTGCACAGATTGCAGATATATTAGACATACAAGTAGAGACGGCAAACATTAGAGTTTCCCAAATTAAAAAAGACGCTATTGACAAACTAATAGCGAATGTAGACGCCTCTCAAGTATTAGATTACCTTTAACTTAAACTAAATTAAATTATGACTATTTACGAAAAACTTAGTGTTATTCAGGCCGAATTTAAGGCTAAAAAATCAAGGTTCAATTCCTTTGGCAAGTACAACTTCAGATCTGCTGAAGATATACTGGAAGCCTTAAAACCATTCAACAGCAAATACAAAGTATTGTTTACTGTGGATGAAGAATTAATATCAACTGACCCTTTGCCAATCATTAAGTCGACCGCTGCTATACACGATGCGGAAGGCGGAATGTCTACATCAGTATCGGCAATTGTAGGAGTTGACCTACATCAAAAGGGTATGCAAGTACCTCAGCAGTTTGGATCTGCATCCTCTTACGCCAAGAAATACGCTCTTGGAAATT
>CAWWAI010000072.1:0-4356 GCA_963934885.1 uncultured Rickettsiaceae bacterium | reverse complement strand
TAAGGGTCAAATGGAAGAACCTCCAGAACTGCGGCTTTAGATTAACGCATTAACTTTTATAACTTGATATTACAGTATATTTTACATCTTAATGATACAGCTGCACTCTAAAAGTATCTTGATAGCAACCACTTATGTAAGTTATTATTAAATAATAACTACCCTAATATTCATTTCCAAGCCATCTTGCGCAATTTTACTTCTAGAATATTGATCATTGTTTCAAGATCAACTGTACTACCATCTTTCTTAAAATTATAACGACCCGTAAAAGATATGTGGTCCCAAGCAATGGGAGATATTCTGATAAATTTATCAATTACAACTTGAGACGCTCCTGAAGCAACCAACTTTTCATATAAAGCATTTAAAATAGTGCTATTATAAGAAATAATACAATTAGCCATTAATCTAACTGCATGAGCACTTACGTTATTGTCGATAATTCTTTTGCCTTTAAAAATGCCATGATAAACCTTACGAAGCATTCCTTGTAATTGATGATAAGCTTCAGTTCTATTTCTAGCAGCTTTTATAGCTTTTCTAAGCTTGATATCATTAATTATATTCAAAACATGAGTGCTCTTAAATATTTTATTATACTCATATAAAGCAGAATTAAGCCTTGCGTAACGATCATGCGATGATAATTTGCGAATCAAATTTGTTTGGGTATTTTCTTGCATGATCAGAGATAATAATACTCTAATAATCCATTTCTTATTGGACTTAATAAGTGATTTGTTAATTTGATTCTTAGGCTTTATCAGACCAGTATAGCATGATGTTTCTCTAGGAGACTGTATATTATCAGCTGCATCTTTTATATTTTTAATACTTGGCAAATAGCCTACATCAATAGTATCTAGTGCTACAAAATTAACAGGATTCAGAGAGTGATTATCTCTAGTAACATAATCAATTGTGATATCAGATTTATTACCATAGATGATATCGTATAGACCATGGCCCTCATATTCATTCAATCCTATAGTTCTAGAATTGACTATAACGTGATTTGCTACAAGTGAGCAAATAGAAATACCCCTACCTTTACCAATGTATTTAGTAGAATATCTTGATTGGATTGTACTATTACTCGTTGGATGTTTTTTACCATCAGCATCAGCCAATGTGTCTCCATCTAGGAGATCCCATGCTTTAAATATGGGAAGTTTATAAATATAGTTGCTAACGATGTTATTGGCATTTAACAGACTATCTACTCTGATAAAGTCTTCTCTGGTTGAAAGTAATGAATTTAGATTAAGATCACTCATTTCCGCCATGTGTCCTATGCTAATTCCAAAAGCTTCTAATAAAATACAAGCATTTATTTCTAATACTTGTGGTTTCTTACGTTTGATATATTTATGTTTTATATGGGTAAAGCCATCCCATAAATTAATACGATCACCAATAAACTTAAGTAGATCAGCAATTTCTATTTTTGGTAAATTACTAAAGAAAGCATCTTCTAATGGGGTTTTTGCTTCATATAGTAAATGCCAAGTTGTTTCTCCATCTTTATTTTCAGTGAGCTCAATGTTTTTATTAGCTCCACTACTAATATTAGAGTTTGTTTCAAGTAATGCTTGCTCTAAATCTTCTAGTGCTTCATCAAGCCTTTGATCACAATAAATAGGAATTTTATTATAACCAAATTTTGCAGCTATTTCTTGAGCATCATCAACTAAGTCTTCCGATATTAGATCATAATCTAAATCACTGAAAGAAATGCTATCATTACAACAAAGTCTACCTTTATTAATATGGTGATGCATTTTTGAATATACATAAAATTCAAAACAATAAGGATCAAGATAATCAGGATCAGCAGTACTTTTAAGATATTGGATTATCGAATTCTCTTTGATTAACCCACTATTACAAGCAATCTTTAAAGTTCCAGGATTCTTTTTTTTAAGATAGTGTACTTTCAATACTTGTATAAGCTCAAGTAAATTGCCCTTATGGCTTATTAATTCAAATTCTACATTGAGCATGATAGGACGTAAATATCTAGAAAGTAGTGCAGATGATTTCGCATAAAATTCCCACTGAGATTTAGTCTTATCAAAAACTTTGCCTTCAAGAAAAATTGCCATTGCCGCAAATTGTGATTTTGATAATATTTTATAAGCTTTTTGACTTAATTCTTCATAACTAAGGCCTTTATTAGCATCTTCTAAGGGAAACCATTTTAAAAACTTAGCAAGATTAGGAAAATCTAGGATAAGAGAGGCACTATGTTTTAAAAAAGCATCTTGAGCATGTACTTTCCCTTTATCTACAATTGAATTAACATGATACTGAAATGTTGTAATCAGATTATCCATGAATTGTTGATACCGATGATAAATAAAGCATAATACGTATAGAAATTGTTGAGATTTCCTTAGTCTTCTAAGGCGTGAAGCAGAGTAGTTCTCCGTTAAAGAAGAGTAATGACTTATACTATTTTTTGATATATTTAATGTAGGAAGAAATGATTTACCATATTGATATAATGGCGCTATCTTTTGTACCTTGAGAATCTCAAAGTGGGTTGCAGTATACTTAAAGTCTTTTTGATCATATCGAATGGAGTTTAATTCCATTATTAATTCATCTTTATCTTCAATTTCATCAGAGGTAGCATGCCCTATGATCTTATCTAGTTGGTTTTGAATGTTTTGTGGAATAGCTATAATTAATTTATCAAGTTTTAGTTCGTGATCACTTAATACCTTAGTAAATATATCTTGTAATATACGGTAAGAAGGAATAATAATTTGCTCAGTTTTAAAATACTTCAATAGTTCATTCATAGCAATTTCAGGTTTTGGATGATATCTAATCAATTCTGTTAAATGAGCTTCAATTTTAGGAGTGAGGTTAGTAGACCAGTTTGTATAGTTATGTAATTTTAAGATAATATTTTGCTGAAATGTAATCGTTTCTCTATATGGCTTATCAATTACGCTTTTTAAGTTATTTTGTTTATCAAAATATTTTGCGTTCACATATGAGGCTTCTTTAGAGAGATTTTGTAAAGTAAAATTATAAAACTGTTGCGTTGCTCTAAAATATCCTAGCTGCAATATAAAATAGATTTGGTTTTTTAAAGTTCTACATTTACTTAGGCAGGCATAATCTTCATTGGACAAAGAAAAAAAGAACTCCATTTCTGACTTAGTGAAATTTGGTAAGTTGTATAGATCATCAATTTCTGTTTCTGATAGCAAGATAATTTTATTTTTTATGTTCACTAATTCGGTCCAATAAAACGAAGGTTTTTATTAACTCATGCTCGTTATTAAAAAAAGCTAATCAATCCTAGTTTCTATAAGTACATTTATGCTATACATATAATCAAAGTTCGTATAACTTGTAAATAATAAGTTTTATGTTCTTGTTTGTTTTTTTAGAGTAATTTTAACTATGAAATATGGCTATGCACGAGTTTCAACTAAAGATCAAGTTTTAGACTTGCAAATTGATGCACTTAAACAAGCTGGATGTCATAAGATATTTCAAGAAGTAATAAGTGGTTCTAAATCCGACAGACCTGAGTGGTTAAAGTTAATTAGTGAACTTAAACGAGGAGATACTTTAATTATCTGGAAATTAGATCGTATGGGAAGATCTCTTCATCATCTTGTTTCCACAGTAAATGACTTAGTAAGTAAAAATATTGATATTATTAGCTTGCAAGATCCATTAAACACGACGAATGCTCAAGGTAGATTAATATTTAATATGTTTGCCTCTCTTGCTGAATTTGAAAAAGATTTGATACGCGAGAGAACTATGGCCGGACTTAAATCTGCTAGAGCTAGAGGAAGAATGGGTGGAAGGCCAAAAGGATTATCAGACAAAGCCAAACGAACTGCATGCACAGCTGAGGCTTTGTATAAACAGAAAGAATTGACATCTAATGAAATAGCAGCACAGCTTAATATCTCAAAAACTACTCTGTATCAATATTTAAGGAGTCGTAATGTAGCATTAGGAGGTTAATATGTTAATCCTATGCCGCAGTTCTGGAGGTTCTTCCATTTGACCCGCTATAGTGTTAGTAAGATTTATATTTATTTTTTTATCATTCAATAAATAGTCTAGTGTTTCATTATTAATTTCTTTTGATCTAAATAAAGAAAATATAATTGGATTTTCTCCAACATGTAGAGAAGCGTTAGGGTTATGTGCAAGAGCCTTTATCATTCGAACTCCAGTATGCTGCAGTTCTTTAGTTTTGAATCTAAAACCCATCTTAATCATTTTAATGCTTAAAGAGTTTGGGATTCCTTTAGCGCCAAAAGCACGAAAAGGTAAGGACTCACCTTCATATCTTACTCTGTTTACTGCATCTAT
>CAWWAI010000071.1:0-4628 GCA_963934885.1 uncultured Rickettsiaceae bacterium | reverse complement strand
TTTTTTAATTATTAATAGACACCCTGCTCTATTAATCGATTTAGTAGACATTTTTCAAAATTTATATTCTCAAAAAGTATACTTTTTGGGAATCACGAAAATACACTGCCAAAAATATACATATAAGTGCCTTGTCAAAAGTTCTTAACTAATATTTTAATTTAAAAAATATTGGCTTTTCAATAAATCTTGTGGAATACTTTTTATTTAGCATTTCTTTAACTACCTAATGAATAATACAAAGAAAAAAAGAGTACTTCTAGTAGATGATAATCCTTCTATATTAGAGATATTATCAATGATGTTAAGATCAGAGAATTTAGAAATTGAAACTGCTAATGATGGAGCAGCTGCTTTAGATTTGATAACAAATGAGCTAAAAGGAAATTTTGATATTATAATCACAGATTATCAGATGCCCGTAGTAGATGGGCAAAAGTTTGCAGAAACTCTAAAAAAACATGATGAGTACAAGAATATCCCAATAATTTTAGTTACTCAAGAAATCCATAGAAAATATGAGAATGATGAAAAATTCAAAGTCTTTGATAAGATATTATATAAGCCTATAACAAAAGATTCTCTGATAGAAAGTAAAAATCTCCTCTTAGAAAAAAGCATATATAAGCAAGCGCAATAATAATTATACTAGTTTTATAATAAAATGAATGGAAACTTACTTAAATAAACTTACTATACTTGATATCGCAATAGTTATATCACATCTGGTAATTTGTTTATGCATAGGGTTTTATCATTT
Organism: uncultured Rickettsiaceae bacterium; assembly: GCA_963934885.1. GTDB lineage: Bacteria > Pseudomonadota > Alphaproteobacteria > Rickettsiales > Rickettsiaceae > Megaera_A. The sequence goes on along the minus strand of CAWWAI010000071.1, from coordinate 3,868 downwards.
TAGGAGAATTAAAACAGCTCATGCCTTCTGCACAGTAAAAGCAAGTAAGATTTTACCCTCAATTTTATTATGTACTATTTTTGCAACGGCGATAGGTGGTGGTACTATTATAGGTTATATTGATGAAATTTGCAAAAACCCAATCGTTTTGTTTTTTATAATAACTCAGCCATTTTTGTGGATTGTCACAAGTAAAATAATAACACAAGGAATTTATAAATTTAAAGAATGCGCAACACTTACCCAAGTATTACACAAAATCTGGGGCAAATCTGGCAAGTATATTGGTCTTTATACTGTAATAATTGACAGCGTAACATTTATAACGCTGCAATCATTAGCATTTGCATCAATATGCAATTATTTTTTTCGTATAGATTATATTACTGGTTTAGCTATAGGAGTAGTAATTATTAATGCCTACTCTATTATGGGTGGGTTCAGAGGTATTATAGCAATAGATGTTTTTCAATTTTTAATATTTTTTGTAATAATCCCAGCTTCTTATATTGTCACAATTCAAAATACTAGTTTTACTGGAAATTTTTTAAGTTCTATTTCACTGTCAAATTACGATATACAATTTAGTTTACCAATAGTAATCGGACTTGTGTTAGCATCTATTTTGCCCGAAATAGCAGCTCCTTTTATGCAAAGATACCTAATGCTAGCTCATGATACTGAAGCTCTCAAGTTAGTTTTTAAAAAGTTATTCAGGATAGCTATACCTTTTATGCTTTCTATTTGTCTGATAGGATATTTAATTATAGTTAAATCGCCAACTAGATCTTTCTCTCCTAATATTATCTTTAGTTACATTGATTGGCTACCTTTGGGTATAAAAGGTATGATGATATCAGGACTTTTTGCCATCATAATGTCAACAGCAGACTCTCATATGAATGCTACCAGTACAATTATATTAAATGATTTTTTGAAAGTACATTTCCCTAAAGTAGGAGAGAAAGGATTGTTACTGATGATAAGGATAGCTATACTATTGTTGTCACTTTTTCCATTTATTCTACTAATTTATAAAGATACTTTATTCCAGCTAATGTCTGTATTCAGAAGTTTTGGAACTTATATATTAGTTGTTCCATTATCTACCTCTTTGTTAGGATATAGGGTCAGTAATAGACAATTTCTATATAGCTTTTTATGTAGCATATTATTTATTATTACAACTATTTTGTTGTTTGATGACTATTTTATGTTAACTACCTTCTCTGGTATTATAGGAAGTTTTATAGGGCTAGTGTGGAATAAAAACTTGCACGTAATCTTTATAAAAAGAATAAGGAGGTTGCATCCTTTGCTTTGTGATATTGCTGCAAATTTATTATCTAAGATTCAGAAATTAAAATGTGTATATATTACTACTAAAATTAATAAGAGTTTTGCATCGAAGACAATAAGTAGAAATAATTTTAGTGCATTTATTTTTTCTTATTACTTTATTTTCTCTCTCTATCTTGATGGCACTAAAAGTCTTTTACCATATTTAATAATAATAGGGTATGTATCAGTTCTGATATTTATGGTTCGAGAGATATTATTTCCAATAAAATTGGTAAAAAAGTACTCTAATATATATTATTACACCTGTTTGACCTTTTGCCTACCCTTAGTATCAAGTTACTTACTATTCTACTATACAGCTTCATCATATAATAGCCATATATGGGTTATTAACTCTTTACTAACTACATTTTTATTATATCAATTTCTTAATTCTACTGCATTTCTAATAAGCATGACCATAGGATTTATATTAGGATGTATTTTATATATTATAGAAGTTAGGAGCATTAATTTAGGGTATTCTTTCCATTTAATGTTTTACATTTATTTATCATTACTTTTTATATCCCAAATTATTGCGAGGGAAAAAGAGAAAAAAGCTATTCAAAAAGATAAAATTCAGGATGAGAAGCTCAGTATAATACAAACGTTTGGTGAAATGATAGCACATGAAATAAAAACACCTGTGTCTATAACAAGTATGCAATCTAGTTTCTTGGAAGACGTTATTGCAAATGTAGAGAAAAATAAAATCAATGAAGATTTTATAATGAAAAAAGAGAATTATGAGAAGCTCAAGAAGGTAACTAATATGCTAATAGAAACAAGTCAATATGGAATAAATACAGTTGATAATCTTTTAACATCATTAAGAGGCTCGGTACAAAATGAAGAGAAAGAAGTTATATTAATCAAAGATGTAGTAGAAAAATCAATCAAAGAATATACTTTATATGTTCCTGAATTAAAAAATATAAAGGTAGATATAATAGACAACTTTCAAGTGGAATGCTCATATAATAGTTTAAAACATGTAATAATAAATCTTATAAAAAATGCCTACACACATAATGGATCGAATGTAAAAATAGAAGTCAGAGCAGAAAATAACAAATTATATTGCAAAGATTATGGGAAAGGAATAGAAAAAAAAATAATAAAAAAAATATTTAATAAATTTTTCACTCATAGCAAAAGCGGCACAGGTATTGGTCTTTCCTTCTGTAAGTTAGTTATGGAAGATATAGGTGGATCAATTAAATGTAAGTCAATAGTAGGCGAATATACTAATTTTATATTATATTTTCCAAAAAAAACTTGACAGCCTCAGTCATAGAGTGATTTAATAAATTAGTGTTGGTTTGTATGGCACTATAAATAAAGAAAAGAGGTTATTATGACTAAAATAAAAAATAAATTATTTTCAGCTGCTGCATTAGCTGCATCAACTTTTGCTCTAACTGCTTTAAGTGTAGGTTCTGCTCTTGCTGGTACTGGTGGCTAGTACTATAAGTAACGAAAGTAAAAAATTGCTTTCTGCTGGTGTAAAATGCATAGCACGCACTGTTGACCAAAGCTTTGTAGTGCCTGCACTTTCACTTATAAAATAAAATCAGTATTCTAAGGATGTCTTTTTGATATTAAATAAATCAAAAAGTTAAATTGTCTGACGCAAAAAAGAACAATAAAAATATTGTAACCCATTGTGTATAAGCACTCTACGAAGAGTAGTTAGAGATACATATAACAAACTATTGATTAGTGAAGAAATAATATCTAAAACGATCGTTTTTAAAACGTAAGCGTGCAAGGAACCCCATCTTGACAAATTATAAGAATCTTTAAAAGGCAGCTACAAACATTTTTGCTAAAATTAACTTTATTTTAAAATTTTAAATATTTTTACAGATTTATTGCTATTAATTTTAAGAAGAATCCTTATAAAGAAGCTTTTTATCAATAGTGTGGGGAAGAAATTTTCTTAAGTGCTCCTTATCTGCCAGAACACTATAATTTTCTAAAATATATTTTACATAGCTGTAAAAACTAATTTCTGATCCTCTACAAGTTGATGATATTGAATATAAAATTGCATTCGCTTCGGCACCTCCTTCCGATACGGCAAAAAGCCAATTTTTCCTTCCAACTGCTAAAAACTTGGCTTCTCTTTCTGTGTGATTATTATCTATTCTCATCCTGCCATCGTCTAGATATTTTATCAATCTAGGCCATTCTCTTAAGGTGTATGATATTGCCTGACCTAAGGTGCTTTTTGGATATACTGCATTTTCTTCTTTTAATAATCTAGTATGCATTTGCTCTATTAAAGGGCGTGAAGCCTTATTACGCTGCTCTTCTATTTGCTGAATAGAAAAATTATCCTCCACTATTATCTCTTCTATTTTATACAATTTTTTTATAATCTTCATTATATCATAGGCTATTCCGTCAGTAGCCTTATATGCTTTGACAACTTTTTCAAATTTTCTTCTTGCATGAGCCATGCACCCTATAGAAGTTATATCTTTATCCTTTTTAGCCCAGTCATATATATTGAGACCAT
>CAWWAI010000070.1:0-4636 GCA_963934885.1 uncultured Rickettsiaceae bacterium | reverse complement strand
ATCTTAGAGGGTATAAGGTATTTGCATAACTACCCCAGGAAATACGGAAGAGGCATTAAATATTGACAAAAAATACCCAAGGGTTAAAGTCTATTATTATAAGCAATTATAGGTTTTAACAAATGAGATCTAATACTACGTCAAATACTAAATTTTATTATTCCCTTACGATGATATTTGTGTTTTGTTTATTGATTTCAAATATAGCAGCAATGAAAATAATCGACATATTAGGAATAGCCCAAGTTGGAGCTGGTGCTTTATTTTTTCCATTATTATATGTACTTAATGATGTTATCACAGAAATCTATGGATTTTCTGCAAGTCGCCGTACCATCTGGATAGCATTATTTTTTAACTTATCATTTACCATTCTAATGTATTTTATTATGATGTTACCAGAAGGAGAGGATTGGCAAGAGAAAGAGGCTTTTGAAATAATTTTTGCACTTTCTCCAAGAGTAATGATTGGATCACTAATCAGTTACTTCTTAGGTGAATTAATAAATGCATCAATAATATCTTTTTTAAAGATACATCTAGAAGGAAAATTATTCGCTCTAAGAGCAATATTTAGTACTTTAATTTCATCATTAATAGAAAGTATTATATTTGGAATCATCGCTTTTTATGGTCGGGTTCCAAATGAGGAGTTGATCAAAATGATAATAATGCTAACTATACTTAAAGTCTTATATGAAATCATAGTAATGCCATTTACTATAATGCTTATTACCTATCTTAAAAAAGCTGAAAATCTCGATATATATGAAAAACCTTTATTAAAAAATATTATTCCATCTTGGTAAAATTTCTTATATTGTCATGCAAAGAATTTATATTTCTTTGCATGACAATTGAAGCTTTTGTTGCTACAATACCTTCATTAATAAATAATATCCTGTAATATGCAATTTATTGACGAAGCGATTATTCATCTAAAGGCCGGAAATGGTGGGCATGGAGCCGTAAGCTTTCGTCGTGAAAAATTTATTGAACGGGGCGGTCCTGATGGCGGCGATGGTGGTAATGGTGGTAGCATAATTTTGCGTAGTAATTCACACCTTAATACGTTGCTACAATTTCGTTTTAAAAGACATTTCAAAGCAGATAGTGGCGAGCAAGGCAAAGGCTACAATAAAACTGGTAAATCTATAGATCCATTGATCTTGGAAGTACCAGTTGGTACCCAGATATTTTCAGAAGATGGTCTGCTCCTAATATATGATTTTACCGAAGATAATGAAGATTTTGAGCTTCTTAAAGGTGGTAAAGGCGGTCTAGGAAACTCTCACTTTAAATCTTCTACCAATAAATCTCCACGTAAACGTGTAGATGGAGCACTTGGAGAAGAAATGGATTTTTCTTTGAAATTAAAACTACTCTCAGACGCAGGACTTATAGGCTTACCCAACGTTGGAAAATCAACTTTTCTTTCTAGAACAACATCAGCAAAACCAAAAATTGCAGATTACCATTTTACAACCTTAAAGCCAGGACTTGGCGTTGTTTATGTCAGCGAAGAAGAATTTGTACTAGCAGATCTTCCAGGCCTAATTGCTGGTGCTCACTTGGGTAGCGGACTTGGTGATCGTTTTCTAAAGCATATAGAACGTTGCGGTGTACTTATACATATAATTGATGCTACTCATGAAGATATTAAACAAGATTATTTGACTATCAGAGAAGAACTAGAATCATACTCACCTTTATTAAAGGAAAAGAGCGAAATTATCTGCTTAAATAAAATTGATAGCATTACAGAAGAAGAATTACAAACACAGCAGCACATTCTACAAGACTTAACTGGCCAAGAAATATATATAATGTCAGGATATACCGGATCTGGCGTAGATATGATATTAAAGAAAACTTTAGAAACAATCAAAGCTCGTATAAATGGCGATGATGAATAAAAAAAATTTGAGAGTGTTCATCTAACTGGCTATTTTCCAACAAAAGGATATAAAGTAGCGCGTCCGAATGCCTTTAAGGTAGTGTTTATATGGCTTACAGCGGTTCTGATCTGTCCAATTTAGCGTTTTTTGACCAAAATCACGTAAAATCTATAAAAGTTATATTTTTAAATTAGACGATCATTTTTAGTAGAGTTCAATTTCTAAAAACTAATGAATATTATTCTTGTAGTACAATCTATAATATTATAAGGTAGTAATACTACGTAGAATATACAATGATATATACTACATGGATAAATGTAGTGATTAAATTATCTGAATGTTAACTTTGCAAAAATTATAATATCAGTATATTAGAATTTATGGTAGAAATAACTATGACAACTCAAACGCTGTCAATCTAAGTTTTCGAAAGAAGTTTTGCAAACAAAATGATAAATCGTTTGTACAACAATTACAGTCAGAACAAATCATTGTAGAAGACTAATGAAAGCAACTATTATTTGTTGGAATTGTTTGTTTTTAAATAACAAAATTAATACATCTAATGACGATAACAAACCAACAGGTAATAAGGTTAAAACAAATGATACACAAATATAATCAAGAAATCTCAGCTGCAAAAAGTGGTATGAGCATTACCACTGCTAGAAAATATTTATCAACCAATAAAACTCCATCTGAACTTAAGAGGGAGCGTCATTGGAAGACAAGAACTAATGTCTTTGAAGGAGGATTGGAATAACATAGAAGCGATGCTGCACAAAACTCCTGGGTTGCAGCAAAAACTATTACGTCTTATCTCATCAGTGAACAGCCAGATAAGTTCAATGATAGCCACGAAAGAACGCTACAAAGATTGCTACGAAAATGGCGTGCAAATAATGGGGGGCTGTACATCCAATTGTGTAAATTCATACATAAGCTCCTAAATATTGTTCTGAATTCTATCATCAAACTTTATCAAAAAATGAGCCATAGCTTCATTCCAATCTCTAATCGGCATAGTCCATTTTGCCGTAATGTAATTTATTGTCAAGTATAGCGTTTTGAAAACAGACTCATCGCTAGGAAAAACTCTCTTGTTTTTTGTAACTTTTCTGAGTTGAGAATTTAGAGATTCTATGGCGTTGGTAGTATAAATAATTCTCCTGATAGCCTTGGGATATTGTAAAAATATTATCAAGTTTTCCCAATTATTATACCAGGATTTGGCAATCTGTGGATATTGTTTGCTCCATTTACTATCAAACGCATCTAGGGCTTCCTGAGCTTCATTTTCTGTGGCAGCTTGGGTATATAGGGATTTAAATCAGTTACTAGCTCTTTACGATCTTTGTATGAAACGAATTTCAAGCTATTTCTAATTTGATGTACTATACATAATTGATGCTCACATTTGGGATAGACAGCAGATATTGCATCAGACATTCCTGTTAAATTATCAGTACAGGCAATTAGGGTATTTTCCAACAAAAGGACATAAAGTAGCGTGATTAAATGCTTGTAAGCTAATGTTTATATAGCTTGTAGTGGTTTTGATCTGGCCAGTTTAGTATTTTTTAGAAAAAATCACTTTAAATTTATAAATTTGTATTTTTAAAATTCATCAATTCTTTTTAGTAAAATTCGATCATTGATAAATAAAAAAATTATTCTTGTAGTATAATCTATAATATCATAATGTTAATACTATGTAGAATATACAATGATATATACTACATATATTGACGGTTTTTTGTTTGGTTTTTGCTTTGTAGTACAAACGATCGTTTGTACTACATGGATAAACGTAGCGATTAAATTATTTGGGCGTTACTTTGCAAAAAGTATGATATTATTATAACATCAGTATATTAGAATTTATGGTAGAAATAACTATGACGACTCAAACACTTTCAATCGGACCAAGAGGTCAGATTACGTTGCCCAAAAAAACAAGAGATTTATTTAAAAGTGATACTATTGTATTAGAATTGGTTGATAACGAACATGTAATGATTTCACCTGTACCTGATGTTGGAGGTGCTATTTCTGATTATACTAAAAAATCAGATTTAACTTTTGAAGAAATCAGGAATGTATCATGGTTAGACTCTAGAAATAATCAGGTTAATAAATAAAGTATATGAAAAAATATATAGCTGATACTAATTTTATTCTACGTTACCTGTTAGCTGATAATCAGGAAAGTTATAAACAAACTAAATTAATATTCGAAGAAGCTCGCATAGGTAAGAGCCAAATTGATATTGAACAAAGTGTTTTTACAGAGGTAATATTTGTATTATCTTCATTTTATAAAGTTCCAAGATCAGAAATAGTTAGTATTTTAAAATCACTATTATCCTATAAAGGAATTAAAGGTTATGAAATTCTTCCTACTCATACAATTAATGAAAGAATTATAAAAGAAATGTATGATGACATTTTAAGGTTTATTGCAACAATTAAATTGAAGAGAAGTACAGCTTCACAGCTATTATCAAGACTGAACTCATACTCAAAACAGCACAAACTTTATCAAGCACTAAAAGAATTTGGTAAAATTATAAAATCTCGTTTCATATTAAAGTATTTAAATGAATTAGATTTGCGTCAATCTATTGAAAAACAATTGAGTTTAATAGAGAATAATAATAAGTTTTCGAAAGCAGTTTCGCAAGAGAATGATAAATCGTTTGTACAACAACTTCAGTCAGAACAAATCATTGCCG
>CAWWAI010000069.1:0-4708 GCA_963934885.1 uncultured Rickettsiaceae bacterium | reverse complement strand
CCGGTAATTCCAGGTTTAACTTCATGACGTCTAGCTTGTTTTGAAGAGTACAAAGACAAGTATTCTACCAATAACGGTCGAGGACCCACTAAACTCATTTCACCCTTTAAAACATTCCATAAGCTAGGCAACTCATCCAGGCTTGTTGATCTTAAAAGTTTTCCAAATTTAGTGAGTCTGAGCTCATCAGATAAAAGTATTCCTTCTTTATCACTCTCATTAGTCATCGATCTAAATTTGTATATATTAAATATTTTTCCTTTTAATCCTGGACGAGATTGTTTAAATAAAGCTGGAGAATTTAATTGAGTTAATACTAATAGCAACGTCAATAAATAAATGGCGAGTGTAAATGGAAGACTTAAGATAATTAGAAATAAATCAAATGTTCTTTTTAACAAATAAACTCCTTTTTGTATTAAATACAATGTTAAATATTTTAGAAACATAATTATCAATAGAATAATAATCTTGGTCTACAGTCTTCTTATTAATGGTCAGGCCATTTTCAATTTTAAAAAAGATATCAACTATATTATCAACATTTGGCAGGATATTGATTCCATAATTATTATTGACTACCCATTTTGCAACACTAGTTTGCTCAGCACATATTGATATTATATTCAAACCACAAGATAAATATGAGGATGTTTTGCTAGGAAAAGCATATTTTGTAACCTCATCTTCAATCGGTAATAACGCCCACTCATATCCTGAAGTTAGATCGTTAGCTGTATTAGTATCTACTAACCCTTTGTATTTTATATCCTGATATTTATTAGATAAAATACGAATTTCATCAGAATAAATACCTGCACCAATAAACAAAAAAGGTAGCACACCACCTTCTTCTTTATATTTATTAATACTCTTAAGAAGTAATGGGATTCTTTGTAATCTTCCAGCGTTACCTGAAAAAACAAATCCTTTAATTTTGTCTTGGACAATGCCAACTATACTAACTGCAGGGTTGTCCACAAGATGTATTTTACATTTTGTTTTTGATCTTGCAATAATTTCATTTTTCATGGTTTCGTTAATAGTGATAATGCTTGAAGCATTACGAATAACTAGATTGTCTATTTTTTTTAAAAAGGCAAATAGCATAGGATTTAATTTTATCACTGTATTTCCTACTTCAGGATGTATATCTTGGAGATGATATATGTAGGATGATCCAGATATTTTTGAATACAAAAAAACTACAAAAGGCACTATCAAAGGTGGATCAGTAGATACATATATGTTTTTTGGGCGTGTTAATATTAAGTTCCAAATAACCCAGAACATAAATATCAGTACATCAAAAATACGATAATATAATTTAGTAGAGGAGTTGCTTCTTGGCAAACATGTTTTAAAGGTAACACCAGAGCCTCTCCTACTTTCTTTAGTTATTTTTTTCAAATTGTTAGAAGATTGAGTAATAACAACTGTACATTTACCATCAAGAACAGTTTTTTCACTCAACTGAAGTAGAGATTCTCCTATAGTCATACCTGTGGGCCAAAAACTACGATTTATGATTGCTAAATCATATCTTTTCACAGCACTTAATACTTTTTCCAAACGACACGATTTACATAATCTGTATAACTGTGAATTATTCTAACAATTTTATCAGAGACATTAGGCGTTGAATAATCATTTACTTGCCTAATTAACCTCTCAGAACCTCTTGATTGGGATTCAAGAATTAATAAGCTTTGTAAAATTCTCTCACTTCCAAGACCAGTCATAATAGCAACAGCTTCTTCCATTGCCTCTGGTCTTTCATGCGCTTCACGTAAGTTTAATGCGGGGAAATTCATGATAGAAGACTCTTCATTTATTGTGCCACTATCCGAAAGTACAGCTTTTGCAGAAATTTGTAATTTATTATAATCCTTAAACCCAAGTGGTTTTAATAACTGAATCAAACTATGAAATTTAGTCCCTAATGCATCTATACGTTTTTGAGTACGTGGATGTGTTGATACTATAATGGGCATATTATAATTTTCTGCAATTAAATTTAATGATTCAATTAATTTTAAAAAATTAACATCTGAATCAATGTTTTCTTCACGATGAGCACTCACTACAAAAAACTTATGCTCTTTTAAATTTAATCTATTAAGTATTTCTGAAGACACTATTTCACTCATATAAGTATTAATGACTTCAAACATAGGGCTACCAGTTTTAATAATCATATCAGCAGGTAGTCCTTCACTTAACAAGTATTCTCTAGCAATGCTACTATAGGTTAAATTAATATCCGCCATATGATCAACTAGACGTCTGTTTATTTCTTCTGGAACTCGTTGATCAAAACAACGATTACCAGCTTCCATATGAAATGTTGGTATTTTTTTACGCTTAGCAGGCAGCAAAGCCATGCAGCTATTTGTATCTCCCAATACAAGCATGGCTTCTGGCTTAATTTCATCTAAAATTTTATCCACTTTGATAATTACATTTCCAATAGTTTCTGCACTAGAAGATCCAGCAGCATCTAAAAAATAATCTGGTTTTCTGATGCCAAGATCTTCAAAAAATATTTCATTTAACTCATAGTCATAGTTCTGACCCGTATGAACCAAGATATGTTCACAGTGCTTATCGAGTTTCTTAATTACACAAGAAAGACGAATAATTTCTGGACGTGTTCCCAGCACAGTTACTATTTTTAATTTTTTCATACCTTTTTTACTTTTACACCTTATGAGTTACTGTATCAATATTATCACGATCTAAAATTTCATTTGCCCAAAGCATAACCACCACATCTTCTGTGCCAATATTTGTAATATTATGAGACCATCCAGGTACAGTTTGAACAATTTTCAGTTTTTTTCCAGATATTTTAATCTCATAAGTTTCATTTGAAAATATATGTCTAAAATTAAATCTTGCGTTACCCTGAAGAACTAAAAACTTTTCAGTTTTAGAGTGGTGATAATGACCACCTCTAGTCACACCTGGTTTTGCAATGAAAAATGAAAACTGACCACTGTCTTTGGTTTTTAACATTTCTGCAAACATTCCTCTCTCATCGCCGTAAGAAGGTATTGAATAAGAAAATTGTTCAGGTGGAAGATAGCTAACATAAGTTGAATATAACTTACGAACAAATCCAACACCTACTCTTTCAGAAATTAGTGATTTTCGAGTCTCTTTAAAGAGTTCAATCTGGGTAGCTAAATCTCCTAATTTAATCTTATATTCTGGCTGAATAGATCTTTCTTTCTTACTAACTTGTTTTTCTTGTATTATGTTAATAAATTCTCCAACAACATCATCTATATATACTAATTTTAGTTCCAAAGATGAGTCCTTAACTTGTATAGAAAGATTGTTACTCACATTATAGCAAAAGGTTGCAACAACTGAATTATAATCAGGCTTACACCATTTTCCAAATACTCCTGGCAATCTATAGATGTGAATAGGATTTCCTGTATCACTCTCTAGTTTTTTTAAAATCAATTCTGCGTCTAACTTACTTTTTCCATAAGCGCTATCAAATGCAGCCTGAGTAGATGATGCTAGAATAATAGGAATATGTTTACCTGTAGACCGAATTGATTCACAAATTGATTTAGTTAATTGAACATTAACAGTATTAAAATCTTTTTCATCCTTTGGTCTATTTTCTCCCGCAAGATGAATAATAAAGTTTGATTTTTTTATTAAATCAGGCAAATCTTGAATAGAATTTTCACGTGTATAAGTTAGAACATTTATATTTAATTCATTTAAGTGGATGATGAGATTTTTACCAATAAAACCTTTTGACCCTGTAACTAATACATTCATATTATTCTTCAGGGTCTATAATTTCACCCTTAGACGCAGCTTTGATAAATTTTAATTTATTTAGTAGTAACTTCATACCTTCAACATCCAACCGCTCAGTGTTGTCTGAATTATACTCACTTGCATCAGTAATACTCTCTTCTCCAATATCTACATATTTAGCATAATTTAAATCTCTTAGGTCTGGAGGAATTCTATAATAGTTACCCATATCTAAAGCACATGCCATCTCCTCTCTAGAAAGTAAAGACTCACATTTTTTTTCACCATGTCTTGTACCAATAACACGAGTTGGGTAATTGGGTTTACCCATTAATTCACATAATGCTTTAGTCATATCACCGATTGTTACAGCTGGTGCTTTTTGTACAAAAATATCTCCAGCCGTCCCTTTGTTAAAGGCAAATAAAACTAGGTCTACAGCATCATCAAGAGTCATCATGAATCGTGTCATGCTCGGATCAGTAAGTGTCAATTCTTTATTTTCATTAATGAGACCAACAAACAAAGGGATTACGGATCCTCTAGAAGCCATTACATTGCCATATCTTGTACCACAAATAACTGTCTTATCTCCACCTTGGCGTGATTTTGCAATTAATACTTTTTCCATCATTGCTTTCGATGTGCCCATAGCATTGATTGGGTATACCGCTTTGTCAGTGCTCAAACCAATAACCTTCTTAACTTGGGCATTAATAGCTGCAGTTAAAACATTTTCAGTACCAATAATATTTGTTTTTACTGCCTCAATAGGGTGAAACTCACATGAGGGAACTTGTTTAAGAGCAGCAGAGTGAAATACATAGTCTACTCCACGCATGGCATTCATAATAGAATCATAATCTCTAACGTCACCTATATAAAACTTAACTCGATCATCAGCATATTTACGCCTCATGTC
>CAWWAI010000068.1:0-4869 GCA_963934885.1 uncultured Rickettsiaceae bacterium | reverse complement strand
TAGAGGAAGTCGCTATGCCTGAACCAAGTACCCCATAGCTTGCCATTGCCGACATGCCGCCTATCCCCCCAAGAGCGCCTATGCCCATAGTAAGCCCGCCAAGAATAGCACCGCCAACCATCCAGTTTCTACCAATTTGATTAGCCTTTTTGGCGTGTCCCTGCGCCCAACCAGCAAATTTATCCCCTTCTGATATTTGATGGTCAATGCTATTTTGGTAATTTTTGGTCATGCCCTCATAATGAATAGCATCTTTTAAAAGCTGATCAATCTTACTTTTATTATCTGTCTGCATCCTAATTTGCAAATCATAATCAGATTTTAACTGCTTTTTTTTATTAATTTCCTGATTATATTTGTTTTCTTCTATCTTATAGCCACTAATTATATGCTCTAATTCAGTCTTTTTGCGGTTGTAAATATCTTCACGCCCAAGCAATTCATCTTGTTTTGTTTTATATCCCTTTAATAGTGATGTTATATTCTGATGCTTGCCAGCTAATTCTTGATGTTGTTTAGATAAGCCCTGATATTTCTCGGTAATAATTTTCTCAAGTTCAGATCGCTTATCCTTTAATGACTCAACACCAGATTCAAACTCATTAAATTTATCTTCCCCCATCTCTTCTTTGCTAAACCCTTCAAGGGTCGCACGTTTTGCCTTCTGCTCTTCAAATCTATTTAAAAAATCTTGCGGTAATTTTTGATATTCTTCTATAGAATTTGATAATTCAGGAGCTTCCTTTTTAAATACATCAACTAAACTTTGTAAGCTAGCTCCCTCTTCGTGAAATTTAGCAACATCTTCTTTATGTTGATTTAAACCTGATTCGTACTGAGCAACATTTGAATTTAGATCGCGTCCAATATCCCCTAGACGACTTTCTTGATTTCTTATATTATTATCTAAGTAACTAGCATTATGTTGCAGAGCGTCTATTTTAAAGTTACGTTCATTGCGAGTGCGAATTGCTGATACTAATCCATGCTCAATATTCTTAATATGTGGCTCTATATTAGAGCTATACTCATTTTTAAGTCTACCAGCTTCATTATAAGCGTTTTGCGCCCACTGTGTTCTATCTCTAACTTTTTTCTTTTGGTCTCTACCAGTAAGTTTATCAAATAAACCCATACTACCTCCTTAATATTCAAAAGGATTATAATCGAGTACGACACTACCGCCATTATACTCATCAATAACTTTATGCATTCTAACATCTAGGCTAGGATACAATAACTCTCTATCTTTTTTAGTTTTAGCATCCATGGATAAATAACAAAAACTATCAGCAACATCAGTCATCATCGTTGAATTGCTATTTGTCTTTCTCTTGCTTGCATCGTAATCACTAAGTGCGTTTAATCCGTTTTGACATTTTGTAGCATCAAAGCGACATTTACCAAGAAGCTCCCTTGCCTTGCTAATCATACCTTCTCTATGATACATTCTACCTAAGGCAAAATGTGAAAAATTAAGTTCAGCGGCGATTTGATTTGCTTCCGCAAGGCGTGTATCTAATTTTGGTGGCTGGCGTCTACCCATATCATGAGGTAAAACATTCTTGCCATATTTATAGCCTTTGTTTTTTAATTCCGTTAATAGAAAATAAAAATCCTTGCCACGAGAAATATAGCAATCAATTATATCTAGATATTCATCTTTTTCCTGAACAAACCAAATCACCGTATAATCAACAACACCAACATCCCAATAAGTATTTACGGTATAACTACTATCATAAGGCAAATGCGTAATTCTACCTTCGCTCTCTGCTATCTTTATCTGCGTTCCGAAAGTTGTTTCATCACGATTTAACCTGCCAGCTGAAAAATCACAATAAAACTCTCTCTTGATTTGCTCTTTTGATAGTCCAGTTCCTTCTAGTTCCTCCGTCAGCACTAAAGGGTTACCATCATGGTCGCTGGTTTGTGTGATATTTAGAGTTTGCGCAAAAGCATTTTTTTTCTTTGCTAATTTCTCATATAAATCATAACCATGTGTTTTAGTTACATCTCCGCTTGGGGTATATAAATATAATACCCAGCCTTTGCTTCTAATTAACATTGGCACTAATACCGAAGCTATCGCCTCGGGCTTCTTGATTTCCGCATATTCACTAACAATAACACCCTTTATTCCAGCACCTCTTAAATTATCCGGTGTATGGCTACCAACTAATTTAATGATACTGCCATTTTTAAACTTTATGGTTAAATTAGCATTATCAAGCTTTGCTATTGTACTCTCTGGAATAAATGATAAATAACTTCTACCATCTAGCGTTACAGCATCCCATATAGCTAATTTTGCTTGCTCAAATGTTGGAAATACATACCAATAAAGACCCGGCTTTGCCAGAGCGCATGAAATAATCCAGTGCAGACCAACTATATCCTTACCAGAACGACGATGCCACACAGCTACTGCTTGCTTTCCGCCCCCTACTAAATAATTCCATAATTTTACTTGAAACGGATAAGGCTTCCAGTTTATCGGGAATTGCTTTTTTTTAGATTTTGTCACTTGTCTATACTAAAATTCTATGTACTTGATTCTTAGAGCTTATCATTAGTATAGCATATTGCGACCGTTCTGGGGCATATTTCATAGTTTTGATATTTTAGCATTTAAGCTTTTTGGGGTTTTGTACAAAAAATATAGTTTATCTAAATCACTGCTACTAGTACTAGGAATCAATTTTGTATTATCTTTTTGACTTCTCGATGTATGTAAGTCTTTATTTATGTCGATTATTAGCTTATTTCTTTTTAGTACAGTTAAGTCACTATAAATCTTATCTAATTGATGCATCAATTCAATACTTAAAGGTGGTGGCTTAGAAAAATTTAAGGGTGTTGCTATATTATAATGACTTTTTGACGGTTGCTTTTTTGCTCGTTTAATTATCTTGTGTTTGTTTTCTTGAGGCTCGGTATTATAGCTCTGCTCTGATTTATTCTCTACTTTCGTTACTATAGGATTATTCTCTTTAGATTTCTTATCCATGATTGTGAGATAACAATCCTCAGCTATTTCATAAAAGTTTTCTTCATTAAATTCTTCATCAGAAGAATCACTATTTTTATCTTCTTCTACATCCAGTTTTTGAGTGGATTCATTTAATATATTAGGCGCAATCTCATTAAGTGAATGAAGGCTAAACTGAGATCTGAATTCATTTTGGTGCTGAAAAACCCCCTCCTTGTCTACGTTATTTTCAATTTGCGTTCCGACATTAACTGCTGGTACTGATAGTTTAAGATTTCTTCGGCTGCTTACATAGCTTACATTTTTACTTTGACTCGGTGAAGTAATTTGGAGACCACCATATTCTCTATTAGCTTTTTTTATAATTTCTAAAACCAGCTCTCCTTTAATAGATTTTGCATGAATACCAGTGCTAGGAGAACGACTATTAATTTTACGTATAACTTGTTGCAATGATTCACTAGCCTTTAATCTAATTTTGACCTTACCTAAATTTATAATTCTGTCTTGGGGTATGTATTTACCTAACTTCTTTTCTTGAATGGACTCTTTTAAAAAAGTCTGTTTGTTAGTTGATGGCTGTATAATCATTGGTTTTACCTATTTTGTTTTTTAGTCATATTTTTAAAAACAATCTATCAATATAAATATCAAATAACTATACAGAAACATTATCCATCTACTTCTTCAAAAGCAGGTATTTCTATATCATAAGCCTGTTCTAAATTACTTGGTGTTTTACCTATTTTTGTCCCTGAATATTTACCAGAATTTGCTTTTAAATAGCTAAGAAGACAACTATCACTATATTTTTTCTTCTCACCAGTTTTAACTCCATCAACGATAGTCTCCTCAGTATAACCATTAACAGCACGTTCATATAAAACGCCTTCTGCTATTTCTAATGCTAGTTTTAAACTAAGACTAGTTAATCTTTGCAGAACTATATCTTGCTTAATGATTTCTTGAACTTCTAAAGGTGATAATTTCCACTTGGAACTAGCAAGAGCTACAGAACCACTCTCTGCTACTAAATCTAGAAATTCTTTGACGCTCCTTTTTTTCTTAAAAAAGCGTATAGTTTGAGCTGAAATACCCTCGATGATTTTTATATCAAATGATTGGGTCATATTATTAAATAAATAAATTAATTGTTATTCTAGCATAGATAGAATAATGATCGATGGTTTTCTAGTATATATCAGAGCGATGACCAACCCTGTTTATTATGATTAAATCATTTTCCTCATCTATCTCATACAAGATCCTATAATCACTATATCTATAACGATATAAACCTTTATGATTACCAACCAATTGTCTGCCTAACTCTGTAGGTGATTGAGATAAATAGTTATTAACTTTTTTGTATATTCTTAATGCTATTTCAGGAGATATAGCATTAAGATCATCATCAGCCTTATCTTCCCATTTTATTTTATACATCAGCAATACGACATCTTGCTTCTAATCTTTCTCTCATTTCTTCAGAAGTATAAAATTTTCTATTAGGGCTTTTCATTCTAGCCAAAGCAATATCTGCATCCTTTTTATCTTCTTCATATTCTCTAATACGTTCTTTTATTCCTTTGTGTAATATTTCCGAAATAATTGAAGAGATAGATTGATTCTCAAATTTAGCCACAGGAAATAAAGTGTCGTTTAATTCTTTTGAAAGATCTGTTTTTATAATAGTCATACGAACCTCTTTATTATTATTAGTTTGATTATACCACTAATTTAAACGGAAGCAAAATTATTAAAAAAATTTTGTTAGAATTAGCTCTAAAATAACGTAGCTTAGGTCTAAAATGAATGATTTTTGCTATGTCTGGGATAGGTGAGGGGTTAATATATAGCATTTTTGCTCTAAAATT
>CAWWAI010000067.1:0-5064 GCA_963934885.1 uncultured Rickettsiaceae bacterium | reverse complement strand
TCGTTTTATTGAATTATCAGAAATAGACAAGGATATTATCTTACAGCAAATACAGGCAACTCATGAGAAAATAGATAATAATGGAGATTATAAACAAGTAGAATTTCTGGATATAATTATGCCAAATAAATCAATGTTATCATCAACATTAACACCACTATCATCCAATATAACAAAAGCCCATCAACTTGAGCAAAGTTTTCCAAAGAGAGAAGGTATATGGGGAAAGATCAGAGAATCTTTTGCTAAATCTTTTGCAGCAGGAGGTGATGATCTTGATAAAGCTTGGTTGTCTAAGCTTGATGCTAAAATAAACGAGGATCAAAAGACAATAGAACTTGAAGCCCCAAGTCTATTTGTAAAAGACTGGGTAGAGAGTAATTATTTGAACTATATAGAATATGCTTCTAGGGCTAATGGGCTAAAACTTGAGGGGGTTAAAACAAGGTAATAAGAAATAGTGAACATTAGAGAAAAAAATGCTAATCTTTTTGGATGCAAAATGGACTAGTAGCTCCACTCTTGGTTAACAAATAAAACTATAGTGATATATCCTAAAAAACCGCGGAAAGATTTTATATTGATAATTTTTGTAGTTGCTGTAGTAGCGTCATTTAACATAATAGCTTTTTACTGCGTGTCAGCAAAAAATGATAACTCGCAAATCGTATTAAAAAAACATTTTGCTCAAAAGATAGAACATTTAATTGCTAGAGATTTTAAGAATATATTTCAATCAAATTTAGATGCGACAGATTTTATAATAATAAAAAATTTTATTCTAAAGGACAGAGAGATCGGCGCAGAAAAAGTATATATTTCCAATAATATTCTCAGTTTAGAAAAAAATTACAAGCATATAATGGTCGATATATCTAATATAAGTAAAATGTTAGACGCTTTTGCGGAAGATGTATTTTTATACAGTATTAGTATTAATGATAATATAATTTTTTCAAATAATCAGGAGGTTTTAATAGATCAAGAGCCACTGACAATACATCTAGGCGATAACTATTTAATGAAAATTAAAGTTCAGCACTATGATAACTCATCATTTGTGATACAGGATAAGTTAAGAACCTCCTCTCATGTTTTTATAATATTAGCTATATCAATAGCTTTTATTTGTGCATGTAGTTTTGTAATTCTTTATTTCTATCGTCAAAAAAGGGAGCTAGTGAAGTCAAGAATTTCACTAAACAATGCTATAATATTTTTAAAGCAGAATAAAAAATTTATATTACGTTGCTACCAATACTCAAAAAGCCAAACTTCAAGCAAGCTTCAAGATTATTTTCCACTATCTATTATTTCGGAAAAACCGAATAATCAAGTTCATGTGCTTATACTAGAAAGTGTTATCAATGAGATTCAAAACTATTTTGACGTTTATAGAGAATTTTATCAAATAAATAGTAAAATAGAGTTTATATCAGACTTTAATGTTATAAAAAGCGTATTAAGTGAAGATGAAATGCACCAATTACTTATTAGTATGATTTATAACGTGCTGTATTTTAATAAAAATAACGCCAAAATTCAAAACATTGCATTAGAAATACAAGAAGATAGAATCATCATTTTTAGCAGTGGCGTGAAGTTAAATCAAAAATATGCAATCCAAGCATCTGAAATGATTTTCTATGAAAGCGTTAACCCATATTTACTAAAATTAGGACAAATACTGGTGTTACTTACAAGACATGGAATTGAATGTGAGATTGTGCCAGAGAGTAATGGAACAAGCATTTCAATTATCTTTGCTGAAAGTATAGCTTCATCTCTCCAAAAAGATAATGTAGTAATTAATTTCAAACAACGTAAACATAAAAAATGAAAAAGTTTTTTTGTAAAATATTATTATCGATAATTATATTGGCTAGCAACACTTTTGTACAAGCGGGATTACAAACATCTAACTTAGTTGTACCAGTTACTTATTTTGTTAATCATTTACAATACCAAGAGACAATAAAATACAATTTAGAAAAATATAAAAAAACTAGCATTGTTGGAATGAGCGGTATCGGTAAAACTCAATTAATTAGAGCCTATATTAATAATAATAAGGACAAATATGATTTAATTTGGTTTGTTGACTGTAATTTAAATATAGAGCATGAGCTTTTAAAACTTGCAAAAGCAATTAATCTCAAGGAAGGTAAGCAACTTATATCAGAATCTGTGTCTAATATAGAAGACGAAATCAAGGATTATATAAAAACACGGGATAAGTGGCTCATAATTTTTGATAACCAGAAAGTTAACACGTATCCAAAGATTAAAAGTTTTATAGATTTTGAAAGCAATGGGCATATGATTTTTGCTTCACAAGATATGAAAAAATTACCAAATGTGATAACAATTAAAGAGCTATCAAAAAAAGACTCCTTGTTGCTAATTGATAGTCTGCTTGATAGCAATAAAACAGAAAATAGTAAACTTTTGTTAGAAAGTCTTAATGGTTATCCAATAGCAATAACCCAAGGGGCGCAAATTATAAATAATTTAAAGAGTATTAATTTAGAACAATATAAAAATATGCTAAGAGAAGAGATTGATAAAATTGCGTTTAATGTAGAATTAAGCATAAAGGAATTAAACAAAAGTAGCCTTGAGTTATTAAAAAAAATTGCACTGATAAATAACCAAAGATTTTCTAAGAAATTTTTGGCGTTATTATCAGACCAGCCATCTTCTTTAGACGATGATATTTATCAATTAAAGAGATTTGCGTTAATACATGATCTAAATAATGACAAAATGCAAATTTTTGAAATGCACGACATAATCGCAGAAACAATTCGCTCTTTGTCTACAAGCCAAGAAAATAAGAAAATAGCACAAGAGATAATTGACAATATTTGTTTAAAAAGCTTACCTAAAGGAGCCTTGATAAGGTACATAGCAAGAACATCACCTACTACAGAAGATAATTTTGAGATTTTGCTAAGAAACGCAGAGAAGTATAATGCTAATTTGCTTAAACAGCTTGAGTTAAGGATGGAAATGTTTGCTACCAGTGAAAATAATGGAGACTATAAGACCTCTAGGAAAATGATAGAATGGTTTGAAAAGGAGCTTGAAAATCAGTCATTTGTTCAATCTAAAATGAATAATCATGAAAAAGCAGTATATGCTTCGTATTTGAACATAATTGGCGGACACACAAGAAATGCTTTATCAAACCCGATTGAAGCAAGAAAATATTTTAATAAATCATTAGATGTAATAAATACAATAGATCAATCTATTATTGATCAAGACCAATACATGAAATTTAATATATTTTATCAATTATTCAAAACTCATTTATTTTTCAAAGATTATAAACTAGCCGAGGAGTTTTATTATAAAGCAGAGGAAGCATACGAAAAAGGAATAAAAAACAACGCTATAGATGAAAGCGAAAAATGTTATCTAAACTTTGGTCAATCATTATTGATGATAGAAAAAGGTCTATACGATAAGGCATTAATACAAATAGATGAAGTAATAAATTCTATAAATATTACAATGTCAGGGGAGGTAGATACAAAAAAACATCAACTGTACCTTGAGCGAATATATAAAATAAAGGTAGATATATTAAACCATTTAAAAAAATACAAGGATGTTATTGCGTTAGTTGATGATATATTTAATAGAATAAAACCATTTGTGTCAGAGGATCACCAAATGTTAGTTAATCTTAAGTCTCAAGAAGCAAAGGCTTATTTGGGTTTAAAGAACTATAAAATAGCTCTATCTAAGGCAGACGAAGCCATAAAAATGTTAATTAAGGATAAAAATCTCTCCTTTGAATATGCGCAAACAAAAACAGATATACAGTTGGCTAATGCTCTAACAATAAAAGCCGATTCTTTATCCGCTCTTAATTCTTCAGAAGAGGCTTTAAAACTGTATGAAAAAGCGGAAGCAATACACAATAATATATACAAAGGTAAATTAAATTTATCCAAGGGATTAAAATATATATTATTTGAAGCTACAAAAACCGCTTGTAAAGGCTCAAGCAAAGAAGATACATTTTGGTACACACATTTTTATTCTAATCTAAAGTTAATCTTTGGTGCTGATATTCAAGAAGTAAAGGATATAACAGCCATTTGTGACATTAAAAAATAACGTAACTATCTAGCTAATCTGATAATTTTTGTACAGCAAACTTAAGATAATTCTCGTCTACTTCACTAAGTTCTAATTGAACAGAATAGTCATAAATCTCTTTTATAATCGAGATCACTTGACTTGATTTTAGAGTATTACTGCTATCAGCTGATTCAAGTTGATCAATAACTTTTTGACAAACATTTCTTAGTAATTTTAGATCGGAGCTGGTGTCTGAGATATTATTAACATCTAATAATAGATCTTGAATTTCAATATTGAATGCCCTAGCAATTGATTGGAGTACATCAATTGTAGGATTCTTAGATGCGCCTCTAAGAATATTAGTCACAGCTCTAGTGTGCCCTAATTTATTCTCTAATTGAGAAACTCTCCAGCCTTTCTTTTCCAGCAGGCGGTGTATATTATTTTTGATAATCTGAGCTTGTGACATATTATAAATTATGTTGACATTGAGTTTTTATGTATATATTCTGTAAATATATACACACGATATTATCGTAATGTAAGTAAACTACCTAATGCGTCTCTGTAGACAAAATAAGAACACCAACGGATAACTAAGAATTGAACCCCTTGATATCCGTTGGAAGACAACGACAAAGTAATAATTAAATCACTTCGAGGTTAAGAGTGAATATAACAAATAATAGTTTTGCCTGCAATGAAAATAGCAATAAATGTATTAGTACATATAGTGCGGCTATAGGTAATATTGCTGTTAATCACTGGCATAAAGCTGTAGCAACGCTTGCCAATAAAATTAGCAACTACAACCTCCGTCTACTTTCAAACAACAATCTTGACATTAGCTACGATATCGTTAATCTAAAAGACGGAACAGCGAATTTGCTGTTCTGGGGCATAATAACTCCTAACCGAAGCGACCTACATCAGTCGTTAAAATGCTGTAATCCTCGATTTCAAGGT
>CAWWAI010000066.1:0-5307 GCA_963934885.1 uncultured Rickettsiaceae bacterium | reverse complement strand
TACCCGTGCTATCTAAAAATTTATTTAGTAAAAGTAAAAAAGTCAAATAAATATATAATAAAGACCTCATTTTCAGACATAAAAGTTAAACATAAATCATCTTAAAATAGTATTATTTAACAATAATCTTATATTCTTAAATAAATATGATATTCGTAATATTGACACTATTAAACTTAATTTTATAAGTGATTTTAACAAATAATTAAAATATTTAGTATGAAATTATTGTTTTATTAAGATAAATTTAAGACTTTTGATGTAATTAATTCAAATAATCATAAAAATGAAAACAAATTTTAATGGAATTTTAACGCTTTTTCTGGCGTTAGTAGTGCAAATATCGTTTGCACAAGTAAAGTCTATTACCGGTACTGTATCTGAGACCTCTGGACCAATTCCGGGTGTTAGTATACTAGTGAAAGGTACAAACTCGGGTACAGAGACTGATTTTGATGGTAAATATTCTATCAAAGCAAAAAGTGGTGATGTATTAATTTTTAGTTACTTAGGATACAAAACCGTAGAAAGAACGATTGGAACAAGCAACACAATTAATGCTACATTATCACAAGACTCTAATTCTTTAGACGAAGTTGTAGTAGTAGCCTACGGTACACAATCTAGAGCGTCTTTGACAGGATCTGTAAGTGTAATTGGTGCTGAACAAATAGAAAATGCTACGTACTCTAACCCAATTCAAGGTTTAGAGGGTTTAGCTTCTGGTTTAAGAGTAATTCAATCGAGTGGTCAACCTGGTGCTGACCCAATAATTAGAATTAGAGGTTTTGGATCTATTAATGCTAGTAGTGCTCCACTTATTGTATTAGATGGAGTTCCATATTCTGGTGCTTTAAGTAGTATTAATCCTCAAGATATCGCATCAACTTCAATTTTAAAAGATGCTTCTTCAACTTCCTTATATGGTAATAAAGCTTCAAATGGAGTTTTATTAATTACTACCAAAACAGGAAAAAGCGATAAAACTCAAATAAGCATTGACACCAGAGTTGGTGTAACGCAAAGAGCTGCTAAAGAATATAACATTACTAATTCTCCGGGCGAATTTTACGAAATGTATCATAGCATACTTGCTAATTCTGAATTTTATGCTCAAGGAGAAAGTGGTACACCTGTTACCATAGGAGTTGCAAGGCAAACTGCCTCGAACAATCTTATTGGTGAGTTAGGTTATAATTTATATGATGTATCAGATGTAACATTAATTGACCCAACTACAGGTAAATTAAATAGTGCTGCCAATTTATTAGTAAATGATAGATGGGAAGATGCATTATTTAGAGATGAAGCTAGTTTTACTTCTACTAACCTTAATATCTCAGGAGGTTCTGAAAATTTAACCTACTATTTTTCTTTAGGTTCACAAACCGATAACGGATATACTATTGGAAGTAGTTTTGAAAGACATACTGCTCGTCTAAAAGTTAACGCTAAGAAGATTGCAGATGTGGTTTCTTTAAGTGGAGATGTAGCTTATTCAAAATCTTACAGCCAAACAGTTCCTAGTGATGGTACATCTTCTTTTAACAATACTTTTTCTTGGACTAGAAGAATTGCACCTATTTACCCTGTTTTTCAATACGATGAAAATTGGGCTCCTGTTCTAAATGCTAATACCCCAAGTGGTTTTGCATATGACTTTGGTAATGCTCAAAACTTTCCTGGTGGAGGATCAAGAGGTGCAAGAAATTATGCTCCGGGAGAACATCCTCTTGCTGTAATAGAAAACACTATTGAAACTAACGAAAGAGATAACTTTAATGCTGCTTTAAGAGCCAAAATTGATTTACCTTTTGATATTAAATTTGAATACGTAGCAAACCTTTTAA
Organism: uncultured Rickettsiaceae bacterium; assembly: GCA_963934885.1. Taxonomy (GTDB): domain Bacteria; phylum Pseudomonadota; class Alphaproteobacteria; order Rickettsiales; family Rickettsiaceae; genus Megaera_A. The sequence goes on along the minus strand of CAWWAI010000066.1, from coordinate 3,457 downwards.
CAGAGGTAGATATGGGTATTGATTTTACTGGACCAGGTGCAGGTGCTTTTGCTCAAGCTCAAAACGGATTGTTAAGAAATAACAGAAATAATTTTTCGGCCTTCACAAACCAACAACTATTAACTTGGACAAAAGATTTTGGACGTCATAGTCTTGATGTACTTTTAGGACATGAAACTTACGTAGAATCTTTTACAACATTAGCTTTAAGTAAAAGAAATCTTATCGGCGATTTTAGCCCAATATTAGACAACACATCTGTATATGTTTCAGCAAATAATTATAATACAAATTATACAACAGAAGGTTACTTTTCTAGATTTATTTATGGTTTAGATAATAATTATTTTTTAAATTTAACTGCTAGACATGATGCTTCTTCAGTATTTCATCCAGATGCACGTTGGGGAACTTTCTGGTCTGCAGGTGCTTCTTGGATAATAAGTAATGAAAATTTCATGAAAGATTCTGAAATTATAAATTTTGCAAAATTAGCTGTAAACTACGGTACTACTGGTAATGATAGAATATTCTATCAAACTGGTGGACGAAATCTTGTAGCTTACGAAAACCAATATGTAATTGACGAAAATAATGGAGCGTTAACTCAAACTTTATTTAGTTTAGGAAACAAGAATATTACTTGGGAAAAAGCAGCAAGTTTAGATATTGCTTATGAAATGAGTTTGTTTAACAGAGTTAACATGTCTTTAGGTTATTATAGAAAAAAATCGGAAGACCTTTTGTTTAACAACCCACTACAACTATCTACAGGTCAAGCTACTAGTCCAGAAAATTTTGGTTCTATGGTTAATAGCGGTTTGGAGTTTGAAGTTGCTATAGATGCCGTAAAAAAGGAAAATTTTAATATTAATATTAATGCTAACCTTTCTACGCTTAAAAATGAAATCACAGAACTTCCTAAAGACTCTATACCAGCTGGTAATTTTAGACGCGTAGTTGGAAAAAGTCTTTTTGATTATTTTATGGTTAGATCTGCTGGTGTAGATCCTGCTAATGGAGATGCTTTATATTACTCAAAAGACGCAACAACTGGCGAAACTATTGAAACTACCGATTATGCTGATGCTGTTACAAATGGTAGAGAATTTCTTGATAAAAGAGCAATACCAACTATTACTGGTGGTTTTGGAACAAACATACAGGTAGGTGCTTTTTCATTAGGGCTGCAGTTTGCATATCAACTAGGAGGTTACGGTGTAGATAATGAGTATTTTAGTTTATTCAACCAAACAAATAATGTTAAAAACATTGCTGATTATGATAAAACATGGACAGTTGACAACCCAACAGCTAGCTTGCCAAGAGTTGATCCTTTGAGCGCAGATCAATATAGAATTTCTGATCTCTACTTAGTAGACTTAAGCTATTTAAGTTTAAGTAACATTAATTTAGGGTATATGCTAAAAAATGAAGCTATCAAAAAATACCATATAGATAGTATTCGATTTTATGGAACTGTAAATAATGCTTTTTTATTATATAGTGCTAGACAGGGTTATGACCCTCGTCTTAATTCAGTTGGGTCTTCTTCTCCTGAATATGGAGCCAATAGGACAATCGCTTTTGGCTTAAATATTAATCTTAATTAATAAACTATAATAATTATGAAACAAATAAAATTTTTAAACATACAAGTAGGCAAATATTTTGTCTTGCTCATCACGACAGCACTTTTATTTTCATGTGCAGAATTTGATAGAGACTTTGAAAATGAACAATACTTAACAGCCTCTCATGCTGAAGCAAACGCTGGCGCTGGAGGTACAATAGGTCTTCAGGCCTTAGACGGGGCTATTTTATCTTATTTAAGAGATGGAGAAGGTGGTACTATTCAATTTGGATTAAAAGCCGTAGACATAGGGATGGATTTAAGAGGTAACGATATGGACATGAGTAGAAATACTTGGTTTGGAAGTTACAATAACTATGATAATATAATTTTGACGGGTACCGACAATGAGTTTATGTGGGAATTCTTTTATAAGATCATTAATAATGCTAATGGTATCATTAACACAGTGCCAGATGATGCTCCTCAAGTAGCATTAAATTACAAGTATAAGTCACATGCTTACAGAGCAATAGCTTATTTTTATTTGATAAGAATTTATCAACACACCAAAGCAAGTGATGATACCAAAGCTATACCTATAGATTTAGGAGATTTTGTAGGAGAAAACAGAGCCACTGTAGGGGAGGTTAAAAAACTTATTCTTGACGATTTAATGTTAGCTTACAATGGATTATCTACCTATAGCAGACCATCAAAACAAGAAGTTAATTCAGATGTAGTAGCCGCATATTTAGCACGCTACTATTTAACTTATGAAAATTGGACTGAAGCTGAAAAATATGCCGATGTTGCTATGAATGTTGGTAGTTTAAGTAGTGATGTTAATCATGGCTTTGATGAGATTTCATTATCAGAAGTTATTTGGGGATCTGAAGTAACCGCTGCTACCTCTGAAGTTTATGCTTCTTTCTTTTCACATATGAGCCAAATAAACGATGGATATAGTGGTTGGAACCATTTTAAAACAACGAATTCTAATTTATTCGATTTTATACCAACTACAGATTCTAGACGTTCATGGTTTGCAGATGAAGATTATGGCCCATGGGAAGTATTTTTCTCAGATTGGTGGGGACATTATAACACAACACCAAAATATACAAGTCTAAAATTTGTTGCTCATCCTGGTCCTGGGGTATTTATTGGAGATTATATATATCTAAGAAATACGGAGTTCTATCTAACCAAAGCAGAAGCGTTGGCGAGACAAGGGAAAGATGGGGAAGCTCAACAAGTATTATTTGATTTAAATACAAATAGAGACTCAAGCTATACAAAATCTGCAAATACAGGACCAACTTTAATTGATGAAATTTTAATGTACCGTAGAGTTGAATTATGGGGTGATGGAGTAGCATCATTCGATATGGCAAGAAACGGAGTTGGTCTTAACAGAAAAGATGGTAGACTAAATCTTGTTATGCCAGGTGCAGATTTAGTAATACCAGCATTAGATCCTAAAATGATTTATCAAATTCCTTTGAGCGAAATAGATGCTGCAGGCTCTGATTTTTAATACTTGCAAATAATTAAGAAGTTACTTAGAACCAGAGAAATTAAAAATTCTCTGGTTTTTTTTCATAAAAAAAAGAAGCACTGTAAAAGCTAGCATTACATATTTTATTTAAGGACATCGAATATTAATAAACCTAACTTCAATTTATATTCCATAAGCTATCAAAAAAAACCTTTAAAGGTTTTTTTTTCATTTAGTCTAAAATTGAAAATATTTTTAACATACCTTTGCAACATGGAGGATAATATAAAGGTAGCAACAACAAACATATTTGGTATTAGAGCAATTATAGAAGCAATTGATAGTGGCTCTACAATGAACAAAATATACCTTCAGAAAGAATT
>CAWWAI010000065.1:0-5524 GCA_963934885.1 uncultured Rickettsiaceae bacterium | reverse complement strand
AACACTTTAGCAGACTCTGGGCGGTTGTCAAGGGCTACTTGAAAGAATCTACGAGGCGGCAACCATTGTTTGTGATTGACCGCAGACCATCGATGCTGATAAGATGCATCTTTAATAGATAACTTTCATGATCTTTCTGAATAGAAGTTCGACTCAATCCAGTCTTTGCCGCCAACATATTTAATGTACAACGACCTTCTTTACGGAGTATTTTTAGTATACTCATTTCAATCTTATTTAATCCAAGAGGTAATATATCTAGTATATGACAGATACCATTAGCATGTTCCAAGGTAAAATGCTGGATATTATATCTAGAACAATATATATTTACTTCTTTCGCCCTCAATACACAGTTACGAGCATTGCCGCGAGAAGTTACAGCTAACTTTTCCAGTGCGTCGTTGTCAAACTTTACATCTGGAAGATTATTAATAAAGATTTGTTTAAGTTCTTCAGTAGAATAATTATCGAAATCAATAATAGTTAATCTATCTCGCAATGGGGCAAATATCTTATCGCTCTCAGTCGTGGCAAAAAAGAAATTAACCTTTTCCAGGTCGAACTCTAATACAGATTCTTTATAATTGAAATATCTTTTATTACTTTTTTCTGAATTAAAGATAGTTAGGAATGCCATTACTAGATCTTTAGGCAACGCATGAGCTTCATCAAAGAAGATAGTTACTTCTTTATCTAGTATATGATTAATATATATGGCCTCAAAGAACTGAGCGCCAGTTCGAAGAATAGAACAATTAATTTCAATAAAGGGGCGGCGCACCCCTTCTATTGATGATATGTGATTACCTAATTCGCGAACAAACTCCGTTTTGCCCAACCCTTTAGCGCCGATAAAGTTTAAAAAAGGAAAAGTTCTAGTCTTATTATAAGCATCCAGATAGAATTGAAGCTTACGTTTAACGCTATCTTGACCTACTAGTTTGGCAAATGGAGTATTCATTTTAATTTATCGAACAGTAAAAGCGATAGGCTCTTCCAACTGATCCTCAATCTCTTGAGGAATGGAATCGCCGTCTTGGACCGATACACTAGCAGCCTTTGGGCTGTTGTCAACACCGTTCCACCACTTTCGGCGGATAGGAACAGTGGCGTTTACATCGTTTCCAAGACGAGCCTGAAGCTCTGCAAGGCTAACGAACACTGAGTCTGAGGAGCCTTTAACGCGGCCCCGTTTCTTTAGCTGGATGTCGTTCATGACGAGATGAATTTACCATAACCGTGCGGATTGTCAACGGGTCTTTTCAAAAAAGTTTTGAGATATATTTTCTATACTATCTTTTAAAAAACCATACAGAAAGTAAATTGATTGCCCAATTTTATATATATAATCTTCCATACAGAAAATCTTTTACTGTATATTAAGAAAAAAATCGTTCATTATTACGGCAAAAATCGTTCATTATTAAAGAAAATATCATTCATTATTACGCAAAAAGCCGCTCATCTTTGGGCGGCTTTTTTATTTCTATTATTTGGCGCTTTTTCGTTCAGCTTTTTTATTTGCAGCTTCTTTATTTACCACTTCTTCTTTCATCATTACATCTAATTTATTATATGCATCTTTCTTTGTCAGACATGTGTATCCATGTCGCCCCCAACTATTACTGGATGGATAATATTCGCTCGGCGGTATTTTGTTGCCAGCAATTTCCATTCCATTATGACTTTGTATTCTGATTGCTTCGTAATGATGGTTTGATTTACTGTCTATATATTTTCTTTCGTATATAGAATACATATCTTCTCTGTGTATTTGTTTGAATTCGAATCCGTTAGAAGTAAAAGTCTTATCTAGTTTTTTCATGATTGTATTGTATTATGTATATATAGTATATATATCTATATATAGGAGAATATACCAAAGCTGGACAAAAGCAAGCTAAATGTTTCTAAATCAAACAAAACAAATCAAATCGCCGCAAATCAATTAAACCTGTTTTTATCTTCATCTTCTTGTTTTTTTATTTCTATTTGCACTATCGTTTGTATCGTCTTGTGGATACCAAAGGCGATGGAACGTATGGCTAAGAAATATGCAAAAACCCCAATGTTTATTAGCAATATTGCATTTTTTTGCCAGTTAAGTTCTAATGTATACAGTAGATATAATACACATATACCAGCTATCCAATATCCATTTTTTAAAAAGTATTTGGTCATAAAAAAGTTATTTGAGAAATGAAAGGCTTGCATAGACGTAATTTTCCATCTAATCTACCTTCTCTGTATATTGCTTGTATATTATCCTTTATATATTCTCCTATATTATCTGTTATATATATGTATATGATCTGTGAAATAGGACAAAGGTAATAAAAGTAACAAAACCCCAACAAAAACGAGGTTTTTGGCCTATCCTGAACCCTCAGAAATCGTAGCAAAATCACAGGATATTTGCAAGGATTTTTCCAAAGTATTTTAAGCTTATTTTTAACGTAATTTTATTCTATATTCTATATCTATATATCTATATCCCTATATACTACATATCATCTATTACCATACTATATACGTCACAATACAACCATATTAAGCCGAAACTCATTCACTATCGAAGTAAAAAGAATAATAACTCAATCATGACCGCCGACTTATTAGGAATCTTACACTTTTGGGGACTAAAAAAGCCACTTGTTTTTTAACACAATGTGTTTTGCGGTCAAGTGGCTAGACTGTATTAAATATTAATATTTAAAGATCAGTATGTATATATTTACCGCTATATATGATTACACTCGTATACATCTTTTACAATATTTATTTTAATAATCTGATTCGTCTGATTTCGTATCGTCTGCATCTTCCTCGTCGTATGTGCCGTCTATCTCGTCAGCATAGTCTTCGCGACAGAACATGCATATATACTTCTTACCAACTTTTTCAAAATCATCACTTTGTATGTCTATCATCTCAGAGCAGTAAAAACATTTTTTCATATATATTCTTTTATACAGACATACTATTTAATGTGAAATTTAGTTCAACTTAATTTGATAAAAAAGATTACCAGAAGAATAGAATAAAGTGTCTTCAGTCGCCATGCTAGTAAGTACAGCATGGTTAAGAGTGACGGCGACCATGTATTTGCCTTCCGCTTCTCGTTTTAAAGCTGGCATTCTACTCTGTTTACATGGCTGACAGCCTCCCAAAATATGCTTTTCAAAATACAAACAGTAATCTTGAAATGCATGATGGTTGTATGGTTTTACTAGATTATAAAATTGAGTAGCGTTTTCTATGTTCATGGCATGATCTTTCTTATTAAAGAATAGAGCGTAAAAGTTAATACATATATCTCAAAGAAGGCAAAAAATCCAGAATTAGACAAAATTACTGTCGCCAACGTCATCCAAAATGTCAAACAGACGGTGCAGTTAGCTAGTTTTCCTATCCACTTTGGATATTCTGATCCAAGAAATTCTGGATAAGATGCGAAAACATCGATATTGGCTTTATATTTTATATATCCATCATAACAAAACAGTCTTGCAAACAGCTTAACTTTTGATAAAGTGTCTACAATTGAGCTATGAAACCATAAAATCAATAAAAAACATTGCAAATAAATATACGAATTGAAAATCATAAATTGCTTTTAAATTGATTTGAAAGCCTAAGACGTTTGAAATGAATTATTTTTTTCTTGAAAAAGCATTCTTTTTTCACCATCAGGCTCGTATATCCTAAAAATATAATATCCAGACTGACCAGCACTCACGAAATATTCTGCATTCGCTTCTGCATTGAATATGTTTTCATAAGAAATTGAATTGTCTGATCTATAAATAGATACTTTTATTGATTTGCTTTCGTTAAGAATGAAATATAATGTTGATTTATCTTCAGAAAATTTATAAGACTTGATAGCTTTACCGTCGTAATTAAACATTCTATTTATGTTATGGAAGCCATCTGTACCATTGCCATGAAATACAATAGGATAAGAATTAGTCTTTTTATTTAAAAAACGGCCACCCTGCTCTTTAAAAGAGGTTACTTCTTCATTATTTAAACATTGAAAGATCTTTCTATCTTTATCTAATGCGGATTTGACATCTAAATTAGATACAGCATATCGCAAAGTATGCAGGTACTGATCACATTCTTTAGCGTATGGATTTAATATATTGGCAATAAGCTGTAAAATTTTCTGATATTTACTATTTTTAAACAAAATAGATCCAGAATTTAAGTAAGAGTCTTTTTCGAAATGAGATTTTAAATTTTCATCGGGCCAACAGACTTTTTCAGCCGCGAATAAAACGTCTAATCCTGAATCAATAAATCGTTTTTCGATTTCTTTATCTTTCGCAAACACCATTGTATCAAATGAATCAAGATACAATATGATTTCATCATCTGGAAAACTCTTTAAAGCGTTTAGAAGTTTTGTAATCTTTAAATGTGAAAGACTTACCATTGGTTCATCATCTTTTATTAAGACATAATCATTACCATTCTCAAGAAGTTTGGCGATCAACTTATTTAAGAAGTAAGATTTATGATGATTTTGGTAGTTATTATCTATTTGAAGAATAGTTTTCATTATTATCCTCTTCGAATATACTGATTAACGCATCTCCATCTTCTGATACTTCAACGGCGCAATCGCTACAGACCGAGCAGTACGGAAGTTCTTCTAAATGATTTGTCTGCTTTTTGCAGATATCACAGGTTTTCATTCTTTTTGTCGAGATAACTTATAAATATCGTCAAGAGTTTCTTTTACTCTAATACCATTATTATTCCAACGGGTAATAATTACACTATGCTTTTTACTAGGACTGGGTTCGATACTTACTACAGCATCAAGATTAAAAAGAATTGAAGTGTAATTCATACTATTATCGTGATGCAAATCTAGTTGATGTAATTTAACAAAGTGGGCCATATATAAAAAAAGATGTGCGGTTTTAAGGATGACCGCAAACCTTTTTATACTTAATTACGCTTGAATTCGCCGATTCGGAACACTTCTTCTTCTTGATTAGAATCATCATCTACTAGATAAATGATCCCATTTACAGACTTGGCGCACTGCATAGCCCAATCATAAGCCTTCTTTTTACCAAAGACCAGATTATAAGCTGACTGATAAGCACCATGTCTATCTCGGACAATGTATTTCTTATTCATTAACTGTGTTTGATTAGTGTGTCGTGAATTAGATGACGAGTCTTCTGGTCAAGAATTCGACCAGAGTCATCCTTTGGAAGATCAGAAACGATAGCTTCAAAATGAAGACCAAGCACTGAACTCATGCACTTGATCTTGCGATAAATACCTATCTCCTTGTACTTTAGAATTGACCAAATAGTGTCAATTTGTTCTGGTGTGGCCTCGGTAATCGCGTTTAACAACGCAAGAGGCTTCGTAATAGTAGTTGTAACTTCGCTCATATATTTTATATTACTGATCATCAGACTCCGCACCGCCAGTTACAAGACTGTTCGACAAAGCAGTATCATCATCATCCTGAACCGTAAATCCTAGATCCAAA
>CAWWAI010000064.1:0-5568 GCA_963934885.1 uncultured Rickettsiaceae bacterium | reverse complement strand
CTGAAGCTCCCAAAGAAACTATATCTACTACATTGGCAAGTATATTTACTATAGATGAAGAGTCTACGTTGCAATTCTCAGAATTGCCTTTAGATAAACAAGCTTTATTACATAATGCGCAGCCTCTAGAATTACCTAAAGGGTTTGCTCTAGAAAATTCTGCGATGGAGTTTGATGTTAAGAAAGAGCCTTCTAATTCTTTAGAAGAGCCGCTAGAAACAACATCAGCATCAGTAAAACTTTCTCAATTTTCTAAAGAAATGAAAATGCATCTGACAGTTGATTCTAAAGTTAATGCTTTTTCAAAAGATGATATTTCAGTTGTTTTAAAGCAATCTTTAGCTTCTACTAATATTCATTTAGCTGAAAGTACTGTACAAGGACAATCAGTGCTTTCTAAAATGCATTTAAGTAATACTGCCCAAGATAGTTTGGAGACACAAGCATTTGCTAATAATAGCGAGCTAGTTCTTGAAAATGAAGAAATGTCTAGTGATTTAAGTGGTGATAATAATTTTAATTCAAAAAATACTAAGTCCAATTTTTCTGCATCTGGTGGAGTTTTCGAGAGTAAGTCGGAAGATTTTTTTCAAACATCATTTAAGGATAATTTAATTGCAGGCTTCAAAGGCGAAGAGATGCCAAAGCCAGCTACTCAAGTATCATTATCCGTAATAGAAGCATTGAATTCAAATTCCACTAACGGTAAAAAAACAATAATTATAAATTTATTTCCTCAGGCTTTAGGACCTGTCCGAGTCGAAGTTTTATCAGTTGCTGGTAAAGATGGTGTAAGACAAATTGAAAGTATTAAATTTATAGCAGACAAAAGAGAAACTTTAAGTATATTAGAAGCGGCTAAAGAAAAGTTTGTTGAACTTACAACAAAGGCAACTAATATAAAAGAGGAGACCTCTCTTGAGTTTGAAATGAATCAGGGCGATCGTGGTCAGAAAACAGGGTATTTTGAAAGTTCAGAAGAGAAAGATATCTGGATGAGTCAGTTTTCAGATCTTACAATGAAAGATGATGGAATGCAGGTGGAACTTGAAGATGCTTCAGAAGATAGTGGTTACATTACTGAAGATAGCGTAAATATAAAGGTATAAAAAAATGGAAATTCGTAATGCAGCCGGAGCAGCGGAATTAGCAGCAAGTGCTAACAAAGCAAAGACTAACTCTCCTATTGATAATAAAGCATATCAAATGTTTTACAAAACTATGCAAGCTGAAAGAAAAGGGCGTTCACAAATTGAACAAGGAGATGATCTGGAGAAAGTATCGAAAAGCATTGATCAGGCAATGGATTTTGCTACTAAGCTGATGTTATCATCTGCAAAAAATATGGGTTTCCCAGATGAAGATGGTGGTGGTAGTAAATCTACTGAAATGATGGAAATGGCTAAAGGGGTCTCGGAGATGATGATTGCTAAAGCTAATGTTAATGCTCAAATAGCTCAACTAAAAGCCAGTAAAAATCCAGTTATAGATTTAATGAATTTAAAGGGCAAGGTAGTTGATTATAATGATGATTCTAGAAGTTTTTATGGTAAACCAGTAACTTATAATTATAAAGTAAGTCATTCGGAGCAATCTGAATCTGCCTTTGTAACGAATCATTTTACAATCTATGATGAACAAGGATTAACCGTTAGGAATATAACACAAACAGGAAAATCTGGTACACATACTCTTGAATGGGATGGTAAAGATAATTCTGGAAATGAAGTAATGCCTGGTAAGAAATATACATTAGCTATAAAATCTGAAGGTAAAAAAGATGTTGGTGGTAACAGTAATGTTTCATTCCCTGTGACGTCTAGTGCTACATTATCTGGAGTAGTAGAGGGGGTTAAGATAGAAAACGGATCAGCCACTGGCGTTGTTATTAATGGTCATACAATATATAGAGATCAAATAGTTAATGTTCGTGATATTGAAGAACTAGAAAATGATGTTGCATTGAATACTGATTTAATTGGTCAAAAAGTAGAACTTGATCTCTCAAGAGCGCAGGTAAAAAATGGATTTTTAGATGTTTACTTTAATAATCATGTCGAAAAACCGGGGCATTTAAAAGCTGAAGTTTATGATAGTAATGATAAATATATAACAACGCTTATTAACAAGGAAGAAATAAATGTTGGCAGTAGTAAAGTTAGATTCCCAGTTGATCTAGATAATGGCAACTATAAAGTAAAAGTTAGTGTACAAGATCTAAAAGATCCAGCCAATATTAAAAATGTTAAGCTTGAAGATAAAAGAAGTGTCTTTGTTGGTGCTATAGTTCCAAGAGATGGCATTTTTATGTCTATAGATGAAGAAGCTTTTAGCGCGCATAATATTGGTGCCGTAGTTGGTAATTTTCCAACCCCAAGTGAAAGAAAAGAGGAGGCTTACCTTAATTCTACTGTTACTTATGCTGATGATGTTTTTGTTTATAAAAAGGATGTAGAAAACAAGCCGACTATTTTGTTTGATAAGGCAGAAGATGATTCAATTATTGAATATGCAGTACAAAATATTTATGATAATGCGTCAGGTGAATTAGTAGCCATAGTCCGCGGCGAGTATAGGGTCCATGATTTGCTTAATGATAATGATCAAACAACTATTCTTCATAATATGGTCTATCAGGTTATATCAAATGACGTAGCAACTGAGTTATTAAAATTAAATCAATATACTGAAGAGCAAATTGCAGCTAAGCAAGTCAATTTTTTAAAGCCAGAATACCAAAAAGATTATAATGCAGGTAAGCGTAGCGTTACTTTCCCAAGCTGGAATGGTGCTTTCATAGATGCTGCATCTGGACCTGCAAAGGAAGATGCTCAATATAGAAGAGAATTTATTCCTGTATATCGTTCCATTAATGCACAGCAAGAAATTGGGGCTCAAACAACTGGTAACACGATTGCAGAAAAACAAACTGCTAAAGTAGTAGATGTAAGGACTAAAAAAGGGCAAATAGAATTGAGCCTTGAAGGTGATATTACAATTCCTGCAAGCAAAGTGATAAGTGCAAAGAAGGTATAAGTAGTTGTTATAAAATAGAGTTGGCATTAAATAGATCTTGAGGATTTATTTTTGTCAGTTTCTAGCGTTTGTGTTTTACTTGTAGATTTGTTATCTTGAGCATTTTGTAGATCATCTATTGAATCTATATTCACGGTTTTAGCAAGAGATTTTAACTGTTCTTGTGATAATTCTGGTAGAGTAGATTTTTCTATATTCTCTTCTATTGTTTGTTTGTTAATTTTATTGATAAACATGTTAGGTTTTGACATTTTTGCTTTATCAAATTCTCTAGTTTGATTTTGTATAGTTGTATTATTATTTATTACGTTAGCTGCAATTCTTTCGCCAATAGCTGGCGCTATTTTTATAGCTGCAATTGTAGCTGGTACAATTAAAGCTGGTAGTGCAAGCCCGCCAACTACTAGGCCTAAAGAAGCTGCTATTAATATGCTGCCTGATAATGCTAATTTTCCCACGACGCTACGCAATCCTTCAGATTTATTTCTAATTTGCTTAGAGTGCTCAGATAGTGATCCTATATGTTGCCTAACAATATCTGATGTTTCTTTGGTTTTTATTTTAGCTTCTATAGAATTTATTATTATTTTTTGAAAAACTTTAGGCTCAGAGCTTATCATGTTCATTAGATCTTCTGCATCTTTGCCATTAAGTAGATCTTTGATAACTAGTTTTATATGTCTTCGTTCTTCAGGGTTTGAATTGCTAAAAAGTTCTGATATCGTTGCTTCTATGAGAGCATCTTGAGATTGTTCTTGTGAGTTTGATATATTATCTGCTGATTCTTTTTCTGGAGTAATAGCTACAGTAAAAAGTGTCATTGTCTCAGAAAAATTATTGTCTAATATCACTTGTGCGCCTAGATGATTCTTTAGGCGCTTAAGGCAAGTATGGATATATATTTTTAAAGGTGGTTCTCCTCCTAACCTATTTGCGTAATCCAATGAAAGTAAATTTGCTAATGATTGGGATAGGTTAGAACTAATATTATTACCTAAATGTTCAGTTATTAGCTCAAAAAAGGGTTGAGGATTAGCTCCTAACTTTATTGCTATGTTATTTTTCATAAGCAATCTCTCTTAATTGGGCTTTTATATCTATATTTATCGCACCAGGTGAATCATCAATATTTAATTGATCAATAATACTGGGTGTAAGGATTCTTAATGTTGTTATTTTAGTGCTAGTTACAGTTGCTCCAGCGGGTAAAAGTAAGTATATTTCTTGAATTGTAGATAGTAATGAATAATAATCATCTACTTTAAAATTAATATCTATATCATAATAATGTATTTGTATATGTCCATTTGTGTTAGGTATATTTATACTATTAAAATTTCTAATAATTTTAATTTTTATTGGCTTAAAAAGTTGGTGATTTTTAGATATCAAACTCATATTATTAATTAATGTATTACGTTCAAAGCAAGACGGAATCTCGGAACGCTGTATAAGTATTTTATGTTTTTTATTAGTATTCAAAATTTTATCTTGAAAATCTTTTATAGATTCTAGTTTAATAGTAGCTGCGTTAAGAAATGCATGAGATTCAAGTTGTCTGATATAAGATTTAGACAAATCATCTTTAAAAATAGGAATTAATATAAAAAGTAAGATTGCAATAAGAACATATATTACAGTTTTAAGAAACATAATGTTTTTTAGATGAGTAACAAGTTTATCTAGCATCATTTTTGTTTTTTATTTTTCCTGTTATAGTAATCTCAGCTGGTATACTTATTTTTTGAGAAATATTAAGAATATCACCTAAATCGTAATTTATAGTATAGTCGTAAAAAGTAGATTTTATGTGATTTATATATTCATTTATTATTTCTATACCATCAACAGTAGATTTTGCATCACCTTTATAAATTAAACTGACATTAATAGTTAGAGTTGGTTGTTCTGTAGTTATCATTTCTGGAGCACTAATTTTCCAGTTTATATTTATAATTTGTAATTCTTCTCTATTATATGGTAATAGAGTTTTGAGGCTTGTAAATGGTAAAATTGATTTGTTCTTGATCATATTTTCTAGATTGTATAAATCTACAAGATCACTAATGTTGGCAAGTTCAGGGTTTTGTCTTTGTATTTCTCTATAATCTTCTGACAAGGAATAATATCGCTTATTCAATTTTTTAGTATCTGATTGAATAATTATAGTTTGATATTGAAGAGTAGCTAAAGTGATTGATAAGCAAAGTATTACTGCAAGTAAAGGTTTAAATATAAGGCTATGGATTATTGTTAGTTTTGTAATTGATTTTAGTGCTTTATTGAGTGCTAAATGAGTATTTAAACTATCAAACTTTTCTATCAAAATATGGTCTTGAAATTCTTGCTCTTTATAATCTTTTGTTAATGAAATATCCTTGCCAGATAAGATAATAATCTTATGTTTGTCAAATTCTAGATTATTTGTAGCTAGTTTTTTTAATTCTTCGTTTACAAGTATTATAATACAAGTGTATAAATGTAAAATGTAATCAACTATTGACCCACTTAGAGCAAAAAATGTAATCAAAA
>CAWWAI010000063.1:0-5632 GCA_963934885.1 uncultured Rickettsiaceae bacterium | reverse complement strand
ATTATTTATGAGGCAACAGTCTTTCAAAGGTTAGATTTATATTTGAGGCAATACGAAGAGCCATTATAGTTGTCGCTGGACAGCTAGAAAATAATAATATAAAATACGATACAAATGATAAAAATATTCCTTGGCTATTATTATGAAACAAAAAAATAATTTGAATATTAAAGTTCCTCAGAGTGGAAATGCAATGATACTAGGGCTTGCTAAAGCAATAGATATATATATAGAAGCCAAGAAAAATGATCCAACATTGCAAGAGCTAATTATTAATAATCACAATATAATTGATTTTATTAACCAAAATAAATTATTAGTAAACCCCAAAATATATCAAGATTTTCTTCCACACCGTGAATATCCTTTAAATCTTTCTATAGATATTAATAAATCAATGGATGAAAATATCATTAATATTTATCCTAGTATACATCAAGAGGATAACGATCGTAGCGATACAGATGGTGCCAACAAAATAATGTCTCAATTTCAACATAGTTATATATCAGAAAACATTCAAAAAGTTAGAGATATAGATTCTGATGAGGATACATTACAAAACATACAATATCATGCAAAATCACTAGTAGAGTATATATATTTATATGTAAAAAATTCCTTAACCCCCGATAAACTAAACTTTAACATCAGAGATATAGAGGGGTATACGCCACTAGGTGTAGCCTGCTTATGGTCATATGATGGTACTGGAGTTTTATATGGGTCACCAAAGTCACAGGATGCAAAATGCTTTTTAAAAATCCTGGACTTATATAAAATTAAGATCTCTCCAGAATTAAGAATCGAAGAAAACAAAACATATATCAATATAGTCGATTTTTTGTTAAACCATGTAATATCTCCTACAAATGAGGTAATTTTTAATCAACACTCAAAATTAGATAAAAATGAATCCAATAAGTTAATGGACGAAGTTGAATATTTTTACCAAAATCCAATTAAAATATTTAATGTCATTGAGACAATATATGTACATTATGTCAATATGCTGAATCAATATATTGATTTATCAGCTTTAGATAATAAAGATTTAGCGGTAGCTTGTTTCAAAAATAAAACAATTTTTAAAACATTGGTAGGTGTGTTTATACCCAAAGAACATGATGTTATGGAGTTTAGTGAAATTATAGAGTCTACAACGTGTAGGTACGGGGATCACAATTTTTCTAGTGCTTCATTACTCTCTTGGTGCTCCATCGATTCTCTTAAAAACATTTATCTCTTGCTTGTTAAAAATAAATTAAAATATGACATTGATAAATTAAATATTGATACTGGAGAATATGCTTTTATAGGGGATCTTGGAGACAGAGTAAGCGTACAGGAAGAAAAGCGTCTTCAGAATATATCAGATATAGCTCAATTGAATTCTAAGAAAATAGATCTAAATCATGAGGATGATTGGGGGTGCAAGTTATTTGTAAAAGATGCAAGCTATTTTATGGCCGCTTATCACTTAGCGCAAAAGCAAGGGCAAAATCTAGACATAAGTGGCAATAATGCCGGTTTATTCTATAATAAAAATAATTTCATTTTTTGTGAGAAAATGGCGAATGTACAATCGCATTATTTTTCACCCTTGAAGTATAACGATCTTGGATTCCGTTCTAGAGCGTTAACGTCCCCATTAGAAGAAGAATCTGAGTTAAAATATCAGATTTTCAAATTAGCATTAGACAAAAAGATAGTACTCAGTATATCTGCAGAACACATGGAAAGATCTTTGATTAGCACGATAGAGAATGGAGAGGAAGATGATTTGTCACCTCTTTTAAAATTTGTTAAACAGAATAATATTAATATTAATTTAAATAATATTTTCCACTCAGAAGGAATTTTTACTGGCCAGACATCAACGTTATTGACGTTGTTAGATTACATTAATGAGAATGATATTTCAATAGCAGTGCATAATATTTTTGTTACTAAAGAAAAAAACGATGTTTCTTATCAAGATGAATCAATATCCGAGCAATATAAAAAAGGTTTAATCTTATTATATCAGTCTGTTTTTAATAAATTCAAAATTTTATCAGATCTAAAAACTATTTGTGATAATATCAAATGCACTCCATGTAAAGAATTAAGAAACACACATAAAGAAGAGTTAAATGAAAAACTTATTAACATTATATCTAAAGAAGACTTAGATATAAATCAAATATTATCTGATTTAACAATTCGTTATATAAAGACTGGATTACAACTTAAAAACTTTGTTACATACGCAGAAAAAAATGGTGTTGATGTTAATTTATATACTTTTTTTGATAAAAAAACTTTAATAGAAAAAGCGGCCTTAATCAAAGACGATTTAGCATTAAAAGTTGTTTTAAGCTACGCAGAGCGTCATGATCAAAAAATTGATCTAACGTATATAAATGAGTGTGATGATACTATTCTATATACTATATTAGCTAAAAAAGACAAATTAGCTATAATTTTTGATCGTATGTTACAAAACCCTGATTTATTTATCTATAACGAAAAAGATAAATACATAATTTTAAAAGTACTTAATAGACACACTGAGGCATTAGAATACTGTAACAACAAAGAAAATAATATTGATGCGGAATATTTTAAAGCGCAAATATTTCATGAGCAAGACAAGCTTGAGGATTCAAAAAAAGTATACGATACTATTATTATTAGAGATAGTAAATTTGCTAATGCTCATTATGGCAAAGCGCTAGTATTATATGATCAGAAAAAATATGATGAAGCTTTAGAGTATCTAGATAATGCTATGGCACGTGATACTAACAACCTAATTTATGATCTTAACAAAGCAAAAATCTTACTAGAAATAGGTGATAGAGAAGAAGCTATGGCTGTGGTAGATGATATGAATGCCAAAGATCCAATGGCGATTGATAGATTATTTAATCCTATGCAAAAAAAATTGTTTATTAAAATTACTCAGATTGTAGAAGAATGCGCGCAAGAAAAAAATAATATAGCTGCTCAACAACAACAAGGACTAGTGTTGAAAGTTGTGCATGCTTTTAATACCAACGCTATAAATTCAAGCCAAGTGCAACTTTTACAAAACGAGATAGAGAGAGTAAAACATGTAATACTTGATCAAGTACATCAAAAATTGGAAATAATTGAGAATAAATTGGATACAAAATTATCACTTAATCAAGTAGAAGTGCATGTACTAAAAGTAGATCAAGAAATACTCAATAACGTAGTACTAAAGAGTTATTATGATGCATTACATGATAAACTTTATTCTGCAATGTTAGAATCTGAGGTAATTACTAATGGTAATATGAAGTTAAATGATAATATAGGAGCCTATGCAGGAGGATTTTGCTTTGCATTAACTCTTATACCCTTAATAGGTACACATGTTAGTAGCGCTACCAAAGGAGCTTTACAATTACATAAGGAAAACGAAATAAAAAGCTCAGCTATATATTTTAAAAATTCTTTTGGTATCAATCCAGATGAACGAAAAACTCAAGTGAAGAAATTATCGGAGCAAATTACGCTTGATAATCAAAAAAATATATTATCGGCAAATGTAAGCCAAGAATTACAAAATTGGAATAAATGTGGATTACTAAGTAAAATACAAAATTTTCTTAAAGTTAATACTAACAATGAGCTATATATTAGTGACGAAGAAAAATTAGGCTGTATTGATGCTTTAAAAATCATAGCATGTATTAGCTGCGGTCATGTCAATGACAAAACAACAAATGATACTTTTAATTATTTAGTAAATATACCAAATAGCTTTACTTGTACACCTACGAAGACAGTATCACAAATCAAGAAGTTGTCATGTTGTCAAATTTTTGTAGTGAAGGAATTTATTTTTGATAACGAACTTCTAAATCATCCTATTATCTTCAATAAATTAGCTAGTATTTTTGGTATTAATAAAGTTTTAGACTTAAGTACTAATATTTCACCAGAAATTATACAGATTGCTATGGAAGAGGATAATATTGATTTATTATCAGGAGCTATTATGAGTTTAGATAGTTCAGACTTAGTGTAACTGATTGGAAGTGTAATTGGTGGATGCAAGTCCCTAACGCAAGTTGGCTATCTTTTTTACATCCTTCAAAATTTCAGAAGGGCTATTAAATTTCAAACAACTTCTTGGTCTATTATTTAACTCTTTTTCAACCTTGTCAGGCATCTCTTGACTAATTAAATTAAAGTCAGTTTTCTTTGGCTCTTCCGTATTTCCTGGGGTTGTTATGCGAACACTTTATACCCCATGAGATCCAGGAACAATCTTTGAAAAAATGACTCAGCTTTTGATAGGCCATAGCATCTCCTTTTGAGTACTTTAATTTTATTATTAAGCCCTTCAACAAATCCACTATTTTTTCTATTTTTAAAATAATTGAGAATATTTACTTTGTATTTTTCCAGTGTTTTGATAAACCCATTAAAATAAGTTATCTTGCTATTTCTTACACTCTTGATCCATCGGTTTATTCGCGTTAAACCTGTTTTGCGGTTATGTCGAGTATTAAAAATGTGCGTTAATTTAATAGCCAGTTTATGAGCTTCCTTAAGCAAGGGTGAATACGTGTACAGTAACTCTAATGTGATTTTATCTTGAGTAGAAAGACATTCGTGTTTTTTTCTAATAATCCACCTCATACCCTCTAGTTTAGCATATTCTTCTTGCGGCAATATAGATTTTAAACGCTTCATTTCTTTAATGCGAATTTTATCAAGCGGCTCTCTATAAAGCTTCGACACATGATATCTATCAATCACAACAACTCGACTACCAAAAACCTCTTCTGAGGGCTTTACAAACCCATCGTACATGTCAGTGCAAACAGACTTTACTGTCTTCTTTAAATGACTAGGTATTGATTCTAAAAACGTTTTTACAGTTTCTTTTAATTTATCTGGCAAGACTGCAATCACTGATAATTCACCTAATTTATCTTTTACACTCACGATAGTCAAATAATCGTTGTGTCCCTTTTTTACCGCAATTTCGTCAATACCTATTGTTTCTAAATTAGTATACATTGACCAGTCCACTGATATATTAACGCCTCTGTGTAGCGCAGACTCTACAACCTCTGAGCTAATACATACTTTCTTACCAACATCTTCAATAGTGCTATGAATTAGTTGGCGATTTATATACTTATCAAGACCTTTGGTGGTTTTAGATTTCCTTTCACGCCAGTCATACTGTTCTGATGTAGTGGGATGGTCATCGCAATGATGGCATTCATAGCGCACAACACATATACGTAAATACACTGGTGTGTCTAAAATTGGCAAATGACGCACTGTAATTGTTTCGCCATAACCATACCGCTTATTTGTTAATTGTCCGCACTTATGGCAGGCAGTTTCTGTCTTCGTGCTTTCTACGTCAAAGATGATATTTCCTTGTGTATCAATGGTTTGAGCTGTTATTTTTAAAGAATCTATGTCTAAAGAGAGTGTAAAATTGGACATTTTGATGCCTATTATTGTAGATTATATATTTATCTACACCACTGTAACCCATATATAGACTGATTACTACACCCCAGTAAGTACGGGAGAGCCGAAATTACTCGAGTTAAGGCGGCAAGGATTAAGTTATGTTATAGCCGTCATTCTT
>CAWWAI010000062.1:0-5776 GCA_963934885.1 uncultured Rickettsiaceae bacterium | reverse complement strand
GATTTCACCTCTAGAAGCAGCTTGAATAAATCTTAATTTATTTAGTAGTAACTTCATGCCATCAACATCCAGTCGCTCTGTGTTATCTGAATTATACTCATCTGCATTGGTAATATTTTCTTCTCCAATATCCACATATTTAGTATAATTTAGATCTCTTAAATCTGGAGGGATTCTATAATAGTCACCCATATCTATAGCACGTGCCATCTCCTCTCTAGAGAGTAAAGATTCGTATTTCTTTTCACCATGTCTTGTGCCAATAACTCGAGTGGGATAATTAGGTTTTCCCATTAATTCGCATAAAGCTTTAGTCATGATACTGACTGTTGCAGCTGGCGCTTTTTGTACAAAAATATCTCCAGATTTGCCCTTATTGAAGGTATATAAAACAAGGTCTACTGCATTATCTAAAGTCATCATGAAACGCGTCATATTAGGGTCGGTGAGTGTCAGCTCTTTATTCTTATGAATTAGTTCAACGAATAGTGGAATAACAGACCCTCTAGACGCCATAACATTACCATAGCGTGTTCCACAAATAATAGTCGAATTACCGCCTTGACGAGACTTTGCGACAAAAACCTTTTCCATCATTGCTTTAGATATCCCCATGGCATTAATTGGATATACAGCTTTATCAGTACTCAAGCAAATCACACGCTTTACATCTGCATTAATTGCAGCAGTCAAAATATTTTCAGTGCCCATGATATTTGTCTTTACTGCTTCAATTGGGTGAAATTCACACGATGGAACTTGCTTAAGTGCTGCAGAATGGAATATATAATCAACACCTCTAATTGCATTCATTATTGATTCATAATCTCTAACATCTCCTATATAGAATTTAAGTCGATCATCTGCATACTTACGCCGCATATCATCTTGCTTTTTCTCATCTCGACTAAAAATTCTAATTTCTTTAATATCTAGTTTTAAAAATCGACGTAAAACAGCATTTCCAAATGAGCCCGTACCGCCCGAAATTAATAGAATTTTATTTTTAAACATTTATAACCTTATTATACACATCTAGAATACCACAAAATTTATTCATTTAATTTCGCCTTAATTCACTCTCTATAGAACTTTTTATAATTTATTACTTTGATTATAGTATATTTCAGAGCAATCCAATTCAAAAATCATATTTAAACATATTTTTTTCATAAACTGCTGGCACAATCCCCATCTAAAACAATAGTAATTACTGTCTAATTTTGGCCGATCCACTAGAAATTATAGCAAATATTGCCCCAGTAATAATCCCAACATAAGGGTTGGATATATTGATCTGAATTAAAGTTCCAATAATTAAAACAAACATTAATAGATATGAAATAAATTTAAACTCTCTATTTGTATTGCAAAACATTTCTCTTAATAAGAATAAATAATACACAATCACAAAACCAAAAAAACTAAATATTTCTAACAACTCATTATGTAGCGAACCAGAAGTTTCGATTCTATGTTGATTTAAGAATGGAAAAATTAAATTAACTAAACTAAAGTTTCCAAAATATTTATGAATATGGTTATACCTTGAAAGTAATCCTGGATCGGATAACTTAAAACCAAAAAAACTAACAATAAGAGTAGTGGCTAAACTTACAAATAAAAATAGATAGAAATACCTCTCTAAACTTAACTTTGTAAATTGATAAAAAATATACAAAAAAGGAATTAAATATATTGAGTACATAAATAATCTTGATTCAGTGACAATTATTGCCACATTGGAAGCAACTAATACAACAATAGATAAAATTAAATGTCTTCTTTGTAAAAGGTTGTGTACTGATAGTGCGGTTGCTAAAAAGTAGATGAATGGAAAATAATCATAATAATTATATATTTTAAAATTCTTAATTATAAAATATTGCGATATAAATTTCATATGATTAGGATTCAGATTTTCGTGAAAACTGATGTCAAACAATAATTTCATAATTATTACAAAAGATAGCGCCATATAAAAAAATTTATAGACATTTCTGTTATTTATAATGCGTAAAAAGATAAAATATGAAACAACAATAAACATCATACCTGGACCCACTATCGCGGCTCTTGTTATGCCAAAGTATAGATTAATGCACATATACATTAATACCAAAAAAAACAATATCTGAATTCTCTTATTAAATAATAAGTCCTTAAAGTTATATATAGAAAGAACTGAAATAATTAGAACTGATATGGGTATAGATGGATATTTATATTTGGTATAATCATTAAATTGATCAAATTTTAAACCTTGAGAAAAATCAAGACTAATAAAAATAGGACATAGTATAATTACAAATAAAAAGGTTAAATAATGCTTTCTAAGAAAAACATTAAAATTTTCATATTTAATCATAATGCTTAAACTTTTAGTTTATTAATAATTTCAGTGAATTCATCCAGCCGATTATTTTCTGAATTTTCAGTAACTAGCATAGAAATGTACTTCTGAAGTTGATCAATATTTTGATGGCAGTATTGAATGCTTTTATTAATCATATTCTTATCTTTGCAAATAAAAATAGCCTGATTCTTCATAAAATTTGGCATCCCATGTACTACCAAAGGAATACCATATGAGAGCAATTGAAATGCTTTATTTGTAACCGTAATAGACTCTATTGCATCATCACCTTTTTTATAGACGGTCAAACTCGCGCAAAATTCACTCATAGGCAAATGACTTAAATTTGTTGGCCCTTTAATAACTATATTTTTATGCTTTGTACTAAGGTCATGCAAGATTTTTCTACATTTTTTATTTGTCTCACCAACTAAATAAAAAATATTATGTTCATTCTCATTAATTAAATTAGAAATTAATTCAAAATCATACCTCTCTGTAATATACCCCCAGATCAATACTTTCGTTCTTAATTTTTTTTTAGTAAAATTATAAGTCGAACTTGACCATGGGAAAAAAACTCTAGACGGTGTATGCTTCTTTAATTTTCTTTGCAATGATTCTGATGTAGTCAACACAACATCACTTGATAAGCATGTCTTCTCTAGCGCATGCTGCATATGATGATTAAATGGCAATTTACATTGAGATACAAAATCATCATTAAGAATAGTTATTATTTTATTAGAAGGAAATATTTTTTTTAAAAAATAATAGTCATAGTTAAAATTAATAATAACTACATCTTTATCAATATCACTAAAGGAATTCTTAATCTGAATACTCTCATATAGAGAGTTAGCCCCACGAACTATTGATATAATTCTTAATTGATGATGAATTAACTGCCTAAATTGAAAAAATTTAATATTCTCATCTTCAAATACAGGCTTAGGTCTCTCCCAAAAGAAGCGCGGTTTTTGCACAAAAAAAACATCGTGCTGATTTTTACACAACAACCTTGCTAATTGATGTCTTATTCTTGGCATTTCATGCCATATTGTCTTTGTAAAAAAAAGAAATTTCATAAAACAAGATCCTTAAAGGGGGGTATTATCTCAAAATATAATACACGCCATTCACAAGTTATCAAAAAAAATACTAAGCCTAAGCAATACGCTGGGTTAGCGTCATAATTTTTGAAATCGTATGCCGCATTCATTCCGTAACCAATATGTAACTTTTTCATCTTATATTAAAAAAATTTAAGCAATATCATATTCCTAAGCAATTATTCTCTCTATAAAATATTGTTGTATTCTTTTTATGAAAAGATCCTGGACTAATACCCCAAAAATCAATTTTTTTGAAATTTTTATTCAACAAAAAAAATATACCATCTTCGTATGTCTCTCTCTCTGAATCATCTAGAACAATAATACCATCACCTTTAATGCTATTAATTGCATTTTTAATACAGTTAACCCTATCCCTTCCATCAACAATTACTATGTTAAATTTTTTATTTAAGTGACTTGGGTATTGAGAATACGCCTCGCCATATTCTAATTCTTGATAGTGCATATCTGTATTTTCTGGCATGCTATTTTTTATCTTTTCAAGCCATTTTCTATCATGCTCAACAGACGTAACGGAGTTAACCTGCGTTGCATACCATAAAGTAGAATTACCAGAACCATACTCAAAAACATCTATGCTTTTATTTAATCTCTCAGTAATAAAATCTATGAATCCATACGTGACCCACGGCAATGGATTAGAATTCTTATCTATTGGCATTTGTTTTTTAAATGAATTGATCCAACCTATTTCATAGAGATATCCAATTGCATACATTGAAATTAAACGTAAAAACATTTTTGGCTGGAATATTACAGGGGTACTTTTTATTATTTTATTTATCATTTCATACCTCTAATTAATAACAATGATTTTGTTTTTGTATAAAACATGGCTCTCGTTTTTTTATTAAAAAAATCAAAGAAATAAGCGGCGACCGATTGACTTATTAAAGTTGCGACAGCGGCACCTTGGATTCCATATTTTGGAATTAATAAGATATTCAATATAATATTAATAATCATTCCGAAGAAGACCCGCCAAAACGCTAATATTTGCAAGTTTTCAGATAAAAACCACTTCCCACTGACAACGCCTAAAAATACGAATATTCCAGCCCATGCGTGAATCATTAGAACTGCACCAGCCTGATTATATTGATCACCATAGAGTAAATCTACAACCCAGTCACTCAAGAATGTCATCGCAGTTGCTATAGTAATAGCTGTCCATGTCATCAAATTATAAAGCTTTTGAAGTCTTAAATAATACAACTCTTCATTTTGTTTTTTTGCGTTCACAATTGCAGGGAATAGCGAAGATGCAACTACCACTGGAATAAAATACCAAGCCTCACTTAGCCTCACTGCAGCCGCATACTGCCCTACTGCCTCAGTGTTAAGCATCTCTTTTATCATAACTTGATCTATTCTCATATAAATTGAAGTCACTATACCACTCAGAATCAAAGGCCAGCTATCTCGTAATAAATCGATAGCAGTTAATCTATTAAATGATAGATGTTGGATGCTAGATGTTGTGTTTTTTTTAATATAGATATAAATAAACCCTATAGCTAAAATGATACTTTCAAAAAGAACAACCCAAGCAAAAGCAATAAGCGGCGCCTCATTTAAAATTAACACTATCTTAACTACACTACCTATAAATAAAGCTATTGTATTTACAAAAGCGACATACTTGGACAGTACTTTTGCCTGAAAGTAAAAGTTGACAACATTAAACGCCTGGAAAATAGTTGCTGATGCAATTATAAAAACTAACGTATTTGTATAAGTATCATTTGAAGTGAAATTTACTACAACTACTAAAATTGAAAATACTAGAATAGCGCCGATTAACTTTAAGACAAACGCTGTCCCAATTAGTTTTTCTGCCCTACTTTCATCTTTAACAAGTTCGCGGATAACTATTCCATCAAGCCCTAAAGTAGCAACCACTAAAAAAAGAGCGGCAAAACTTTGCGCATAACTAAACAAACCAAATTGCTCAGGACCCAAATATCTTGCAATCCAAATGCCTACAAAAACCTCAGTGAATGCCTTGAATATTTTTTCAGAAAGAAGCCAAGAAGTATTTTTAAAATATTTTATAAAACCTTGGTGACTCTTAAGGCGCTGTATTTGTTTTATCATTTTTTTTAAATACGTCTTTTGAATTTCTTAATAACAGTCATATATTATTACCTTCGCTTCATCAATATATATAAATAACTCTGATTTACTTGCTAATTCGTTTATCTTTAACTTTTCAGGATAGAAGCATTCTGTAACAATTAATATCTTTTTATTCTTGATCAAAACTCCAAACCTTATATTG
>CAWWAI010000061.1:0-5869 GCA_963934885.1 uncultured Rickettsiaceae bacterium | reverse complement strand
ATCGCCTTTATCTCTTAGAAGATATTTAATAGCATAATCAAATGAGACTAGTCCTGTGTTGTAGTTATTCATAATATTATTATATTTATTTTAACATGATTATATATTACTATACCATAAATTTGGTAAAGCTAGCAATGTTTGAGTATTGATAATTAGACGTGAGTAATCTTATCCACTATCCAGAAAATTAACGCAAGATAAATTATGAAAAAATATTAATCATTTAGGGTTAATATTTTTTATCATGTACATCGTCTATATCATCAATATGTAAAATCATGTAATCAACTTCTGTTTCAATTTTAGCCAGTTCACTATTTGGAGCGAAATATTCGATAATTTTATCAGAAAAAGATAACAAGATTGCAGTTGATGCAGCTAATAAACCCAAAAATACAGACATAATCTACTCCATTTATTTTATTTTGGTACTAAAAATAGAAACTTATTTTTCTATTACAATTAGAAGTGTACACCTATTTTAGTTAATAAATAGTAAACGACTCTGTCTAAACAAATTTTATGAAAATATCCAAGCATTCATTGACCTTGAGGTGTTATACGGATAGAATGCACAAATCAAGTTAAGAAAAATTCATTATTATGATGTTAAGAGCTGTAGTTAGTAAGAAATTAGTATTTAAAGGGTCTTTAGGAGATGATTTAGTGGCAAGATTAGATGCACCAGAATTTCCCCTTGCTTATGTATTATTTGCTCATTATTTTACAGGCAACAAAGATATTAGTGCACTTAGCCGCATTTCTAGGGCTTTAAATCAAGCAAATATTGCTTTATTCCGTTTTGATTATACTGGTCTTGGAGCAAGTGGAGGTAATTTTGCTAATACTAATTTTTCTTCTAATGTAAAAGATCTGATAGCAGCGGCAAATTTTATGCGTGATCATTATCAAGCGCCACAAATAGTTGTAGGACATAGCCTTGGTGGAACTTCTGCTATTGCTGCCGCATCAGATATTCCTGAAGTTAAAGCTGTCGCAACGATAGGCTCGCCATGTGATACCGCGCATGTACAACATAACTTTGTTAACCATATTGATGAAATTAATGAAAAAGGTGAAGCGGAAGTTATTCTTGGCGGTAAAAAATTTAATATTAAGAAGCAATTTCTTGATGATATTAATAATCAAAATATGCCAGAAAAAATTAGTAATTTAAGGAAGGCTTTGCTCGTTATGCATTCCCCTGTTGATGGCACAGTAAGTATTGAAAACGCTCAGCGCATTTATGAGCTTGCAAAACATCCTAAGAGTTTTATTTCGCTAGATAATGCAGATCATCTTCTAATGCGTTGTCCTAAAGATAGCAAATATGTTGCTGAAGTTCTTGCAGCTTGGGCGAGTAGATACCTAAATAATTAAATATAAAAATTATTTAAGATGATTTATGATTCTTCTGAAATACTATACTTTCCAGTTAACATGCGCTCTAGCGACAATCTAGCTTTGGCTGCGACTTGTGAATCAAGATTTATTTTTGGGGATTTATTAACCATACATAAATATATTTTCTCAAGTGAATTGAGTCGCATGTAAGGGCATTGGCTGCATGAAGTGCAACCTCCTTCTATAGATGGTACATCATAGAATTTGCTTTTAGGTGAATATTTATGCATTTGATGAATGATGCCAGGTTCGGTTAGAACAATAAAATCTTTCCCATTATTTTCTTGCACATATTTTAGTAAGGAAGAGGTTGATCCAATATGATTAGCATATTCTAATAATGCTAATGGGCATTCTGGATGTGCAATAATTTCTGCCTCAGGGTGCATCGTTTTTATGCGTATTAATTCACGTTCTGAAAAGTTTTCATGAACTATACATGTACCATTCCACAAAGTCATTGGACGACCAGTTTTACGAATAAGATAATTACCTAGATGTTTATCTGGTGCAAATAAAATGCCTTTGTCTGGCGGTATGGATTTAATAATTGCCTCAGCGCTTGAAGAAGTTACTATTATATCAGATAGTGCTTTTACTTCTGCCGAGCAGTTGATATAGGTTACAGATATATGATTCGGATATTGTTGGCGGAATTTTTTAAACTCTTCTGGTTTACAGGAATCTTCCAAAGAACATCCAGCGTTTAAATCTGGTAATAACACCTGTTTTGTTGGATTTAAAATAGATGCAGCTTCTGCCATGAACTTGACCCCGCAAAATATTATGGTATCTGCATTTGTTTCGGAGGCTTTTCTGGATAGTTCAAGTGAGTCACCAATAAAGTCAGCAATCTCTTGAATTTCTGGATCTTGATAATAATGGGATAAAATAACAGCATTCATTTCTTTTTTTAGTTTTGCTATTTCTGCTTCTAAATTAAGATAAGGATCAATATTAAGTTCTGTCAGTTTTTGCATCTTCAAGGTCACAATAAAGGAAATTTTTGGTTAAATAATATAAACAAGATTACTTAGCGTTTGGTAATTTTTATTACTTAAAAAAACTTTAGCATAAATTGCACTGGTGGTCAATTGCAGCTAGTATAAAAATGTTTTTATAAATGCTCAATATCTGAGATTTTATATACAACAAAGCGGAGTTTAATCCTTGTAAATTTATATTTAAGTAATGGGGTTGTAATGTTAAATATATTCTGTTATATCTGGTTTAGATTGAAAAAACTTAGAAAAAAGTTATTCATGTATATGCATGGAACTATTATAAAATAGGTGAGTTGTGAATCCACAAGAATTTTTTGATAAATACAAATCTTATGGAGTTAAGATAGATGAACCAATGGTACAAAAGGCTATTGAGTTTGCTATAAAATATCACGGTACACAAAAGCGTTATTCAGGAGATTTTTATTATATCCATTCATTAAAAGTAGCAAAAATTATTGCAAAAATGGGCCTGGATTCTGATTCGATAATAACTGCCATTTTACATGATACTATAAGAGATACAGATCTTACTTTAAAAGAAATAGAAAAACATTTTAGTCCAGAAATTGCTAAACTTGTAGATGGTGTGACTAAGCTTACAAAAATTGAATGCAAACAAGATAAGGTTCGTAAAGCTGAGAATTTTTGTAAATTATTTCTAGCAATTATTGATGATGTAAGGGTTTTACTGATTAAGCTGGCTGATCGCTTGGATAATATGCGTACTATCGATTTTATTAGTAATCCAGAAAAAAGAAAACTAATAGCGCTTGAAACAATTGAAATCTATGCTCCACTAGCTGAGATAATCGGTATGCAGGAGATAAAAACTGAATTGCAAGATATTTCTTTTAAGATTCTGTATCCAGAAAAGCGACAATCAATTTTAAATTGTTTTGATGCAATGCAATGTGACAAAGAAAATTTTATTCAATTAATAGTTGAAGAAATAAGGAAAATTGTTTTTGCGAATGTTATGGAAGCAGATGTTTATGGTAGAAGAAAAACAGCTTATTCTACTTGGATGAAGATGAAACAAAAAGATGTTGGTATTGATCAATTATCGGATATTATGGCATTTAGAATTGTGGTGAAAACGGTTGAAGATTGTTATCGTGTACTGGGTATAGTTCATTCGGCTTATAAAATGGTTCCGGATCATTTTCAAGATTTTATAAGCCTGCCTAAAGCAAATCATTATCAGTCGATTCATACTGTCGTAATGGGACCTCTAATGCAGAAAATTGAGATTCAAATTCGTACATATCAAATGCATGAGATTGCTGAATTTAGCGTTGCTGCTCATTGGCGTTATAAGCAAGGGCATAAGAATATATTAGAATGCAAGCAATATGATTGGGTTAGGGAATTATCAATTCTTGGGCAAAACAGTACTCTAGAGGAGTTTCTACAAAATACTAAGCTGGAAATGTATTATAGTCAGATTTTTTGTTTTACACAGAAGGGAAATGTAATCGCTTTACCTAAAGGGGCAACAATAGTAGATTTTGCTTATAGGGTGCACTTAGATATAGGTAATTCATGTTTTAGTGCAAAGGTTAATGGACGTATCGTACCACTTAGAACAGAATTAATAAATGGTGATCAAGTTGAAATTATCACCTCAAAGAACCAAAATACATCTCCTTAAACTTGGGAGAATTTGTTATTACTGCTAAAGCGTGTTCAGAAATTAGAAAAATCATTCTAAATATAAAATATAAGGGTATTTATGATAGTTGGAATTGGTACAGACATAGTTAGTATTGAACGGATAAAACATATTTATGATAAATTTGGTGATGATTTTGTGCATAAAAATTTTCATAAATTAGAGATTATACATCTTGCAACATTAACTCATATATCAAAAATAAGTTATTTGGCTAAAAGATTTGCAGCAAAAGAAGCTGTAGCTAAAGCCTTAGGAATTGGAATAGGGGGTAGTTTGGCTTTTAAAGATATAGCTGTTATTAATAATGATTTAGGAGCTCCGCAAATCTTAATATCTTCAACGATATATCCTAGCATTAATGAATATAATATTCATGTTTCTTTATCTGATGATCATCCGTTTGCGGTTGCATTTGTTACTGTTAGTAAGTAATATGGCCAATATTAATAATTTAGTTATTTAGATAGGTATAAATGCTGCTGTTAGAAATGAAACGTAAAAAGGGAGTATTAAATGTAATTCATTTTGTGGGTATTGGTGGCATAGGTATGAGTGGTATAGCTGAAATTATGCATAATCTTGGTTATAAAGTTCAAGGTTCTGATCTTTTATCTAACAGCAATACTATTAGGTTGGCAGCTAAAGGAATTAAAATCTTTACAGACCATGATACTACTAATGTACAAAATGTATCATATATTGTTGTTTCTACGGCAATTAAATCAGATAATATTGAAGTAATTGCTGCTAAAGATAACAAAATTCCTGTTATTAGGCGCGCTGAAATGCTAGCAGAGTTAATGCGCTTAAAATGTTCAGTTGCCATTTCTGGTTCACATGGTAAAACTACTACTACATCTCTTGTTGCTTGCTTGTTCGAAGCAGCGGGGCTTGATCCAACTGTTATTAATGGTGGAATAATTAATAACAGATCTACTAATGCTTATTTAGGACAAAGTGATTATTTAATTGTAGAAGCTGATGAATCCGATGCTACTTTTATAAAAATTCCTTCTACAATAGGTGTTATTACTAATATTGATCCAGAGCATATGGATTACTATAAAGATTTTGATACTTTGATAAATGCATTTAAAAGTTTTATTAGAAATTTGCCATTCTATGGCTTTGGAGTAGCTTGTATTGACCATCGAGTTGTTCGAAAATTAGTAGAAGAGGTAACTGAAAGGCGGATTGTGACTTATGGAATTGATTCTGATGACGCTCATATCTTAGCTTATAATATAAAGCCTGATACATATTTTTCAACATTTGATATTAAATTCCAACTACCAAATTCTACTGAAACAACAATTATTGAACAGATTATTATCCCAACGCCTGGTAAGCATAATATTTTAAATGCACTTGCGGCTATTGCTATTGGCGTGGAGTTAGATTTTGGTATAAAAGTAATACAAGATGGATTTAAAAAATTTCAAGGAGTCAAAAGGCGTTTTACAAAAATATGTGAGTATAATGGCGCTGATATTATTGATGATTATGCACACCACCCTGTAGAAATTAGTGCAACTTTATCTACGGCACTTGGAATTGCAAGGCAACGTAAAGGAAAAGTAGTTGCTATTTTTCAACCACATAAATACTCAAGGCTAGAAAATTTATTCTCTGATTTTGCAAACTGTTTTACCGATGCAGAAAATATTTACATTACTGATGTTTTTGCAGCTGGTGAACAGCCTATAGAAGGTATTAATGGTAAAAGACTTGCCGAAGCGGTAAAACAAACTGGCGCTAGGTCTGAGTTCGTTGCTGATCA
>CAWWAI010000060.1:0-6292 GCA_963934885.1 uncultured Rickettsiaceae bacterium | reverse complement strand
ACCTATCCCCATGCTTTGGACTATTTCTTCTTTATATCCTCTTTCTTCTGTTAGGTACTTCATTACTTGATTGTTTTTTATACTCATTTTATCTAATGAATAATTATATACCTTATTCCATATTTCTGATGATACGTTTTGTTCTTCTTTATTATTATCGATGAGCTCACTATCTGAATGTTTAATTTTATTTGCATTATTCTGCATTCTTTCTCTTCCTTCATTCAATATATCAAGCTTTTCACTAAAATAGGATTTTATCCCTGCACTACTTGCTAAATACTCAAATACATCCTTCTTATTACTTACACCATAATTCTCACTTACATAATCCCATATAGACTTACTTCCTCTTGTGTAATCTACTAGTATTCCTGGATTATTTGCATACACATATACTTTTCCCTTATGTCCTATACTTCCATCCACTTTATTTCCCGTGCTTGATACATAACAATTCCCCTTTCTTTCAAACCCAAATTCTGGCAACACATTTTGTAACCTTCCGTATAATGCTCTATATATATCCTTAGTGGTTATATTGTTATCAATATTATAATTTTCTTTTGATGATAGCTTCCTTCCTATGTTTTTTATTTTTAATTCTTTTTTACTAGTATCATTCATTCTTTCCACTCTATCCTCAAAACTGACACTCTCCTCTTTTACTAACTTTATCTCCTCCTTATCATTTATTATATCCTTAACTACCCTTATTTCGTCTCCCATCTTCACATCTTTTGTATTTACATTTTTCATCATATAGCACTCAATCCCATTCTTTTCTAATAGACATATTTTTTTACCTTCAATTTCTATATCACCTATATATTCAGCTACCTCCATGTCTTTCGCACTATCTTGCATCAATGAATATTGGAATTCTTTTTTTATACTTTCTCCAAATTCTGAAATAATTGAGTTTTTTCCCATATCATTTAACTTAATTGCATCCATTCTATTATATGAATTATCTACAAACTTTTCTCTAATGCCTTCCCAATCAAAATTAGATATCCCCTTCTTAACTGCAAAACTGTTTGCTGTATCCTTATAATCTTTTTCTAAATAATCTAATGCCAATTCTTTGCGTCCTTCCTTACTTAAATTCCACACCATATCTTTTTTATCCCTAAACCTGTCTTTACTCCAATATAACTCTACACTTTCTCTATGCCTACTCATCGCCACATATGTACTATGCTTATCCATATATTTCGATGGCATCACAAATGCCTTATCTACTGTTATCCCTTGTGATTTGTGTATTGTTGCTGCATATCCATGATCTATATGATTGTAATCTCTTACATCAAATACTACCTTCCCTCCTTTATCTAACTTAACTTCAAAGTTCCATCCATCAAAACCATCAATTGTGCCGAGTGTACCGTTCTTTACACCAAGCTCCTTATCATTTTTTAAAAAGTATATCCTGTCCTCTATTGCAAAGTCTCTCTTACCATTATGCGTATCAAATTTTGCTTCTATTCCTAGCTCTTCCCTTCTTACTTCCCTAGCTCTCTCATTCAACGCTTTTACATCCGCTCTTGTAAAACTCAACATTATTGATGACTTATTTTCTGATACCGCTTCATGCCAATCATTTACCATTGCCTCTCTTGCTTTTCCTATATCTTCAAATGCATGCACCATCTCTTTTTTTCCATATTCTCTAATTGCATCTCCTATTTCTCCAAGTGCCAATGATTTTGTCGCATCAATCTGCCAACTCTCCTTCTGCCTTCTTATATCATTTAACTCTACATGTCCGACTCTTTCTATTACTCCCCTAAATGCTCCTCCTGCCTCTATTGCTTGTAATTGCTGTGGATCTCCTATAAGCACCACCTTCGCATCTGCAAGTGTTACTTCATCTATTATTTTTGCTAAATCTCTACTCCCTAACATTCCTGCTTCATCTACCACTACTATATCATTCTTCTTTAGCCTCTCTCTATCGTTATTCCAATTGACCATCCTATTTGCTACTGTATGACTCTTTATTCCACTTTCTCCCTCTAAGCTTTCTGCCGCTATTCCTGATAATGTCATTCCTATTACATTATATCCTTCTCTCTCCCAGCTCTCCCTTGCTGCTCCTAACATATAACTCTTGCCACTTCCTGCATATCCAACCACACATGCCATATCTCTATCTCCTGTGATATGCCTAAATGCTTCTCCTTGTGATTCACTTAAATCCTTATTCTTAATAATTCCTTCCCTATATTCTAAATTGACTTGATGACTTGCTGTATTACCTAAACTCTGAGATTGCCTCACCATTCTATATTCTATATCCAACATCTCCTTTGTTGTGTATCTATCTCTGTCCCTACCGTCCTTACCTAATTTTATTAATTCCTCTGAATTCTTGATTTTTTCATATACTTTCTCAAATTGCTCAACATCCACCGTATGTGTATTTGCAAATTTTGCTATATCTTCATGTGTAAATGTTGATTTATAATGTGATAACGCCTTTATTGCTATACTTGGATCATTATAGATCTTTTCTCCGTTGCGCCTTGCTATCTCTTCATGTTCTAGTACCTTCTCACTACATCTTTCTCTACCATCATTGGGACCGATCTTATTTTGTGGCTCTAGGTCTATACCACGGTCTTTGTTTGATCTATGATCTATTTTTATATCTAAGCCTGCTTTTGCTAAATGCTTATTAGTACAGTTAACCCACTCTTCTCGCCATTTATACAAAACAGGCTGTTTATCCCATTCTACTACTTTTTTACCGAACCCTTCTTCTGATACCTCTCTAGTAGTAAGCATTATATGTGCATGTGGTTGATCTTTGCCGTGCCCTTTATGAATACATACATCTGCTATCATTCCAAGAGAGGTAAATTGATTTTTAACATACTCTTTTGTTAATTTTATATTTTGTTCATCTGTAAGTTCTTTTGGTAACGATACTTCTATTTCTCTTGCTAATTGCGAATCTTTTCGCCTCTCAGAAGCCTCTACTTCATTCCATAATACTTGCCTATCTAAAAACCTTCCTGGCGCATTTTTTGACAACATTATTTCTTTATGCAAAACATCACTTTTATGCCTATAATCAAATGTCTTTTCTAATCTTTCATCATGTAACTTTTCTGCTGCTCTATATGCAGCTTTCCCCACTGCTGAATGACCTTTACTTCTTGTAAACATTTTATAACTAAAGTGACATATTGCCATACTATCTATCCATAATATAATATTGCCATGCTTTTAAAGTTAATATTTTAATAAATGCAATTACACTTAGTAAGTTAGCAAATATTAAATATTTAGCATTTTTAAAATTAATTAATAATTCTTTTAAATTAGCAATTTTTATAAAATAATATTGGGCGTTTAATATACCAAAATAGTTAATTTTGTATTTTTGCTTTCTCATTTCTTATTTTATCAAATACTATTTCTTACAAACAATTCATCTTATTTTTTATTGCAACTTGTCCATATTTTATATACGCAGCTAATTACCGTACTTAAAGGACTAAAGCATTCTGATGTTGCTTGCAACAACGTAGCGCGCACTTACTAGCAGTGGGCTATATTATATTTAATGTATTTTTATTTGCACTCTTTGTCAATATTTGTTATTATATATACTATAGTTAATATTAAACTTGTTGTTTTGGATAATAAAACTAAAGAAAAGATTGAAAATCTTAAGAGTAAACAAGCTGTTTTGAAGGCTCGTCTCGATTTATTAGAGAATAGAGCTAAAGCTAAAGAACGTAAACTTGAAACTAGACGTAAGATTCTTGTAGGTAGTTACTTTATAGAAAATTATACTAATAAAAATGAATATTATGAATTAGTGAAGTTAATGGATAAATATTTAACTCGTGAATCTGATAGAAAAGTTTTTGGGCTGGATTATGATAAAGAAAACAAAGACAAGTCAAAATGAAACTAATAATAAAAAAAGCAGCTTGTTTAAAACAATAGCTTCTAAATTTAATAAATCTCAAACTACCCCATCAAAACAAAAAGATTTATTTAATCCTGAGCTGTTTTCAACTATTGATGAAATTAATAAAAAGTTTGGCAAAGATACTGTTTGCTTTGGTGATCAATTAGGTAATATAGATTACGACAAATTACTTTCTTCTGATGATTTGAATTTATTAAAACATGAGGCTGATAAATTATTAAAAACTTATCAACAAATTGACAAGCAATTAATTGCTCTTTCTAAAGCAAATAATACTAATGCTAACATTTTTAAAAGAAAGCAATTAGAAAAACAAAAGGAAGAAATTAAGCACAATTATGTTTCAATCAGAAAAAGAATAACGCAACTTTATAAAGAATAAAACTGCTTATATATTACACATAAAATTGATTATTATTATCTTAAAAATATTAAATGATCTCAGAAGATTGTACAGTTAAGAACATAATCCCCCACGTGGGGGATTTTATATTATTTTTTTATATTCTTGATTAATATATATATTAAGATTATATTATAAGAGTATTAATGGTATAGTCAGTTCATGAAAATAGTTGAAATTAACCCTAGAGATTGCGTTAGATGGAAATTTGCTGATAGAAATTCACTTGAATTTGGTGATATTAGCCTTTTAGCTGAAGATATTAAACGCAATGGACAGGTAGAGCCTATTTTTGTTAGAGAGCTAAAAAATAATAAGTTTAAATATGAAGTTATCGCAGGTAGTAGGCGTTTTCAAGCTTGTTTAAGCCAAAACATTGAGCTTAAAGCTATAATACATAATGTCTCAGATATAGAGGCATCTGTTATACAAATTAAAGAAAACGATAACCTTCCTCTTTCCGATTATTCTAAAGGTATATCATATTCTAAATTACAAAAAGAACTAAATATATCTCAAAAAAGATTAGCTGAAATTGTAGAATGCTCTAGGCGTAAAATGGAAAATTTTCTTTGCTTTGCTAAAGTCAATAAATCTATTTGGGATGCCGTTGGTAACATGTCTAAAGTATCCGCTAAATCTGCTGAGACTATTTACCATATTTCTAAAAAGTCCGAGCAGCATAAGGAAGCTTTAATTGATATTGCTGAGGAAATTAAAAAGGGAGCTGGTAGCAAGCGTATTGAAAAATTAGTGCATAATATAATTTTAGGTGAAAAGCAAAATTATAACGATGATACAATTCAATCTCCTGATGGCACTGTATTTGCTAATTGGAAGAATGACAAATTACAATTCTCCAAAAATGCTAATATTGATAAAAAAGAGATTTCTCAGTATTTGTTAAAATTCTTTATCAGTAATAACACTTAATTGTAATCACTCGTTACTATGACTTCATCTTTACCTGATATTCAACCTGAGAAATGGCGCAGATATCATTTTGAGTCTAAAGATCGATATTACATTGTCATACTGCAACAAGATCTGTTTCATGAGTGGAGCATAATTAAATGTTATGGTGGCAAAGATAATAAGTTGGGAAATATGCTTATTGAATCTTGCAATTCATATCAAGATGGCACAGATAAAATTGATCAAATTAAAAAAACAAGAAGATCACGTAAATATGTTTTAAAAAAGGCAAAGACTGTTAAATTGGGATTAAACTTTGAAAAGATTAGTTTAGTTGCTGGCAATATGTTATAATGAAAAATAATTATATTAAAATAATATAGTATGGATAAGTTAGAGCTTCTTGAAAATATCAGAGACATAACAAAAACAACGACAGATACGGCGTTGAATTATGCAACCAAGTCAATTGCACCTGATTTATATATGGATAAAACTGAATTATTGATATTTGCATTAATTGGATTTAGCATTTTAGTATTTTATTACTTTAAAGTAGTTAGAAATAAATCAAAAGGAAACTAAGTATATATTTATGCAAAGTGTGGCTATGCAATTTATTATTTTTATAATAGGTATGATAGTCTTTACACTGCTTACGGCGCATGATTTTAAAAAGATTAAATTTCTTTGTCTTTTTACTACAACTGTTAAGCGTTAGAAAAAGTGATTAGTATGAGCAAAAAAAACAATGAAAATTTTAACAAAAACATTTAACTTATTATTTAAAAAAAATATTATGAAAACAACAGGTACGGTAAAATGGTTCAACTCAACCAAAGGATATGGGTTTGTAGCACCAGAAAATGGCTCAAAGGATGTGTTTCTACACATATCAGCAGTACAAGCAGCTGGGCTTGAAGGTTTGGATGACAATCAAAAAATAGAGTTTGAAATT
This sequence comes from uncultured Rickettsiaceae bacterium, assembly GCA_963934885.1. GTDB lineage: Bacteria > Pseudomonadota > Alphaproteobacteria > Rickettsiales > Rickettsiaceae > Megaera_A. The sequence goes on along the minus strand of CAWWAI010000060.1, from coordinate 64 downwards.
ACTTCTAGCCAAGGCAAAGAATCAGCAACAAATATAAAATTAATTTAAATAAAGTACCTTAAAA
>CAWWAI010000059.1:0-6689 GCA_963934885.1 uncultured Rickettsiaceae bacterium | reverse complement strand
CATTTGCGAAACAAAACTACTCTTTTTGCTGTCTGATTTTTTCAGTCCATTATAGTATTATTACTGATGAATAAATCAGCATAAATATTAGCTATTAATGATAACGCAGTTGAGTCTCGTTTTAATTTATTGTTTACAAATACTTCTATATCATCTTCTCTATTAATGACATTTAATCTTGCTTTTTTAAATTTAAAATTTGTATAATTTAGTTCAAAATCAGTCCTAAAAATATCATTTATATAATAACCCCCCAACTGAATAAAATGGACTTACTGAGGATAGCGATACAAATGATGTGCCGTCTGGATATTCAATACCAGTAGTCTGATATTCACTTGGTATAGTTGTTTTTAATCTATTTATTTTATTTCCACCAATCCCAGCTTTTAAATAAAATCCATTCCTTTCATCTGTAGCGATAGCACTAGTAGTAAATAAAATTGTTGTTAGTAGAATTAATAATCTTATAAAACCTCTTGATTCTGATTATTATTGTATTTTCCTTCATCTTAATTGATAACATATTAAAGCTGAAGACCAAAGTATTTTTGTTAAAGTTTGCTAAAGTAATCTGCGGTGTAAACTTATTTTGCTGTGTAAACCTACGGTTAAAATAATTGTGGTTTACAAATCGGTTGACAAAAAATGAAATATTTTGCTTCTACAAAGCTGACACACCCTATAAATAAAGGGTTTGTCTATGTCAACCATGCAAGAAATCTATACACGTAAACTGGTTGACATCCTCAATCCTATATAAACACTGCGATATGAAGATTTGGCTGTCAACCTAGTTCGTCAACCATCAGTTAAAACAGCTTGTTCTAGGGGTTTTTATGAGTTAGTGTATTTTTGCATCAGTAAAATTAGAAATATTGAAAAAAATTTATTTGTAATCTTAGCTGTATGCTAAACTTATCAAAGTTATATTTGACAAATAGCTTTATCTCTATATATAATAATGGTGGGCGGTAGAAGATTCGAACTTCCGACCTCTACGATGTCAACGTAGCGCTCTAACCAACTGAGCTAACCGCCCTTAAGATGTTTAAGTCCATGCCTTTTTACTCGGTATTTTCTTTAAATTCAAGAAATTAATTTGCAAATAATTAAAAATTAGAAAAATCATTGGGGTGTATAATGAAGTTGTTAGAGAAAATGTATAATCACAACAATAAAATCACAATAGCTTTGGATGGTCCATCAGCTGCTGGTAAGGGGCTGATAGGCCAGATGCTAGCACAAGAATTTGCTCTAGTTTATGTGCAATCTAGTATAGTTTATCGAGGACTTGCTTATGTTTGCATGCAAGAAAATATTCTTCCAGAAGACACTAAAAATGTAATAAAATTATCCTCTAATATTGATATTATTTCAAGAGTCAAAGGGGTGGATTTAAATGTTGAAAGGCTGGGTGATATTGCCTCTAAAATATCTGTATTATCTGATGTGCGTAGTAACTTGGGAAATTATTTACAACAAATCATAAAACATACTCCTAGAATTATTATGGAAGGACGTGATATTGGTACTGTTATCGCTCCTAAAGCTGACTTAAAAATTTTTATTAATGCAAATGTTGATATAAGGGCAGAGAGACGATATAAACAGTTGCTTTTAGAAGGAAAAGACTGTACACTAAGCGACGTTTTGAGGCTATTAAAAAGCAGAGATGATCGAGATAAGTCACGCAGCATAGCTCCACTTAAAGCAGCAGATGATGCGTTTATTATTGATACAAGCCATCTTACTCCTGTAAAAATAATTCAAGACATAAAGAATTTTGTTGGCAAGTAAATCATTATTAAATCTTACAATGCTATTAGATTTGCTTGTTTTTATTAATTAAAAATTTGACTAAAGTTTAGCATTATTTAGTCGTTATTGATATATTTATGAAAGCTAATAAAAAAAGATTTATTCCTCAACTAGCAGATTTTACTCCATCAACAGAAGATTTCGCAAAATTACTTGAAAGTGTAGACACCTCTCACGTTAAAGAAGGATCAGTAGTCAAAGGGCAGGTCGTTGACGTCGGCTCTGAAGTAATTATTGTTGATGTTGGTTTAAAAAATGAAGGACGTATAGCTGTTAGTGAATTTCAAGCAGTAAAAGGTATGTTGCTACCAAAAATCGGTGATATTGTTGATGTATATGTAGAAAGAGTAGCTGGTAGAAGAGGTACAGTCCTTAGTCGTGAAAAAGCAATACGTGAAGATTCTTGGGTTAAGCTTGAGCAAATATTTGAAAAGCAAGAAAATGTTACTGGTATTATCTTTGGCAGAGTTAAAGGTGGTTTTACAGTTGATCTAGATGGTGTTGTTGCATTCCTACCTGGAAGCCAAGCAGATGTTAGACCAATTAAGGATCCAACATCTATTATGGATATCCCACAGCCATTCCAAATTTTAAAAATGGATAGAAAGCTTGGAAATATTGTTGTTTCTAGAAAAGCTATACTTGAAGAATCTCGTTCTGAAGCAAGAGAAGAAATGCTTGCACAGATCAAAGAAGGTGATGTGCTTGATGGCGTCGTAAAAAATATCACAGATTACGGTGCGTTCGTAGATTTAGGTAGTGTTGATGGTTTATTACACGTTACTGATATTTCATGGAGCCGAATTAATCATCCATCAGAAGTGCTGACTTTTGGTCAAGACATTAAAGTAGTTGTAATCAAATTCAATGAAGAAACAAAACGAATTTCTTTGGGTATGAAACAACTAGATGCAAATCCTTGGGATAATATTACAGAAGAAATTCCAGTTGGCAAAGTTATGAACGGTAAAGTTACAAATATTGCTGATTATGGTGTATTTATCGAGCTTAAGGATGGAATTGAAGGATTAGTTCACTCTTCAGAAATATGCTGGGGCAAGACTAATCAAAACCCTAAAAAACTTTTAACTATTGGCCAAGAAGTTGAATTCGTTATCCTTGATGTTGATATTGATAGACATAGAATATCTTTGAGTATTAAAAAATGCCAAGATAATCCTCTTTTGAAATTTGCACAAGATAATCCAGTTGGCAGCATAATTAAAGCTCCAATCAGAAATATTACTGATTTTGGTATGTTCGTTGCAATTGATATCAATACAGATGGAATGATTCACGAATCAGACTTAAGTTGGGAAGGAAATGGAGCCGAACTTCTAAAAAATTATACTAAAGGTGATGAAGTAGAGTGCAAAGTTTTAAGTATTGATGTTGATAAAGACAGAGTAGCTTTAGGTGTTAAACAATTAACAGCTGACCCTTATGAAGGCCAAGTTGATGAGTTCAAAAAAAATATGGTTGTTACTTGTACTGTCATTTCAACAAATAATGATGGTCTTGAAGTGAGTATCAATGATAAAACTTTTGGTTTTATTAAGAAAGTTGATCTTTCTTCAGAAAGATCAGAGCAAAAAACTGATAGATTTACAGAAGGCGATAGACTTGATGCAAAGATTATTACCATTGATAAAGTAAGTCGCAAATTATCATTATCTATTAAAGCGCTTGAAATGGACGAGCGTGATAAAGCTATCAAAGAATATGGTTCTACTGATAGTGGTGCTAGTCTTGGAGATATACTAGGCGCTGCACTTGAAGAAGGCAAAAAATAATTGCTAATTTTCTTATAAGATCTCATCTTGCAATTTATTTTGCAATTTGAGGTCTTATATTATTATATACCTATAAGATAACATTGATATATGGATAGTATTTTAATTCGTGGTGGAAAACCTTTAATTGGTGAAATCACCATAAGTGGTTCAAAAAATGCGGCATTGCCTCTTATAGCCGCATCTTTATTAACTGAGCAACCCCTAGAATTAACTAATATTCCTCAATTATCTGATATTGATACCATGAAACAGCTTTTAGCTAATCATGGTACGATTATAGAATCAGAAATACAAACTGATGATAGTTTGACATTAAAATTATCTTCAAAATCTATTACTAACTACGTTGCTCCATATAATATTGTACGAAAAATGCGCGCCTCAATATGGGTTCTTGGACCTCTATTAACTAGATTTGGTAAAGCTGTAGTTTCGTTACCAGGTGGATGTGCTATCGGAGCTAGGCAAGTTGATTTGCATATAGCGGTTATGGAAGCTATGGGTGCAACTATTAAAATTGAAAAAGGTTATATTCACGCAAATGTTAAGGGACGTCTTAAAGGTTGTCATTTTTCTTTTTCTAAACCATCTGTTGGTGCTACTATAAATGCTATTTTATCTGCGGTTTTAGCAGAAGGAGAAATGCATTTATCAAACTGTGCACGCGAGCCAGAGATAGTTGATTTATGTCATTGCTTAAACCAGATGGGTGCTGAAATTAGTGGTATTAATACTGGCGAATTAATAATCGTTGGTAAAAAAGAATTATTTGCTACTAGTTATAGAGTCTTACCAGATCGTATTGAAGCTGGAACATATATGATAGCAGCAGCTGCAACTAAAGGCGATATAAAATTACTTGGTATAAATTATGATATAGTAGAAAATTTAGCATCTAGAATGAAGGAAGCTGGAATATATATCGAGTCTGGTGAAAACTATATTCACGTTAAACATAATGGAACCATTAAGGCAGTAAATATATCTACGCAACCATATCCTGGCTTTTCAACAGATTTACAAGCGCAATTTATGTGTTTGATGGTATTTTCATCTGGTTCATCTATAATTTTGGAAAATATTTTTGAAAATCGTTTTATGCATGTACCAGAATTATGTAGAATGGGAGCAAATATCATTATAAATGGTAATAATGCAGTAGTAAAAGGTGTTGATTATCTTACTGGCGCTGAAGTAATGGCCAGTGATTTACGCGCTTCAGTCTCGCTCATTATTGCTGGTCTATGTGCAAAAGGCGAAACAAAAGTCAGAAGAATTTACCATTTGGATCGTGGTTATCAATCTCTTGAAAAAAAATTAGCTAATTGTGGAGCTGATATTTCTCGTATTATTGGTGATGTCGTTTAACATAACAAAGAAGACATGATAAAAGAAGCTATTATTATTGACGGTAAGAAAATTAGCGAACATATACTCGCTGACTTAAAACGCCAAATAGAAACAGACAGAATAACAGCTAAATTAGCTATCATTCTTGTTGGTGATCATCCAGCAAGTAAAATTTATGTACAAAATAAAATTAAAGCTGCCAAGAAGGTAGGTATACTTACTGACCTTAAACATTTTGATAGCAGTATTACGGAAAAAGAGTTACTAAGAGTGATAACTGCATTAAATGCAGATAAGACAGTCTCTGGAATTATCATACAAATTCCATTACCAGAGCATATTAACAATCTTAAGGTTATTATGGCAGTAAGCCCTAAGAAGGATGTTGATGGATTTCATCCTATAAATATTGGTATGCTCTATAGCCCCTATGAACATGGTTTTGTGCCATGTACTGCTCGCGGCTGTCTGGAATTAATTAGACATTGCAATAATAATTTACAGGGTAAAAATGTTGCAATAATTGGGCGTTCTAATATTGTGGGAAGGCCACTTGCTGCATTGTTATTGAAAGAGGATTGTAGCGTTACTATATGCCATTCAAAAACAAAAAATCTAGCAGATATTACTTCTAAAGCAGATATTGTTGTTTCGGCAATGGGCAGACCTAAGTTCCTAACCAAAGAATATTTTAATTCTAATGCTATAGTAATTGATGTTGGTATTAATAGAATAATATCTAAAAATAAATACGAACTAGTTGGTGATGTTGATTTTCAATTTGTAAAAGATAAAGTAAAGTATATTACACCTGTACCTGGCGGTGTAGGTCCTATGACGGTAGCATACTTATTAGTTAATACCTATACTGCAAAAATAGAATTAGATAAAATATGAATCAAGAACTAGTTATAGCGATAAAAGAACTTATAACAAAGGCAGGTCATATAGCACTTGAAGCTAGGAAAGATGGAATTAAAGTAGAATGGAAAGAAGATAATTCTCCTGTAACGAATGCAGATAAAGCTATTTCTCAATATATTTTTGATGGTTTATCCAAACTAAAACCAGAAATTCCTATAATCTGTGAAGAAAGACCATTAGTTTCGATCGATAAAGATAAACCATTCTGGCTAGTAGATCCAATTGATGGTACCCGCAGTTTTATTAGTAATAAAGATAGTTTTACGGTAAATATTGCTTTAATTGATAATAGAGAGGCTGTATGTGGATTCATTTATCAACCAACTAAGAAAATGTTATATTTTACTGATGAAAATAAGCAGTTTTGTATTGAACAAAATGGTAAATCTATAACAAGAAATATTCATAATCAAGATGGATTCGTTGCTATAGTGAGTTCAAATAGTTTTAATTCTGTAACAGCAAATTATCTCAAAGAAAATGATTTTATTGAAGTAATATCTATCCCCAGCTCTTTAAAATTATGCTTAATAGCTGAAGGAATAGGTGATGTATTCCCCAAATTTGGTACGACAATGGAATGGGATATAGCAGCCGGTCACGCTTTAATCAAAGCAGCGGGAGGCGATATTTATTTGCTAGATGGTGGGTTAATGTTATATGCAAAAGATAATTTCCGAAATTCACATTTTATAGCTGCAAATAAAAAATGGTTGAGTACCGCCATTGAAAGAAGAAGCTGTAGTTAAAGAGATTGCCGCGTCGCCTACGTCTCATTGCTAATAGACGGGGGGCGAG
>CAWWAI010000058.1:0-6913 GCA_963934885.1 uncultured Rickettsiaceae bacterium | reverse complement strand
ATAATATTCGTAGTCATAATGTGCAGTTGATTCATTTTATTTCTAAAAACTTTGGGCTAGTGTTTGATAAATAAGTTATATTAATTAAAGACAGGTGGTGTGCAATGCACAATACAACAAAACTAATTACAAATCATATTTTTTGTCATTTAATGCTTATCCCGGCGTTTATGTATGGCGCTTGGTGGATGTTTTTGGCAGCATTTATGTGGTGGCAGGTTATTGCTATAATTGCTATATCGGGCGGGTACCACAGATACTACTCGCATAAAACATATAAGTGCAGCAGATGGTACCAAGTACTTATGAATGCTTTAGGTATTTTTGCTGGTGCTGGCCCAGCTTTAACTTGGGCTGCAGTACATAAACAACATCACGCGTATTCAGATAAAGAATTAGATCCGCATTCATTCCATCACAAAGGTTGGTTTGCAGTATACGTGAATACTTGGGGCTATGACGTAAAAATTAAAAGAAAGTTCATTAAGACATTATGGCGTGATGATGTTTTAAATTGGTTTTACAAATACTACTTTAAATTAAACATTGCTATTATTGTGTTGTTTACTGCGATAGATCCGTTATTAATGGTGTTTGGATATGCTATGCCAGTGTTATTAGCTTTTCATGGATACGGGATTTTGAATATCTTAGGGCACAGGAATGGCCCGTCAAATTCTGCTATCGCTAATGTTTTAACTGCAGGAGAAGGATGGCACGCTAATCATCACGCTAAGCCAGGCAGCTATGAGATAGGACACAAGTGGTGGCAGTTTGATCCTACTAAACTTTATATTAGAACTTTTTTTAAAAGGGAAAAAGGTGAATTGAATGCAGCTAAGGTATAAAAATGAAAACCGCTTTGCTGAAACTATAGGTTACGAAGACTTTGAAAAAGACAAAGAAGAACTCAAGTCAATCTATCATAGGATTAAGCCTGTTTGGCAAAACAATAATAAAATAGGTGTTGATGATGATCAGCTTATATACCATATAAGCTACGACGATAATATGGAACTCTGGGATGAGATCTTTAAAATTGTAAAAAGAGTTGGCGAAAGCTCAGGCGTTAAAATTAACTGGGAAGAAATTAAACACGTAATGAAATTTACGTTTATGTGGACTAAGCCGCACGGAAAGCTTATGCCACACACGGCTCATAATCTGCGAGCATTATCTGCATTTAATATTCCACTCATAGGAAGAACTGAAGTTATTTTGTACCATAGGCGAAAAGAAAAGAACTTAATGTTTCCAGGCAGTGATACTTATGAACATGCTCGACATGAATATTTCAATCCATGCTTTCTAAACGTTAACCAATTGCACGGCGTTGAAAATAATTCAGATGAAGAAAGGCTAATTCTTAAATGTCATATGCTTATCACGCCAATTGAAACCATGATTGAAGCTGTAGAAGGTGATAAAGAAATATTACAACTGCCTTACGCCCCTTGGCTACAATCTAAATTTAAACAAAAATTATGGTTAGATAAAAAGTAATGACGTACCCTGCCGAGCTTAAAGCAGTAAGAATGGATTCATCAAATAAGTCTGTGTTCTTAGATAAGCTTAAAGAACTTGATAAAGATAGTCCTAATAAAAATAAAGACTGGTGGCCTTGGTTACTTAAGAATTATAATACTCAATTTAGTAGTTGGTATCTTACCTTTCATAAAGATGAACTTATATCATTCTCAGCTGTTCAATTATTTGGTGACTCGGCCCGGCTTTGCAGTAGATTATGGAATGGTATAAGGAAACCTGGATTAGAACGAGGAGTTATTTTAAATGAAGTATCTCCTGCAATGCTTATGATCGAGTTGCAGTTACAAGATTATAAAGGTTATAACTATTTCTTCTCTATGGAATTGCTAAATAGAAGATCACATTTAGAAAAGTTTGCTGAAAAACTGAACATAAAATTAGGAAGATCGTTTAAGTTAAATGAGTATATGCATCAAACTTGCCGCGATGAAACATTTAAATGCTGGCAAAGCACTATATCTGAAAAACCACTTAACTTGCCAGAAATGAAATTAGAAGAATGGAGAGAGCGTTTTGGAAGATAAATGTTTAATTGAGCAAACAAAAAGAACTCGAGTCAGAGGGTCAGGACCTAAAAGAAACGAGATGATTACTTTTGGTAAGATTGGTGAAGTAAACCCATCTCTCTTAAAGCAGTTAAGAGATATATTGTTGCGCAATCCACAAAACGATTTAGGCGGCGATGATTATAATATTTCACAACAGTGTAATTTAGAAGGTGTGTTTAACGCAGTTGGAAATTACAGACAAGTATTAATTCAAAAATCTAAACATGCACATGATACTGCAAACGAATTAGATTATACTGAATACGCAGAAGATGTATCTATTCCTTGGTTTAAAAACATTTATCGTTTAAGACTATCGCATATGGGTCCTGGTCATGTAATTAATTGGCATATCGATACTGATACTAGTGTAATGTGTAGAGCTCAAATTTGTTTAAACGAGAATGATTCAGTGTTTAAATTTAAAACTCGCAATGGAGTAGAACAATTTACTATGAAGCCTGGCGAAATGTGGTTTATTAATACAGGATGGGCACACAGTGTAGAAGGCGGCAACACTGAAAGATCTGTAGCAATATTTGGATTTGAATATAAGGATTATGATGGAGATGTTAACTTATTGCAAGCATGATATTGCTGTAGACCACGAAGCAATAGTTGCTGAAGTTAAGAATATAGATTTAAAAACTTATCACTACGATAAGTTTAGAAACTGTTATATCTTTCCTCTTTACAACCCAGCAGGTAATACTGGAAAAGTAGACCTCAGTGTAAAAGGTGAAATGAAGTGGTCTATAGACGTGCCAGTTATTAAAAAATATTTTACACCAGTACTAGAAGAACTTCCAGGCAGACTTACTATTTTGTTTACGCCAGCAAATCAACCAATGAATATTCATTTAGATTGCACAGTTAAAGAAGTAGGAACACATCAGTATAAATGGCGGTATGTCGTAGAAGGAGATCTTAACGGTCTTTTCTTTTTGAATAATAAAATGGAAAAGGTTTATCCAAACAAAGGCGAAAGATCTTATATCATGGATGGAGGTCACCCTCACGCAATTGATGTGTCTCCTAGAGATAAATTGACTATTTGTATCGGTTCTCCTTGGAGAGATAACCTGCCAAAACAATTAGATATAAGTAATGCGTATAGAATATCAAAACCAGAAATAAAGGAGAGCTGGAGTGTATGAGCATATAATGGGAAAGGGCTATTATATCATTGATGATATAAACCTAACAGAAGATGAATTTATAAGCTTATCAGCTCAGTTTGGCAAGCTGTGGGATGAAGAAGACCACCTTTTAGCAAAAGAACCGTTAGATGGAAATGTAGTTTCGTGGAGTTCAAAAAGCGAATTCGTACGTTGTAGTATTCCTTGGCACGCAGACAATGCTGCAAGTAAAGATAGAAAATATCCTTTAAGATCTTTTTACTCAGTTTCAATACCAGATTCAGATGATGCTAAGCTTTATTTCCTAGATACAACAACAGCTTTTGAAATGATGTCTGATGAAAGAAAAGCTTATTTAAGAAATTGCACAACCGTCGTAGGCGCTGATCCATCATTTAAAAAGAAATCTGGCAGATGGACTTTTGAAGAGCCTTGGACAGAACCTTTTGTTAAAGTTCATCCAATTACAAAGAGAGAAAACATAAACTACGGGTGCATGGCATTAGATAGTGATGTTTTTGGATTGAGCCCAGATGAAGGATATAAAGGCACAGAATCCTACAATAAATCTATTAATCACCCTGACGGATCCAAATGGAGTGATAAAGAAGTTTCAGATTTATTTGAAGATATTATAAATAAAGTTGGGGTCTATGAACATAAGTGGAAAGAAAAGCAGTTTTTAATAATGGACAATTGGTCTCATTTGCATTATAAACAAACAACGAATGTTTTAGACAAAGAACGTTTAATCTGGAGAAGGACGATATTTCAATCATGGCATATCACATAACAATAATGAAGTCTAGTACCGGTCCCGACGGCAGTTCGGAATTCTTTTCTGATTATATTACTAATCCGAGCAAACGCTATCAAGACTGGACTAGCGCATCTTTACCCGAAGATTTTTGGTCTAACTATGCTGCAGTCTATGTAGATTTTAGAGATAATAATAAAATAATTTTCAGATCTAAACATGTAGATGTAAATAATGATCTATGGATTACTCATGTCTGGCCAAGCGAAACAATTAGACAAGAGTTTTTAACAGCAGTAAATCATACAGTGTTTGATGCAAGTAGAAGTATTCCGGTTGAAAACAATAACTACGATACAGATACTGCAGGAGCTGAGTCTGTTATAGCTGATGTTCTAGCTTCAGGTAATTATATTGTACAAATTTGTTTACCAGAATTCAGAGTTTCAGGAATGTCTATTGGTGATCCGCTTAAAGGCGATCCTTTAGTTATTGTGGATTAACATTTCCAACGACGTGTGTGCGAATAAACTGTTCTCTATTTGCATTCAAAGCAGTGTGGTATAGCCTTGTGTCTACCAAATACACAGAGCCGTCGGCTGGTAATCTATAAACCTTATCATCAATAATAAACATACACCTTTCATTAGATGTAAGCGGGATATGAATCCTTGGCGTAAGATCTATGTGGTAAGAATAACAATTGCCTTTTACCATTTTCATAATACGAGTTCTAGACATTTTATATTTCTCTAAAATAGAATACGTGTATGGCATATCTTTATATAAAGGCAAAATATAATCTGACTCATCAGATCTTAAATCATAAGTTTTTCCGCACGCTCCATCAAAATCTCCTTCAAAAGCACCTTGCAGCGGAAATTGAGCAGAGACTTTTTTGTTGTCTAGCTCCTGCTGAATCCAATCAATATCGCATTCGCCAATCTTTTTAACTACTTCATTCATATTGATACCGTTAGCTCCTTGACTCTATATGGTTGTTTAATTACCCATAGTATTGTTTCAATTATGTACTCTAAATCCATTTTAGGAACATCAACATGAGCGCATCTTTCGGTATCAAAATAACCAAAATTTAAACAAGTAACATTATGGCCCATATTATATAATTGTTCGTTTGCTGCTCTTAAAGCTTTCTTTTCAATAGCGTACTCAAAAGTATTTTCTCTGCCAATTCCGTTATAGTCAGAAGCACGTGAACCTAAACTAATTACTCTTTTATTTAAACTTGCTGCTTCAAATAACTTTTCAACTTGGGTATAACCGTCATGCTTGTTATTAATAAAAATATCGCATTCTTCTAACGTATCTACAATTGGTAGCATTTCATATAATTCTTTACCCAACCCTCGTCTAATACCAGTAACATAAAATTTCACTTTTGGTACCTCAAAGACAACCCAGTTTTTGTTCCATTTAGCACGCCGGTAGAATGAATGTATTTATTGTCGAATATCATTATGTTTCCTGGAATAAACGGCATAATTTGACCGGTCAGACCGTGCCATTGCTCTTTTGGAGCCCAAGACAGCTTTTCATAAATTTCATCATCAATTGCTCCATTAGTTAATCCTTCTACATCTTCATAATCAAACGGTCTGCCTTTTATACCAGTGTTTACGTCGAAATGTATGACGTCTAAATGCAAACACCACGTAACGCTATTCTTATGATATTTTTGATCAAACACAACTAAAGCAGCGTCTGGATCTTCGGTATGTAAAGGTATGACTACATTGATGCTATCTCCCCAGTCTTCTCTATGATCGGTGTGTGGTAAGTATGGTTTATTGTGCTTATAATAATTACCACCAACTCTTTTATAACCAAACATAAGTTCATCTATTATAGACGCAGCTATGCCAGGAGAAGCTTTATTCATAGTAGTGCTTATATAACTGTCAGCACTATTATACTCGTTTAGTAACGAGTTTATTTCATCATCAGTTAGTACATCATATAGATATTTTTTCATTCAATATCGCTAACTTTTTCTATTATGGAATTAAACATTTATTTTCCTTGTGTTTGTTTTATTTATCATTTGGTCTCTTATATCTTCAAATGTTTTTCCATATAGAGATATTCTTAAATTATATCTTTCACTGTAAAGACTATTATCAACCATGTGCATAGTCGAAGTATTAATTAATGCCGCTTTGTATCCATCTAAAACATATTCTTTACCATGATAGTTAAACAATGTTGGTGCTCTTTCAGTATTTCTAAAATCGTACATGAACGCAGCTTGAGGAGATCCAACTGCGCCACCACCATCTATGTGCCATTGTAAAATTTTGTTTGCTTTTGTTGTTAAAATAAAACAATTATATTTTACATCTAAATCAAAGTCTTCACAAAACTTTTGAGCTATCTTATTCAATGTTTCATCTTTGTATTGAGATAATTCTGTGCTGTTAGAAACATATTCGTCGTGGCCATATATTGCCGTAATCTTTTCTACTGTGCCTGAATTATCTCTGTAAAGAATACTATCATTGTAGTTTTTAAAGTGATGATAGTATTCTTCTATCTTTGTGTCTTCTAAAAGATAATCATCTAAAATTAAATAAGGTAACATTTTTTGTCCGATTCTGGTGGAGTAAAAAAATCTTGATGTTTAAATTTTAGAGGTTTGTCATACGCTATATTAGCTTTTATAAATTCGTAAAATAATATGTTATTTTCTTTAGTGATATGATTATATCTAACATCAACATAGTTGCTTCTTATAGACTCGTGAGTTTCATTCCACGCAATATTTTCTTGGTGCGATATATCAATTATAGCTGAGGTATCTTCATCGTAAGACCAACTTGCTCCATACAATATTTTTGTATCAGGCCTTATACGTAGTATTTGTTGTTTAAGCATATTACCTATAAAACATTCTTTATCGT
>CAWWAI010000057.1:0-7180 GCA_963934885.1 uncultured Rickettsiaceae bacterium | reverse complement strand
TTTTTTTTTTTTTTTTTTTTTTTCAATTAATAAGAAAAAGTCGACACTTCGACACTTTCCTAGGATTCATGCGGGGTTGAAGTGTGTCGACGGTGTGTCGAATAGGTGACAAACTCGTGTGTTTGTGTCGAAAAGACCGAAATATAACCTGCACTTCTTAGGGGCAAGCATGTAGCCGAAGACAATGTTCGGATTTTTTTTGTCACCAAGCAAGACGTATCTCTATTATAAGGAGGTATAAAATGACGAAATGTTCATCGTTTTCTTCATCTGGAGAGAAGATTGAAAAACCAACCGCAAGCCCAATTGGTATTCTGTTGTGGATTTCTATAAGCATTTTGTTTTGTTTTTGCTAAGGTAAAACTTAAAATCGACACTAATAAAGCATTCACTAAAAAGCATAACCGTTGAAGACATGTAAAGTCCAAAGGTAAAAAATTAGTCAGATATATTCAGGTAAGAGGTTATATATACATATGACGCACCAGCCCCTCACACGGAAGTGGTTTTATTTTGATAGGGGGGGGTCTGTTTATGTTGGTTATGCTCCCAATTTTTTACCTTTTTACTTGCAAGTAACAAGCATAAAGAATTTACGATTATTTTTGCCCTTGCATGAAGCCTTGACCATGTTTTACTTGTTAATTGCAAGTAACAACAAGAACCCTCACCGATCTTTTTACTTGCATAATGCAAGACTTGATTTAAGGGCTTCTAAGACGTTTTAACCTCGTATGGTATCCCAATACCTAAAAATTGAGAAAGTGCAACACGCGCAAAATCGCCCTTTCAGACCCGCGCAAAGGGGATTGACCCCCCGTAAACATTGAGGCGGCAAACATTCGGCAAAATTTCCAGTACTTTAAACTATTGATTTGCAGCTACTTATAAAAAAAACTAAAAAAAACTAAAAAAAAGTATAAAAAAGTTTGGTAGGTCAATAAAAAACTATAATTTAGCCAATATAAATAATAACCCATTAATTAATCTATAAAATCAAACATCATGAAAACCGAAAATGTAATTTTAAAAAGTGCCATTAACAACAACTGGAAGAAGGCAACTCGCTCAATGAGTGGACTTGTTAGATACGCAAAAAATGAAGGGGCGCAAGACCTGCAAAATTATATTGACGCGGTCAATAAAAACAAAAAGACCAATATCACCTTTGGTCAAGTGGCTAATATTAAAAATATTGTGAGCCATGCCACTGAGCGCGAACTATATTTCAACCTTAGCGAGGTGAAAGGCGAATTTATCAAAGGTGACCGCAAAGAACTATTCAGCTTTTGGTTAGTGCTTCAGACCGTCGGACGAATCGCCAAAGCGTAAACGAAACGCGGCAATTGCCGCGTCATATGCAAGGGTTAATGCATATCTGATGAGATGCCCAAACGGTTTTAGGGACGCGCTTTATGCCGCCCATAGCACAAAAAATGCCTTGAGTAAATTACCAAAGTATTAGCTGAAATCGAAGTTATTTGACATATTGAAATGCTGAAACCAAAACTCAGGGCGCAAAGTGCCGTATCATATTACGGACGTGATTTTACCACGAACAAACAAAGCGCAAAGTTTTGCAAAGTATTTTCATGTTGAAACCACTATAAATAAAAACTCAATGTGCGAGGGGGCTTTAGCAAAGCACAAAACCCGCAACAAGTGGGCACATTAGCTTGGGGTTTAGGTACTAAGGTACAAGCCAAGCAATACCTATTGTAATTGTATGGGAGATTTCTACGTTGAAAAACCATACAAGGTAGGTATTATATCTACATGAAACGTAAGCAACGAGAACGCAGAAAATGAGAAGAAAATAAATGCACAAGGTTGCAAAGTCTATGGCTATGGTTGGGCTGTCTGAGAAAGACTGAAAGACAAAAACCAGCAGAGGGTGAGGGTTCGACTCCTTCACTCTCATCTAAACTATTTTACTATGAATCAATTTAAAATTGGAATTGCACTGACGATGGTCGTCAGTGTGGCTTTATGTGGTGTAATTATTATCGCATCACTTATTGAAGCAAGTACTGCATTTGCATGGATCGTAATAATCCTGGGCGCAGTGCGATTTTTTACCCTTAAAAAATAAATAAGATGAACTATCAAGAGCAAATCACGAAATTACAAGGACTTCAGAAGGATGTAAATCTATTAACAAGAATAGCACAGACCACCACCTTAGACACTCACGCAGAACGGGCATTGTTCCTCGGCTTGGAGTCAGCTATAGACAAGACGTTGGACGCCATGGATAAGACAGTACGGAATATGTACGCTTGTGGAGCAATGAATGGATATGTACTAATGGAATGGGAGACTATTATCGAGGGACTAAGACAACAAAACTAAACTATGGATGCTAAACAATATAATGGGTGGACTAATTATGCCACATGGAGAATTAACTTAGAAATATTTGATGATTCAAAAAATTTCGAGGACTATTTTTACAGAGATATCACCGCGGATCTTTGCCGAGATTATGCGGAGGAGGTAATTTTTTGCAGCGCTCCCAACGGGCTTGTTAAAGATTATGCGAATGCCTTTTTATGGGAGGTAAATTGGTACGAAATTGCCGATAATTTGAACAAAAATAAAGGAATTTAACACTTAAATAATAAATAAGATGAAAGAACTACAGAATTTATTAGCAAAACTGGGCGAGTTTTATATTGACCCAAAAAAAGAATCACATTTAAAGCACATCTATTTTGAAGACGGACTAAATGTATACTATTCAATAGAGCAAGGTTCAGTTGCTTTCGATAACTTCCCAACCTTCAGGGCAATTTTGGTAATATGTCACAATGAATCTTCATTCAGTACTTGGGGATGCACAACAGAAGAAGAGAACAGGGTATTAGTACGATGGTTTATTGAGCAAGATACTAAGTACCACACGGCTCGATACATCCTCGAGAAACACATTCAAGAACAATACAAAAACAAGTTAGGAATATGAGAACAATTATTTTTATCGCAGTAGCACTGCTATTGCATTCATGTGGCACACAATGTGGCGCATCAAAGTGGAGAAAATCAAATAAATATTATGGAACTATTCATAGCGGGGCTGATTCTGTCTCGCTATGGAGCTAAACCTTATCGACATGAGAAAGATAACACAGCAATCAACAGATGCATTTCAACGAGGTCAGTACTTCAATTCAGGCAACACTATAGTAGAGGTCGATTGGGCAACAAAGAATGTGATCCTTTACCTACATGATAACATAATCGCATCATGGAATCCTATCTTGGGTCCACTGTATATAACGGATGCGGGATGGCCTACAAGGACAACTAAAGAACGCCTTAATGGATTGCCAGGAGTACACATCAATCAGAAGGCAGGTCAATGGTATCTAAATGGGGAAAAATGGGATGGTAGTTTAACTGAGGTAAAGTAAAAGATATGAACTTGATAACACAGAACTCGAAACTTAAAAAGACGAGTAAGGAATTAGGTAAGCGCGTATTCAATTTCGGGATACCTGCCTATAAAACTGCATCGGGAAAGCTGACTTGCCCTATGGCGGATGAGTGCGTTAAGTTTTGTTACGCAAAGAAAGGCGCATACATTTGGAGCAATGTAAAACCTGCGTTTGAACGACGTTATGAAATCACAAAGCAAGATGATTTTGTTGACGTGATGACCGCTGAGATCAGACAAAAGAAGGCTGAGTATGTGCGCATACATGATAGCGGTGACTTTTATTCACGCAAGTATTTATACAAGTGGATTGAGATAATGAAACAAAACCCAGAGATTCGGTTCTATGCATACACCAATATGGTGCAGCTGATGAAGGAGGTAGAGCTTCCTGACAATTTCGATGTGACGTTCAGTGACTCTGGTAAGCAGAGACACCTCATTGACAAGAGGATGGACAAGCACACGCGCATATTCAAAAGTAAAGAGGATTTAGATATGGAAGGTTATACCGACGCCTCCAAGCTAGATTTATACGCCACAAAGTGGTTCAACAAAACAAATAAGGTCGGCTTAATTTATCACTAAATCACTCTCATCATGAAAACATATATTAGTGACTGCTGCGGCAGTAAGCCATTCCAGGGGAACATGCTATTGTTCAGATGTGCCACGTGTCTACATATCTGCAGCTGGGATCAGGTACAGGTTGAAGCTCTGGTCCACGAGACAACCAGCCTTGATCTGGGGGACATATACGAGTCCGAACGTGAAATGTATGCTGATCGTCGCAAGAGAATGTTCTAGCTAGTTTCGTAACAAATACACACTATTATTTGTTACGAAATAATACTATTAAAATCAAACCAAGGATAAAATCCCTTCCGATAAATAAGGGTATTTATAGTTATGAAAGACAATAAACTAATAGCAGAATTTATGGGGTTTACAAAAGACTCAAAAGACTTATATCTAATAGATGACTACAGCCTTAGGGGTGAGGATGAATATCAAGCGACGTATGTTAGTGAGATGAAATACCACACCTCGTGGGATTGGCTGAGGCCCGTAGTAGAGAAATGCTTTGTCAAGCAAGAAGAAGTTTCTGATGATTTAAGTTTTAAACTTAATGACGCATTGCTTGAAACAAACATTGAATCATTATACAGAGTAGTAGTAGAATTTATTAACGAATACAATAAATCATGACAAACAAGCAAGAAATTTTAGACCGATTAAAATATGACTACGAATTTGAGCAAGATGGGCTTGACTCTGAAACCTGGATAGACCCTATCACCCAAAAGAAATATTATGTGCCAATCGAAATAGTTAGAGACTTTGATAATTTAGAAGAAATAATATAATTTATATCTCCAACATTATAAATCGAAGTGATAATGTAGTATTGTACCTAACGGTTTGGGTATGGAAAGTAAATTAAACCATTTTAAAATAATAAGAAAATGAAATACATTACAATATTAGAATTAGAGAACAACGAATGTGCAAATGTGGGTACTATAACTACCCTCGAAAACATTGAAAATAAATTCAAAGAGGCGATTGAATCTCACTTTGATGCAACATTAGTTTCTTATTCGTTCATTGAAGAACAAGTAGAAACCTTGGATGATTGTATAAACGGAGTACCAATAGATGTATTGGTAAAATTAGATTGTGACGGACTAGATTTAGAATACAGAGTTGAGTTATCTGAAACTTGGCTGTATTAAGTTTGTATATTAAAAATATATTACTATACAACCACCACCATGTGCCAACGGGCTGTAACAAGGAGCGAAGCCTTGCATGGTGACTAACAGAGTAAAATCCCTCTCGCTAAATTTGGGTATTTATAGTTATGAAAGACAATAAACTAATAGCAGAATTTATGGGGCATAAGCTAGGATTAGATGGGGATGGAATGGGAGAGCCACAATCCCGAATCTTCGAGAAAGGTTTAGGCACTCAAAGAATAGAGGATACATATAGCAAGTCTTGGGATTGGCTTATGCCCGTGGTCAGAAGAATAGTTATCGACGTTGTTCCTTTCTCAAGAATTGAGGATGTATATCGAGAACACTTGATAGTCGTTGTTCCTTTCGCAAGAATTGAGGATGTATACGAAGTAGCAGTAGAATTTATTAACGAATACAATAAACATAACCTATAAAATAAATAAGCAATGGAAAACATTACAATCAACAAATTAGAATTAGCAAGTGAACTTGCTCATAAAGAACTTGAAGAAAATTGGTCTGGTTCCGTAGATATATGGGAAGATGATACAGCTTGTATAACGGTGTATACTGAAGAGGCTCAGGACATCTTCAATGATTATTACGACAAGTATTTAACCTTAATCGAAAACTGTAAATCTGACTAACACTTAAAAATAAACAAAATGGAAAAAAACAAAATCGAATTAGCAAAAGATGTTCTGCGGGATGCAGGATATTATGTAGACAATCTATGGCAGGTTGACGATGTGAGAAATAAGTTTGAGAACGTAGACAACGAAACTTGTCAAGAGATTCTTGATATTGCACTAACAAACGATTGGTTGACAGAGCAAATATGGGTAACCATCGAAGAGGTTGGGACTGACGAGGGATTAACTTTTATTAACGACTAGAAACAAACAAATAATATCAACTATAAAATAAATAACTATGCACACACTAACCGCTATCGAAAAACAATTAGAAGACCGTTGTAGAAAAGAAATTAAAGAAATTGTATCCAAATTTATCTTTGATGTAGAGAAACTAGAAGAACAATGTGGACTTAGCTCTAATTCTTACAGCTTTGACACGAAAGATTCTGATTTAAAATATCTAAAATCACATAACCTACAACACCGATTAGAATGGATGTTAAATAAAGAACATCTTTCTCGAATGGTAGAATTAAAATCAGGAGATTTACTAAAAAAACTAGACCTACTAACTTAAATAAAAAGATAAACAATGAAAAACACAGTCACAAAGAAAGAATGCATGGAGGCAATAGACTATCTCCATGTCATGGGATTCGTTGAAGAAATGACAACCGACAAAAAGTATTATGTAGAGATACTCTTAAAGAAAGTAGCTAATGATTATAACTTAAATCTAGGATTATGAAAGAAGAAGAATTTAGTAGTTGCTGCGGCGCTGAAAGATGGATGGAAGATACAGATATATGTTCGTACTGCATGGAACATGCTGACTTTGAAGACGGCGAGCTTTGCAGAAATGGAAAACCCATAGATGAATGTAATTGTTGCTAAAAAACCTATAAAATATGTTGCAATTTATTAGAATTATAGTTATATTAGTACTGATAATGAACGCGTTAGCACTAATGTCACTCTCATGCCAAGCACAGATATTTGTAACGGCCACGGTCTACAACGCGCTAGAGGGACAGACCGACGACACGCCTTTGATCACCGCCTCAAATAAGAGGATCAACCCTGACAAGCCCCAAAGGTGGATGGCCGTCTCAAGGGATTTAGAGGCCCTGTGCTACACCCTAGGGTCAAAGGTATGTGTAGATAACGCTGGCCCTATGAACGGCGAGTGGGCGATAGAAGACCGCATGAACAAGAGGTGGAGGCGCAAGGTAGACTTCCTGGTGCACGACACGATTAAATTAGGCAAATGGATGAACGTAAAAATATACTTAAAATGAAGACATACAATATAGACGCATACAAATTCGAGGAGTTAAACCATGAGGCAAAGCTAAATGTAGTTT
>CAWWAI010000056.1:0-7190 GCA_963934885.1 uncultured Rickettsiaceae bacterium | reverse complement strand
ATTACTCAGCTCTGATAATACATTTCTTTTCTCTACTACTGAGCTTGCAAAACTGAGTGCATGTATCAAATCTTTAGTTTGCACTACTATTTCTAAATTGTTTTTATTTATCATAAAATATTACCTTTTAACTTTGTAAAATTCTTGTAAGTAAAGTGATTTCTTCACGAAAATCTGCATCTTCTAATATTAAAGATTCTATCTTTTTTACAGCATGCATAACAGTTGTATGATCCTTCTTACCAAAACTTGCCCCTATTTCTGCAAGACTCTTCGACGTAAGTTTTTTTGATAAATACATAGCAATTTGTCGTGGCCTGGCTATTGAACGTAAACGCCTAGAAGACGACATTTCCGATACTTTGATATTATACCTACTAGCCACTCTTTTTTGGACTTCCTCTATATTTATAATACGCTCGTTCGAACGCAATAAATCTCTTAATATATCTTGGGTATTTTCTAATGTTACTTCTCGCCCAACTAGTGTGGAATGCGCTATCACTTTATTAAGAGCTCCTTCTAACTCTCTGACATTTGATGTTATTTTTGATGCTAAAAAGTCAATTACATTTTGAGATATTTTAATATCCATTTTTTCCAACTTAGATTCCAAAATTCCAACTCTCAATTCATAAGTTGTGCTATGCACATCTGCAACTAATCCCCATCCAAGTCTTGATTTAATACGGTCTTCAACATTATCTAAATCACTTGGTGAACGGTCACAAGAAATAACCATTTGTTTGTTATTGTCAATAATAGCATTAAATGTATGGAAAAACTCTTCTTGAGTGCTCTCCTTCCCACAAATAAATTGTATATCATCAATCATCAAAATATCAACTGAACGGAACTCGTCTTTAAAAGACATGACATCTTTATTACGTAAAGCTTTTATAAATCTATACATAAATTTTTCAGCTGACAGGTATAGCACTTTTCTATTAGGGCTTTTAATATGACAATGCCAAGCTATTGCATGCATTAAGTGAGTTTTCCCTAGCCCTACCCCGCCATATAAAAATAATGGATTTGATTTAACAACAGCACTTTCCGATTCCGCTACTAGTAAAGCTGCTGCATAGGCGAGTTCATTTGGTGATCCTACGACAAAATTATCAAACGTAAATCTAGAATCTAGGTAAGATAAAGAATTTTTGTTAGTATCTAAAGAAAATCCTTGCTCAACAAGATCTAGCTCTACAACCTCTAATGCTGTTTTAGTCACTACAGCTCTTTCCTGCGTTATAATATCAACTTGTTTTAAACGTGCATCATGATGTATAAAAAGATGAGTTATAACATCGTGATAATTAGATTTAATCCAATCTCTAACAAAGTTACTAGGAGCAGAAAGAATAACAGAAGATCCGTCTTGAATTTCTACAAAATGTATTTTACTTAACCAGCTTTTATATAAAGCCTCTCCGTAATGCGCTATTAAATCACGACTTACATCTTTCCATAGATCGCTGTAATCATCTGTTTCCAGTTGAGCATTAGCGTAGTTGAGCTGTTTTATCGTGTTCAAACTATCCATAATAATAAATTTTAATCATAAAAAAAGATAGGTAGCAACATACGATTATGCACTTTAGTCTTGATTTTTTTTAGTTGATAACAATAATATTGTTATTAAATTTTTTTGCAAGACCAATAATCATGGATATTAAAAATAGACAATATTTTATCAAAAAATTACTATATCAAAGTTGTAACAGAGGTTGCAAAGAAACTGATCTAATTATAGGGCAGTTTGCAAAACTTTATATAAATAAAATGAATGATGATGAGCTGCAAATTTTTAATAAAATATTGCAGCTTTCAGATGCAGATATTTATGATTGGTATACTAGAAAAAAAACCGTGCCTATCGAAAGCCAGTCAAACTTGATGACACAAATACTAAATTTTGAGCCATCATAAAAATGAAAAAAGTAGAAATTCCCTTTGCAGCTAAGAATTTTTTTGCATACGAACATTTTATCTACAAAAATAAAAATATTTTACTTCTTTGCGCAGATGAAGAAAGCGCACTAACTGCATATAGGCACGTGCTTTTTCTAGATGGTAATGATAAAGATGAGAAAGTATTATTTTTACCAAGCCTAGATACAGTACCGTATGACCGCGTGTCTCCAAGCAATGAAATTTTATCACAAAGAGCGGCAACATTAACAAAACTGGCTAAAAGTAATACGCCTAAAATAATTGTTACTGCTGCCCAAAACTTACTTACTAAATTACCAGAACCAGATGTTTTTTCCAACTCTACCCTCATCTTAGAAATAGGACTAAAAATAGATATTGAAGAATTATCTACATATTTAGTAACTAATGGTTTTAGTCGATCTGCTAGTGCAGTTGATAGCGGTGAATTTGCTGTTAGAGGTGAATTAGTAGACCTAGTGACGCATAGTAGCCAAGGTTATAGAATCAATTTCGGCTGGAATAATATTGAATCTATCAAAGAATTTGATACTTATAGCCAAATTTCAAAAACATCTCTACCCAGTGTGACCCTATCCTCTGCTAGTGAGACGCTACTAAATTCAGATACTATTACTAATTTTAAAAATAATTTTCTACGTATATTTGGTGTTAATCATATAAAAAGCCCTCTATACGAATCAATCATTGCTGGCCAAAAATTTCATGGTTATGAACATCTACTGCCTTTATTCTATAAAGAAATGCATATATTAACTGACTTCTTGGGTGAGTATCAAATTATATATGATCAATTATGCGTTCAAGCACTCCTTGAATACCAACATGCATATCATGATTTTTATGAATCTCGAGTTCTATCCAATAAAGCCAACCCAGATTCATTTTATTTTGCACTTCCAGTAAATAATTTAATTACAAGCGTAGAAGAAGCTAAATTAAAACTTACTGAAGGAGATAATATACTTTTAGAATCAGGTGCTCATAAAGATTTTTCTGCTATACAAAGCATTAGCACTCAAGCAAAAATTGAAAAAAAGACTGAGTTTAATAAATTATTTGAAATTATTGTTGAGAATAAGAAAAAAATTCCTGTTATTTTCTGCAATTCTAAAAGTGGACGAGAAAGAATTAAAAACATTGCTAAAGATTATGAATATGTAACAAAAGAGATTTCAAAATTATCCTTAGCTAAAAAGAACTTTATAAACATAACTATAGCACCCCTGTCCCATGGATTTATTACAGATAGATATCTATTCATTACTGAACAAGATATATTAGGTGATAAATTTACTACTCAAGGTCATAGATCTACAAAGAGAAAATTAAAAAACATCCTAACAGAGTTGGATAATATTTCTGAAAATGAACTAATAGTTCATAAAGAACATGGTATTGGTATGTTCTCCCAAATTCAAACTATCTGTGTAGATAATATTGCTCATGATTGTTTAAAAATTATTTACGCAAATAACGATATCTTATACCTACCAGTTGAGAATATTGATCAGATTAAAAAATACGGTAATAATGATGCTGTATTAGATAAGCTTGGTAGTGCCAATTGGCAAAAACGTAAATCCACGCTTAAAAATAGAATTAAAGATATAGCTGGCAAGCTAATTAAAATGACTGCACAGAGATTATTAGCTACCACCAGACCTATAGAGTTTGATGCAATTACATACGAAGAATTTTGTAATAGATTTCCATATAACGAAACAGAAGACCAAATATCCTCTATAACTGATATCAAAACTGACCTAGAAAGCGGTCGCCTAATGGATCGTTTAATCTGTGGTGACGTTGGGTTTGGAAAAACAGAAGTAGCTATGCGAGCAGCTTTTATGGCAGTCTGTGATATAAATGATGATCTACCACAAGTAGCAATTATCGCACCCACAACTATTTTATGCAAACAACATTATACTAGCTTCCTTGAGCGTTTTAAAAATATGGGTATAAATATCGCCCAATTATCAAGACTAATCACCCCCACTGAGGCTAGCAAAATCAAGCATGCAATTGCAGATGGTAAAGTTAATATAATTATTGGCACACATGCTCTTTTAGCTGTGAATATTAAATTTAAAAACCTTAAAATGATAATTATTGACGAGGAACAACATTTTGGTGTTGCGCAAAAAGAGCATTTGAAGAGCATTAAAGCAGGAGTACATGTATTATCACTATCAGCTACACCTATCCCGCGCACATTGCAAATGTCAATGGTAGGAATTAAAGATCTAAGTCTTATTGCTACACCTCCTATTGACCGTTTACCAGTGAGAACTAATGTAATGCCTTTTGATGCAGTAGTAATTCGCGAGGCCTTAATGCGTGAACGCTTTAGAGGTGGTTTAAGCTTTTATGTAGTGCCCAGAAT
This sequence comes from uncultured Rickettsiaceae bacterium, assembly GCA_963934885.1. GTDB lineage: Bacteria > Pseudomonadota > Alphaproteobacteria > Rickettsiales > Rickettsiaceae > Megaera_A. Next base: position 2,848 of record CAWWAI010000056.1, on the reverse strand, counting down.
CAAAGATATTGAATGGGTAGAAAAGCAGCTAAGGCAATATGTACCAGAACTAAAATTTAAAATAGCTCACGGTCAAATGCCCCCTGCTGAAATTGATAAAATAATGAGTGAATTCTGTGATGCTAAATTTGATATATTACTATCTACCACTATAATTGAATCAGGTATTGATATACCTATTGCCAATACTATGATTATTCATCGTTCAGACATGCTTGGACTAAGCCAACTATACCAATTACGTGGTCGCGTAGGACGCGGAAAAGTTAGAGGTTATGCATACTTAACATTAGCACACTTCAAAAATACTACTAAGCACTCACTAAAACGCCTTGAGATTTTGCAGAATATAGACTCATTAGGAGCTGGATTTACCATAGCTGGACACGATATGGATTTACGTGGTTTTGGTAATTTAGTTGGATCAGAGCAATCAGGTCATATTAAAGAAGTAGGTTCTGAGCTCTATCAAGAAATGCTTGACGAAGCAATAAATGAATTAAAAAGTACTAATACTGAAGAAAAAAATATAGAATTCACCCCTTCTATAAATCTAGGTATAGCAATATTAATTCCATCTAGTTATATTGAGGATTCGTCGCTACGTCTTGCTATTTACAGGCGTGCAGGTGATCTAAAAACACAAGAAGAAATTGAAAGTTTTCGTGATGAAATGGTAGATAGATTTGGTCCTATTCCACACGAATTTAATAACTTACTTGATATGGTAAAGGTAAAAAACACTTGCCTACAATTAAAAATAGAAAATTTAGATAGCGGACCAAATGGCTTTGTAATGAAATTTAACAAAAATTTTGATGTATCATCAATGGTAATGGAATTCATTAAACAACATCCAAGACATGCAAAAATTAAATCCGATAATAAACTAATATATCTACAAGAATTAAAAACAAAAAACTTACTATCAGAGGCTAGAAAATTACTCGCAACTCTTAAAGATTGTATTATCACGTGATAAGATAATGGAATTAGAGTAAATAATAAAAAGTTATCCTTAAGTGAATAGTTAGTGTCACTTGAGGATAATTTCTTTAATCAATTTCTACAATATTTACTATAATAACTGGGGTTTTATTCGTTTCGCTTTTTATAATTCTACGAAGAGCTCTTCTAACACAAGCTTCTATTTGATCATTAATTAATACTCCTTTAGAAGATTTTCTTTGATCTTGTAAAGCAATAGTAACTTCTTTCTTGATAGCTAAAATTACATCTCCATCCTCAATATGGTCTAACAATCCTGGCATAGAAAGCATTGGTTCTATTGCTAATTGCAGCTTTCTATCTAGAACAATAGAAGCAACTACTATACCATCTTCGCGCATTCTTCTACGCATTTTAAAGATCGATGAATCTTTTGGCAGTAAATAATTACCATCAACAGCTAAATAACCATTCTTAACAGTGTCAATAATTTTTGAACAATCTTTTTCTATTAAAACTACACTACCATTTTCTACTTCAATTGCATGCTTAATACCATTATTTCTAGCTAATTTTGCATGTTCATGAATATGTATTGGCTCGCCATGTACTGGAATACAAACTTCTGGGCGAATTAATTTATACATCTCTTTCAGCTCTTCCACTGCTGGATGACCAGAAACATGTACAAAATGGTCTCTTTCAGTTATTACTTCAATGCCTTTTTTGACAAAAATATTGAATAAACTGAAGATTTTTTTATCATTTCCTGGAATTATTTTAGAGGAAAAAATAACAGTATCTTTTGCAGCCAGTTTAATAGATTGATGAGCTCCACTCGCCATTTTGCCAGTGGCAGCCATGGATTCTCCTTGACAACCTGTTGCTATAATTAGCAATTCTTCTCTTTTATAATTACCAACAGATCTCTCATCTATTAATGGGATTATATCGTTTAAGTAACCACTTTCTTGTGCAGCTGCAAACATTCTATGTAAACTGCGACCAGTGATTGCAACTTTTCTACCAGCCTTCTGACCCGCATGAATTATGGTATCTAATCGTGCTAAATTTGATGCAAATGTTGTCACCACTACCATTTTTGGGCATGCAGCTATAATTTTTATAAGGCTTTCACGTACATCACCTTCAGAACCAGATACTCCTTCATTAAAAACATTTGTTGAATCACAAACTAATGCAAGAACTCCTTCATCTCCACAAGCTTTTAATGCTTTCTGATCTGAAGCCTCTCCCACTATAGGTCGTGGATCAAATTTCCAATCACCAGTATGTAATACATTACCTTCAGAAGTTCTGATCATTAAAGCCTGCATTTCTGGAGCAGAATGTGTAAGACCGATCATTTCAATAGAAAATGGACCTAATTCTAATTTATCTTTTGGATCAACCTCATGAATTTTCATATCTTTAGAAAATGAATATTCTGATAGTTTACTTTTTAAGAAATTTTTAGTAAATTTTGTAGTATAGATTGGACACTCAAGTTCGTTCCATAAATATTGAATAGCTCCTAAATGATCTTCATGAGCGTGTGTTAAAACTATTCCTAGCAAATCTTTTTTGTGCTCTTCAATGAAGCTAACATCTGCTACGACCATATCTACGCCTGGTAAATGCTCGTCTGCAAAGCCACTGCCGCAATCGACCATGATCCATTTTCCTTGCAAATGGTACAAGTTTACATTAATTCCTATTTCGTTTGAACCACCAAGAGGTATAAACAATAATTTATCTTTATATTTTTTCAGGTTGAATGACATTTATTTTACTATATTATTAAAAAATTCAATAATATATCATAACCTATTATCAATGCTCAGTCTATGATTAATAACCCATTAGTTGCTATAAGCTTAATAAGCTCTGGGATCTTAAT
>CAWWAI010000055.1:0-7613 GCA_963934885.1 uncultured Rickettsiaceae bacterium | reverse complement strand
AGAATTATATTCTGGTGCATATATTGAGATTATTTTTATCCATTATCGTTTATTTAGCTGGGGTATGAGGAAAATTACAGGATATTGATAAGGTGATTGCTGATGGTGGATATTATAGTATAGACGGAGTTGAACATTTATATTTAAATGGTATTACTCCAGTTATTCCGCCATCACGTGATGCTGTCTGGCATGATATAAGAAGCTCAATTCTCACGCATCAAGCGCTGTATTGTCTCAAGCTTATTAACCAAGAGAGATAGTTCTACAAAAACAGAAGAAATTATCATTGGAAATATTATTAATCTTTGGAATTCATTGGGTAGGTCTGAATCCGTGAAAATAGGATAATTATATCTAATTTAAAAGGGATATAGACTTCCGAACATATAGATGAGAAGGCTGGATATATTGCTTTTCTGCTTGGTGCTTTCGCTCAACATGATGGAGAAGTAACACAAAACACGTGCCAAGGATAATAAGAAGAGAAAATAGAAAAAGATAATAATATTTCATGATATAAACACCTAGTTTATTAGTTGGTACTAGGGGTTTAGAAAAGTCACAACACGACCTCAACTATACTTCATGCCAGAGGCACTTATAATAGTTGACCCCTAGCAGAACTAGGCTTAAACATGTTGTAGTGTTTCTAAACACCGTGCATTAATTTTAAAACATTTGATTAAATATACAAGTCTTTTTTAGATAAACATATTATGCTTTTATATTAAGATAGGCGTATTACAGATGAGAAGGCTGGATATATTGCTTTTCTGTTTGATGTTTTTCTGCTTGGTGCTTTCGCTCAACATGATGGAGAAGTAACACAAAACACGTGCCAAGGATAATAAGAAGAGAAAATAGAAAAAGATAATAATATTTCATGATAAACACCTAGTTATTAGTTGGTACTAGGGGTTTCGTAAAGTCACAACACGACCTCAACTATACTTCATGCCAGAGGCACTTATAATAGTTGACCCCTAGCAGAACTAGGCTTAAACATGTTGTAGTGCTACGAAACACCGTATATTAATTTTAAAACATTTGATTAAATATGCAAGATTTTTTTTAGATAAACATAATTACTAATAGTGATGTAGGTGTTACAAAAAATAATTTGACAAAAAACAAACTCATGTGATAAAACTGCATAGACTAAATATGTTTGCACTTAAGCCGAGCCTGTATAATATGTTTTTTGCCTTTGTGGTGGAATGGTAGACACGACAGATTCAAAATCTGTTGCTCTTTGGGGCGTGCCGGTTCAAGTCCGGCCAGAGGCACCACTTTTTTCTAATGGATGATATTCTTGTAAAGTTTTCTTTAAGTGTCCAGTTTGTACATGTGTGTATGTCTGGGTAGTGCTTATATCTGAGTGCCCGAGCAATTCTTGAATAACACGTAAATCAGCGCCACCTTCTAATAAATGTGTAGCAAAACTATGGCGCAAAACATGGGGCGAGATTAAATCCGGATCTAATCCAGATTTAAGTGCTATTTGTTTTAATAAAATAGCAAAATTTTGTCTAGTCATATAACCTTGTAATGAATTGCTTGCGAAGAAATAAGTCTTAGCTAATTGAGATTTAGATTGACAAAAATGTTCTCTTATTTGTAAATAGTTAGAAATAGTTTGTCTAGCTTTATTACTAATTACAACCATACGCTCCTTACCACCTTTGCCTTTAACTAAGAAGGTAGATCGCACTTCTATGTTTTTATGTCCACTAGTTATATCTATTAGTTTTAAAGAAACTAGTTCGCTTACTCGAAGACCGCTTGCATAGATTAAATGAATCATCGCACAAAGTCGGACTCCTTCTGGAGAAAGATCATTATGACAAAAATCTAATAAACGGCGTATATCACCTACAGATAAAATTAACGGTAATTTATTGCTATATTTTGGTAAATCTACAACTAGAGTCGGATTATATTCTGTATAATTTTCGCTAATTAAAAAATTATAATAGCTTTTAAGCGTGGAAATTTTTCTATTAATTGAACGTGGAGATATTTGTTTTTCATCTAGGGATACTATATATTCATCAATATTTTCTGAAGAGGAGGAGAGCTCTTCTATATTAATTTTAGCAAGAAACTGACGATAATCTAATAAATCACGTTTGTAACTGAGTAGAGAATTTTCAGCAATGCCTCGTTCAGCTAGTATCATTTCTAGAAATTGTTCAATGTATTGCATATCATACATCAAGTATGTTGGAGGCCAGAGCCGGAATCGAACCGGCGGATAGAGGATTTGCAGTCCCCGGCATTACCACTTTGCTACCTGGCCATATAGATAGATTATCGACCTAAATTATAATCAAAATCATTCCAAAAAGCAATAAGATAAGTTTAATTATAGATAAATCAAACTATTTTCTCTAATCTACGTACATGCCTTCCACCTTCAAATTTTGTTTCCAAAAATTTATCTACCATTCTTATGGATATCTTGTCTTCTACTAATTTGCTACCAAGAACCAATATATTTGCATTATTATGCAGACGTGAATACTCAGCCATAGATTCACTTACGCATAAAGCAGCACGAATTGAGGAACTACGGTTAGCGGCAATTGACATACCAATCCCAGTACCGCATATTAATATACCTTTTGGCGTTGAACCTTCGATAATTTCTTCCACCATTTTGTATGCGTAATCAGGATAATCCACCCTATCTTCATTATCCGAGCCTAAATTCAAAACTTTCAATCCTTTTTCTTGTAAAATTTTGATAATTTTGGCCTTTAAAATCACACCAGCATGGTCACTTGCAATCGCTAAATCATAAATTTTCATTAAAAAACACTTTTTATATAAAAAAACACTAGCAGTTATTATATAATAGCGTTAACTTATTGCATAATAATTTTATATAAAAATCATAAACACGATATGAAAAGATGTAGTTTTTTTATCCTATTAATATTAACCCTAACAAGTTGTGCTATTACAAAGGCCCCAGCACCTATAGAATATAACCACAAAAATGCAAAATTAAGCAGTTCCACAATTCCAACTATCAATAATGATGGCAAAGTTATTTCAAATGGTACGTTAGAGGAATCTACAATTTCTGAATTTATAAGACCATATAGTGATGGAGATGATTATATTGTGCCAGCGGCAAGCCCCATAGAACAAGGTACAAAAATTATCTATCATGAAGTAAGAGTTGGTGAAACTATAGAGGATATTGCCCTAAAATACCAACAAACACTAGATAAAATTACAATTCTTAATGAACTATATCCTCCTTATTATTTAGATGAGTTCCAAATAATCAAAATAAAAGTACCCAAAGATTCAGTTGCAAATGTAACTCCTAAAGAGCAAATAATGGCTCCAATACCAAAAACTCCAGATTTCATAGCTCCCGTGAAAGGAAAAATTATTTCTAAATTTGGTGAGAAAACAGAATTTGGTAAAAATAAAGGCATTAATATTGCAGCAAAATCCGGTACAAAAATAATATCTTCCACTGATGGGAAAGTTATTTATGCAGATTATGATTCAACTTTTGGCTATTTGGTTATTATTAAAGTCGCTGGTAAGAATATGGTTACTTCTTATGCGCATTTAGAAGATATGATTTTATCAAAAGACAGTGTTATAAAACAAGGCGATGTTGTGGGTTATGTAGGGAGTACAGGAAAAGTAAAGACTTCTCAATTGCATTTTGGTATACGCGATGGTAAGACTGCAAAAGATCCACTACAGTATGTAAACTATTAATAAAAAATAAAACTGTCATTGCGAGAAGCCTTTGCGACGCGGCAATTCTTACCGTTGCGTTTGAATGGATTGCTCTAACCGCTCGGGGAGTGACGCTGTTTGTGTTAATAAATTTTATGCTATGTTGGTAGATGTTGTAGATTTTCATTAGTTTTGCATAATTCTTGATATATTTCTGGATCAATATTACCACCTGTTATTAATACAAGTATCACTTGATTTTTCTCTTGTGTTTTTAGCCATGTATGCGCAGCCGCCATACTTATTGCTGCTGATGGTTCGCAGGTTACTTTCATCATTTGTATTAACCATGCGGTCCAATAACGTATCAATTCTTCATCTATTAAGTGGAACCCATCTAGCTTACGCAAATAAGCTAAGGTGCGCTCAGAGACAGCAAGTGCACGCAAGCCATCGGCTATAGTCTCTGGAGATTCTTGAAAACGGAAAATCTTTTTAGATAATAGAGATTGATGTGCGTCGTTAGCCATTATTGGTTCAGCGCCATGTAATTGAGCGCTGGGTAATAATAATTCTTTGGCCAAGTATGCTCCTGAAAGTAAACCTCCACCACCACAAGGTCCAAAGATTGCATTAGGTATTTCACCCATCTTTTGCATTTCTTGTAAGGCTTCATAGCAAATAGTACCAGCACCAGCAATTATTGCATCATCATCTGATGGGTGTAGATAATGATATTCACCTTCTCCATCTATTTTTGATAAATATTCTGCTTCGTTTCTAGTCGCAGTATAGATAACTTCTGCTCCATAATATTCTGCGATGCGTTTTTTAATAGAAGATACATTTTTAGGTAAATAAACTCTAGCATGAATACCAAATAATTTTGCAGCATAAGACATAGCAAGACCATGGTTACCGGTGCTATATGCTACTATTTTTTGTGGCATATAGCCTTGTTCTTTTAGGGATAATAAATGATTTAACACCCCGCGAATCTTAAATGCCCCGGTTTTTTGTACTGCATCCATTTTAAAATAAACTTTACTTCCCATTATCTCATTTAATAAATTCGAATGAAGTAATGGTGTTTTATGAATATAACCCTTAATACGTGAGTATGCTTTTGCCACTATTAAAGGATTTTGTAGAGCTTGATTCATCTTGTTTTATACATTTTGTTTAAAAGAAATGTTACCATAATTTTGTAATTGCTTGAAAACACCAGATGAAAGCATTATATAACTATCATTGATTTAATATACAAAATTTATAAAGGTCTATATAAGTATAATGAGTACTGATAAAAAAACTCTTCCACTACTAACTCTTCGTGATGTTATAATTTTCCCTGGAACGATTGCGCCTATTTTTATAGGCAGAGAAAAATCTTTAAATTCTCTTCTAGCTGCTAAAAAAATGGAAGATGGTCAGCATATTTTGCTAACCACTCAGAAAAAACAAGATCTTGAAGATCCAAAAGTGTCAGACTTATATAATGTTGGTGTTTTAGCAAAAATTATTCAAACAGTTAAGTTACCAAATAATAACGCAAAAATTTTGGTTGAAGCCGTAAGTAGAGTAGCTCTTAGCAATATAGGTGGAGAAATTATATTCCTCTCGGATTATTCTATTGTTCCAGATAAAGAAGTGAGTGATCTAGATGCTCTAAATAAAAGCGTTCAGTCAGTTATGGGCTCTTTTAAAGAATACGCTAAAACAAATAAAAAGATAAATCTTGAAATTCTTAATATACTTAACGAACAAAAGAATCCCAGCTACATTACTAATATCATTGCATCTCATTTAAGTTGTAAGCTTGATATCAAACAAAAATTACTTGAAGAAGTAGACGTTCTAAAGCGTTCTGAGATACTTGCTGAAATAATTATTACAGAAAGTACTTATATAGACACTGAGCAATTAGTACAGATGCGTGTTAAAAAACAAATTGAAAAAACACAAAGGGATTTCTATTTAAATGAGCAAATGAAAGCTTTGCATCAAGAAATAGAAGGAGGAGAAGAAAAATCTGATTTCTTTGATTTTGAGAAAAAAATTAAAAAGTTAAAATTATCAAAAGAAGCAAAAGAAAAAGCTCAATCTGAATTAAAAAAATTAAAAATGATGAATCAGATGTCGGCTGAATCATCCGTTGTACGAAATTATCTAGAAGCTCTTTTAGCAATGCCTTGGGGGCAATGTACAAAAAATGCTGTAGATATAAATAAGACCGAAGAGGTTCTAAATCGTGATCATTATGGTCTAGAAAAAGTAAAAGAGAGAATTGTTGAATATTTATCAGTCTTAAAGCGTTCTAAGAAAATCAAAGGACCTATCTTATGTTTAATTGGTCCTCCAGGAGTCGGTAAAACTTCTTTAGTCAAATCCATTGCTGAATCTATGGGTAGAAAATATACTAAATTTGCACTTGGCGGCGTACGTGACGAAGCTGAAATAAGAGGGCATCGAAAAACATATCTTGGATCAATGCCAGGTAAAATTATCAATCTTATCAAAAAATCTAAAGTAGATAATCCGGTTATGTTGTTTGATGAAATTGATAAAATGAGCGCAGATTTTAGAGGTGACCCCGCATCAGCTTTGCTAGAGGTTTTGGATCCAGAACAAAATGCACATTTTGTCGATCACTATCTAGAAGTAGAATATGATTTATCTGATATAGTTTTTATTGCTACTGCTAATTCATACGATTTACCACGTGCTTTAATTGATCGTATGGAGATAATTAATATTAGTGGTTATATTGAAGAAGAGAAATTAGAAATAGCAAAAAAATATCTAATTTCTAAGCAATTAAAAATGCATGGCATGAAGTCAGATGAATTAAAAATCACTGATGAAACTATTCTAGAATTAATTAGATATTACACGAAAGAATCTGGCGTGAGATCACTTGAAAGAGAAATTGGTAAGCTTGCTAGAAAAGTATTGACAAAAATCTTAAAAAATAAAGAACTTAAAAATGTAACCGTAAAACCTGAAAATCTAGAAGAATATTTAGGTGTAAAGAAATATCGTTATGGCTTAGCAGAAGAAGAAGACCAAATTGGTACTACAACAGGTTTAGCTTATACTGAAGTTGGTGGTGATTTACTTAGCATTGAGGCCGTATGTTTTCCTGGTAAGGGTGGTATTAAATCGACTGGTACACTCGGAGATGTAATGAAGGAATCTGCGGAAGCCGCTTATAGTTGTTTTTTAGTTAGAGCAAAAGATTTAGGTCTTAAGGAAAAAGATTATAAAGAAATGGATGTGCATTTACACGTCCCAGAGGGAGCAACGCCAAAAGATGGACCATCCGCAGGCATTGCAATTTACACGACATTAGTTTCTTTAATGACCAAAACTCCTGTGAATAAAAATGTTGCTATGACTGGAGAAATTACTTTACGAGGTACAGTATTACCTATTGGAGGATTAAAAGAAAAATTACTAGCTGCTAAAAGAGGTGGAATAAAAACAGTTCTGATTCCAAAAGATAATGCTAAAGATCTAAAAGATATACCAAAAAATATCGTAAGTAATTTGGAAATCATTCCTGTATCTAATATTGAACAAGTGCTAAAACATGCTCTTGTTACTAAATTACACGCGCAGCAATCATAAGCCGTCAGGGAGATTGCCGCGTTCACGCCTAGCTCCTTGCTAATAGATAAGTCCCGCGCCATCCTGCCCTTGCGGATCGTAAAACACAAACCCCGTCACTGCGAGCGTTGGCGGCAGTCTATTTATACGCACGGTCACACTCAAACGGTAAGGGATTGCCGCGCCGCGCGCCGCGTCCGTCTACGATCCTCGAAATGACGGTTTGCGCCCCCCCGCCCTTAGCTTTACCCACAAGTAAAAATTTGTAATACTCAATATTATTGATAATGTAA
>CAWWAI010000054.1:0-7759 GCA_963934885.1 uncultured Rickettsiaceae bacterium | reverse complement strand
AAACAAGGGCAAAAAACTAAACCGACACTTTTGGGACTTCTTCCACTAGACCCCAGTATGCAATAATATCAGGAAGAAAAAATTCCACTTACTCGGATTCAATCAAGGCTCTAAGTAAGCAATCCATTGATTTAACAATTACTAACTGCATTTTAGAAAAATTAAAATTAGAAGATGATTTTATAAAATATTTCAAAATAGAACAAGGTGATTTAATATTTAACGAAGGAATTTTAGATATAGAAAATAATAAGTTAATAGAATTTTTGAAAGAAAAATTAGCGTATATATTAGCTATTATTTATGCATCTTATGATAAAGACATAATAGATAAAAATATTATATCGCAAGTGGCGAAGGATGTTTTTAGTAACTTTCTAAATTTACTAGGAGTTTTGCCGCTTGACCAAAGGAATAATTTAAAATTATCTTTAAATGATTTAGTTAATAATTTTATAGATGATTTTATTAATAATGATGACCATATAACTGAGTTAGTTGCAAAAGAAAAGCTTAAATGGAAAGTAAATAATTTTATTGATAAAGCTAAACAATTAAATATAGAGCAGCAGGAAGATTTTATTAATAATGCTCCTGTCGATATAAAAAATAATGTTATTACAATTTGGAATAATGTCAATCAAGCTAACTACTATAATCAATTTCATTAATTAAAAGAAATAATTGATATTTACGTAGAGAGTAATTATGAAGAAGTGGAGATTGATGAAGGTATAGAAGAATATCCATCAATAGTTAGACAGGCTTTAAAAAACTATTGGAAAGAAAAAACTGCTCAGGAAGTAGAAATTGAGTGGGAGAATGAGTTATTTGGCAATAACCAAGAACAAGTAGCTTTGATATCATTCTTACGTCTCTCTGCTCTTGGTTTTTTAGTAGAATCAGCAGGAAGTTCTGGTGAAATTAATGCTCAAGCAATTAACAATATAGAAAATGATTATAATTACGCTAAAGATAATTATGAATTTACAAAATACCATGACAATAAATTTTATGTAATATTGCTTACTTTAGTATATAGAGCAAAATTTATGTTTGATCATGTATTAGAAAATTGTATCAAAACAGCTAATTACGTTGTGCCAAGCGAAAAACATGAGTTGCTAAGAGTATCTACTGAAATTTCCCATCCAACAAAAATAGATAAATATTTATTACTAAGTCAAAAATATTTTCCTATTTTTCGTCAGAATTTTCCTGATATTGATATTGAAATTATCAAGATTTTAACACGTAATATTTATTCATCTATTCACAAGGTAGATACTGTAAATTTATATAAAATATATGGAGGAATGAAAGTAGGATATATTGGTGATAATGAATTATTAGTCAATGAAATGATGCCCGATGTACCTAATATTATGCCTTTACCTAAAGGTGCTGAAGTTAGGTTTTTAAGTTGTGGATTTGTATATAGTTCAGTGCTAAAGACCTTTCCGTTGATATTCCCAGATGAATATGAACATATAGATAAAAAAGATACTGCTATGGGTTTAAAATTATTCAATAGTAAAGGTGGGTATTTAGAAGAAATGACTAGTACGGGTCAAACAATAAAACATTCTGTAAAATGTCCGAAATTAAATTTAGATAATACGCAGTTTTATTTATCTGATAAAAAATATTTAATGGCGGATAGCATTCGCTCTATTAGTAGTCCTTATGTATCTGGCTGGGTGCATTTTAATTGCAATAGAGATATATCAAAGGATGTAGATTTAGTATATGTAGTGGATAAACCATATCCAGCAAGCGTGCTAAGAATCTATGCCAAAGTTAAATTAATACCACATTATTTGAATTAGAATTATGAGCAAATGGGAACAAATTGAAAAAACTACTTCTATTATAAGTAAAGGCTTAAATGAGGTTTGGGATAGAAAACTAAAAAAAGATGCTAGCGTTATGGTAGCTGATAGCTGGAGTAATTTTTTACTTGATTCGGCAAATGATTTAAGAGATGCACAAAATCATTTAGATGTTGGCATTGATTCTAAGTCAAATAGTTTAGCCTGTCTAATGAATCTGCCTGATAATCATATTGATGCATCGGAGACAGGCAAGCCATTTGCTAATTTTTTTATGAGTAAATTAGCTAATAAAAGTGCTGCTATTATTAATTCACTTAAGAATCCTTACGCTAAAGAAATATTAGAACAAAAACTAAATGGCTATAGAGCTAACATGGCTCAAAATGTAGCAAGTTTTGAAGCGTCAATGGTTATGGATAAAAGGCATAATATGGCTATTGAAAATATTGAAAAACTAGCAAAAGCTACTTATGCTAACCCGACATTATTTAGCCAGAACAAGGAAACTGCTCTAATAGCTATTAATTCTTTAGATATTGACCCAAAACATAAAGCTAAGCTATTAAAAAAAGCAAGTACGGATATAGCCGAAGCTAGTGCTGAGAGCTTTGTAATGAATAATCCAAGAAGTATATTAGATCAAAATATAGAACATCCTTGGAAACAAGATTTAGATTTCAGAAAAATAGCCAAAATAGACGGAGAAGCTAATCAAGCTATCAATGCCGAGAATAAGAAAAAACTAACTGAGTTTAATCAATTAGCTAAGATACATTTGGAAAGTATTTTAGCTAGGGGCAAAGGCATTGATGGATTAGATGATAAATTAGAATCGCTTCCCGAAATAGTAGCGCAAGAATTTATTGCTAAAGAACAATTACATATTAAGAGTTATGATATTCTAGATCAGATAAAATACGCTCCATTATCTGAGGGCTTAAAAATAGCAAGTAGTTTGCAAGTTAATCCTAATAGTGAAAATTATGTGGAAGAATCGCTAGTAAAAGAAAAGGTAATATCACAGATTCAAAAACAAAAACAGAGAGCAGAAAAAGATCCTGCTTTATTTGTTGAAGAATTATTTTTAAGTGAGGTTGATATAGATTTACCTTTAGCTGAAAAAATAAACAAAAGATTATCTTTGCAAACTCAGAAAGGCATCCCTTCTTATAAACAAAAATTATTAACGCAAGAAGAGAGGGAGCATTTTCAAAGTGCACTAGATTCACGAGATGCAAATATTATTCAAAGTGAATTAAATAATATGCTTAAAATAGAATCTAATCACGAGTCATTAGGACATAAAATCGTAGAAGAGATATTGCAAGAAAATAAATTATCAGCTTTAAACCACTTTTATATTGAAGCTAATTTACATTCAAGAGGTAATTTAAAGAATGATTTAGCAAGAGCTATGGCAAGCGGTCAAGCACTTGGTGAGATGTCTAAGAATGATAAAGATGCAATTCAAGACCGCATAAAAGAAAAAACAAAAGATTGGCAAGATAGTATTTTAGCGGGTAATAGTGAGAACGTACCCGAGGTTCTTACTATGCAAACGGCTCTTTTAGAATTGGCTAGATTTTATCAGTTTGAAAAACATGTGAGCATAAAAGAGGGGTGCGATTTAGCACTGCGTAATTTATTCGAGACTAGTTATATAAAACCTTACGCTAACTGGAATCATGGTAACTTGTATATACCAAGAACTATTATAGAAGACGGTAGGGTCAAAGAATTAGAGACGGTTAATATTAATTATGCTTTACAAAAACTGCGTGGTGATTTAATTAATCATAAAATAGAATATGATGCTATTGCATCTTTTGGCAAGGAATATTACCCTGATGAGGCGCTAAATTCTCGTGATGTAGAAAGTTCATTGCGAGGCGGAACATGGAGGCTTTCCCAAGATAAGAAATCTGTATATTATGTATATCATGACCATGAAGCAGAGAGACCGTTAATGAAATCAAATAATGAAGTACAAACATGGTCATTACTTGATCTTAATGAAGTGATAGCACCTCGTAAACCATTATCATCATTACACCCTTACGGGGCTATTTAAAACTATAAGATAAATATATAACTATGTTTGATATATCAAACCCAAGGATAAAGCCTGAATCTAGAGACGATAAATACATATTAGAAAATATAAAAGCGTCAAGAACTAGTTCTTTCATTGCCTCGACTAAGAATGCTTATTTAGACTCACCAAGCTTGAAGAATATTTTTAATATAGATTATCATGGTGACGATCCAGATATGCTTTATTTAAAAAATATTCACGCATCTAAGGAAGAGAATCAAAAAATATCAAAAGAAGATTTCGAAAGCAATCACGCAGAGTCAGGGCTTGCTTATGATCCTAATTTTACTCCTGCTATAATTGAAGATATTCTAGAAAAACGCCGTAAAATGGATATTAACAACTATATTATAGAAAATGGCAAAAATGATTTACTAGATAGAGCTGGTCAAATAGCGGGGTCAATAGTCGGCGGTAATGTAGCTCCGACAAATTTAAGCATTAATATTGCCACTGGTTTTATACCAGTTGGAGCGGTTGTCAGGGGTGCTTGGTGGGCGTCTAATCCAGTTAAGGCAAACATGGTAAAATTTGCCATAGGTGGCGGTATTGGTCAGGCTGCGCTAGAACCACTCATCCACGGTGAAAGAGATTTAGAACAGAGAGAATATGGTTTAGGTGATTCACTGCAAAATATAGCTGAAGCTAGCGCATTCTCTGCTGCCCTTCCATTTGCCTCAGCTGGAATAAAAAGTGGATATGGTATTGGCAAGGGTAAATACGGGGAGTACC
This sequence comes from uncultured Rickettsiaceae bacterium, assembly GCA_963934885.1. GTDB lineage: Bacteria > Pseudomonadota > Alphaproteobacteria > Rickettsiales > Rickettsiaceae > Megaera_A. Next base: position 3,097 of record CAWWAI010000054.1, on the reverse strand, counting down.
GCAGAAGATATTTTGCTAGTCCTGAGGAGTTAAACGCAGAATATTCTACAAATAGCGCATCGCTTGATATGCAGTTCAAGCATTTAGTCGATGAATTAGCAACGGAAACCACGCCGAGGCAAGCTCCGCCCGTTCTTGAATCTTTTGAAACTTTAAATATGTATAAAAGTAGCATTAGAGATGAGGGAATACAAAAATTCCCAGAGTTTTTTGTGATGGAAGAAAAATTAGCATCATTAGAAGAATCATTACATAAGGAATTTTCTAGTGGCGGGGATATAAGCATGCTCCCCGAACAAATATCATCAATATTGACCAAGCATAGAGAGAATTTACAATCTATACTCAAAAAGTTTGAAGGCAACGAAGAGTTTGAAAAAATTATTTCGGCATTAAATGAAGCTGATACAAAAATTAGCAACAAGTTGCAATACGAACAATCAGAAGCCAAAGCTTATGATTTAGATCAGACCGATCTTGCTATTGCTAGAAACCAACTAGAAAATGATAAGTATATTGATCTAGATGATCCTAAAAATGCTAAATCAATTTTTGATCAGAATTATACTGAACATCAGGATTTAGATATACAAAAACAAATCTCAGAGCTTGAGGAATTAACAAAAACATTACCTAATTTCGAAAACCATAAAATAGAATTAGATAAATTAGTCGGCGGCGCATCAATTTTAGGAGAAAACGTAGATTTATCATCATATCGTGACAAGTTAATGGGTATATTAAGATTAGAAAATGCTAAGCAAACTATATTATCTCGCAATTCTATTAGGAATGGATTTGAAGAGATATTAAAGCAAACTGATATGAGAGGGGTAGTTGTATCAACTGAGCTTGGCAACGGATTAATGAATGATTTATCAAAAGCTAATTTACTTGATTTTTTCAAAAACAAAAAGTTTGAAAATGATATTGCAAAGGAGCTTTGGAATATCACCCACCCGAATAAAAAGCCAACTAATTCCAAGATATCTGCGGACATAGCCAAAATCATACATAAATGGCAGCAACAAGGAATAACCAGAATTAATAATGCCGGAGCGCATATTCAAGGGGTAGATGGTTATATTACTCGTCAATCTCATAATGGTTTTAAGATGAAGGAACATGGCTATGATGCTTGGAGAGATTATATTGCCCCGCTACTTGATATAGATAGATGCGATTCAGACTTGGATTTAGTGCAAATCTTTGACAATCTAGCAACTGGTAAGCATTTATATCAGAATAATGAATACATGCCTCACTTTAAGCATCATACAAATATTTCAGATAAATTTAGTCATGCTAGAAAGTTGCATTTTAAATCAGCGGATTCATGGCTCAAATATAATAATGAATATGGTACTCATAGCTTAGCGCATTCAGTAGCCATTAATTTAGATAAATTAGGGCGTAATATTGGCTTGCTTGAATCTATGGGGAGTAATCCCTATGAGTTTTTAGGATCATTAAAGAATGAATTTGCCCCGTATTTGCAAGAACTAGCTGCTAATAAAGATAAACACGCACAAAAAGAATTAGATTTTATATCAAGAGATAGTTTAGATAGGATATTAGAATCTATCATAGGAGTTACGCCAGAGAGTCCAAACTTAGCTGTCTATTCAGCGAGCGTGCGTAATTTAGTAGTAATGGCAAATCTTGGAAAAGTTGTTATATCATCAATACCAGATATGGGTATGTTTGTAACAGAGCAAATGCATAATGGCATTCCATATATAGAAGCTCAAGCTAATCTAGTAAAAGTGGCAACAAATTCTTTTAATAGTACGCAAAAAAAAGAATATGCCAGATTACTAGGTGTAGGCACAGATAATCTAATGGGCTTGGCTTACTGCCGGCTTAACGCAGAGCAACATATAAGCGGAAAGATAGCAGGTGGTTTATCAACCGCTACAAATTATTACTTTAAATTTAATTTAATGAATTGGTGGGATGATAGCTTCAAGTCTACTCTTGGCTTTGTATTATCAAACAACCTAGCTCATCACACGAAAACATCCTATAAAAATGCACCAATAGAGCTTAGGAATAATTTACAACGCTATGGACTCGACCAGAAGGACTGGAATATTCTTAATAGTTTTATTAAAAAGGCTGATGATGGAAGAGAATATATCATTACCCCAGAATGGGTAGCTGGTAATATACAAGCAAATGAAGTAGCTGCAAAGTTCAAAACTTATTTAAAGGATAGAGTTGATACAGGTATAGCAACGCCCCATAAATTTGAGAGATACGCAGCCACACTTGGCACAAAAGCAGGCACGCCACTTGGCGAGGCAATGAGATTTTTAATACAGTTTAAACAATTTCCAATTACTTACTGGATGAGAGGGGTAAAAGATTATAAAGGCACGCCTAAGACATTATCAACAATGTTGATTCTTAGTGCTATGGGGGGATACGCTTCAATAGCTGCAAATAAAATGCTAAATGGTGAGGATATACCAGAGCTTGATAGTAGCATATTACAAGCCTCTATTTTAAAGGGAGGGGGGCTTGGCTTATACGGAGATTTTATTTTTGGGCAATATAATAGATATGGGCATAATATATACCAAGCAATGGCATCACCCGCTGTAGCAGCTGGGGCAGATATATTCTCCATCCTAGGTGATGTAGCTGAGGGTAAAACAGATGATGCCACTAAAAAAGCTGAAATGTTAGCGCATCGTATGACTCCTTTTAGAAACTTATTCTATCTAGCTCCAGCACTTAGAGGCGGGGGGGTAAGTAACGAGTGGATAGATAGGAATCTAAATGCAAAAAATATAAAATAACTACAACATTTTTAAAATAGGATTTGTTATAATATGAATATCAATAAGTAGAAATAGAAAAATGAAGCTATATAAACTAATTCCCAGAAAAGATTTTGTAAAAGCAATAAATGAAGTTCTTAATCAAACAAACGTAGAAAAAAGATTATTATTTTTACGTTTATCCTTGATAATTAAAGAAATACATTTTGTACCAGTAAATTTTGTTGATAATAGCTTTTATGCTGGTAATGATGAACTATAATGGACTGAAAAATCAAGACAAATTTTTGTAGATTTTGTTTCCCATTGTT
>CAWWAI010000053.1:0-7774 GCA_963934885.1 uncultured Rickettsiaceae bacterium | reverse complement strand
TTATCTCCTCGTGCCAAGAATCTGTTGATGATAGCCTGTTATATGGAATTGGAGTTTCAATTTTTGATAATTCATATCTTTCAATAATTTTTCTTACCGTTTTACAGTGAGTATTTGTGGTTCTTGCTATTTTTCTCTAGCTAATGCCTTGTTTGTGCAAGGTGAGTATTGTTGTATACATTGCTGTACCTATCATATAATACGACTTCATTCTGAGTTAAAATGATGTCGATGTTAACATTTACACTCTTGATTTAGTGACCTTTTTTACTGGTACACTTCTCATGCAAATGGGTGTACATTTTAGGTTAGCACTGACATTTTTTGCTTCCAATACCATATATTGTATATAATTGCTCACAATTTCCACATTATATAGTATAGTGCTTCAAAATTTGTAATTAACTTGAAGGTTCCTTTAAAGGCTACAAAGATAGTAAATAACGATTTATTAAATCGTAGACAGAAAAATATTCGCCTTCATTATTTTTTATATAAAAATGATGAAGGCTTAATTTATGAGGATCTTCTTGACTCTTGCCTCTATAGATAAGCTGACTATGCTCATACAGCCATTTATGAGTTATTTTATAAGAATCTAAACAATTAGCCTGATCAACTTTAAAGTCAAGCATAGAATGATACTCTGCTCCTGGCAAAATAGTTTTATCACCCAGACGGCGTAAGTGACAACGATATGGACCAGTTTTATAAAAATCTACTCCAGGAGAAATTTCCCATCCAGCATAATTTAATATTCTATCAAAAAACCTTTCTAAAAATTGTACTTTATAACGATGTGCTATTACCACGCTCAAACTCTTAAATGAATTACTATTAATTTGGCGCAGTCGAAAACCCTTAATGTCTTGGTAATGCTCAGATACCATTTCTTGAATTCCTGCTCCAAGTGAATTACCTTGTAAGATAATTTGCTCATGAAATATCCCGCTCTGTAGCAGAAAATCTATAACTGCAATGCCATCATCAACAAGATCAGCAAGACAACTCGTCCTGCCACTACTACAATGCATTCCTTTAAAATTAAAACCTAAAATTGATGCTCCTGTAGCCCTAGCTTGCCTTGCCATATCTCGAAAACGACTTTCATAATATTCACTTTTTCCAAGGAAAATAACAAAATAAAGGCCAAATCCAGCTTTTTTATTAGAAATATTTTGATCAGGAATTACCAATACAGAATCTAAATAATTATCACCCGATAATATATACTGACGGGTTAATTGTACTGATAGAAATTCGTTATAAAAATGCGCTCCTTTTCTACGTTGAGTAAGAATAAAATTTTCAAATCTTGTGTTACTATCTACTCCTATATACTGCTTAATTTTATACCAATCATTAGATTTTTTAGGATAAAAAACTTTAGCAAAAAACTTACGCAAGATAGACTTTAACATTTTACTCTACTGTTATTTCATCTTTTTTACTTCTATTCAAAGCTATCTTAGCCGCATCATCTTCTAACCAGACGCCATTCTGAATTAATCTTTGCTGCTGAAATTTTACTATCTCTTCCTCTGGTTTACCTTCTATTTCTTCAACTCCAAGATATAGAACATTATAATAATCCATATCAAACACCCTTAGAGATTCTTCGAGTCCTTCTAATTCATATTTATTATTTGTAATAAACACCAATTTCTTAGGTACCTCTGTTATCCTCAAAAATTCCATTAAAGTGTGTGATTTACTATATTGTCCGGTAAATATTATCCCTTTGTAAAAAAATGAAAACCATGGTGATTTTTTCTCTATCTCTAACGACTCTTTATCATGAATCTTATTTGTAAAAATGATCTTTAAACCAGATGCTTCCAAATAACGTTTTTCCTCAATGTTGATTAAGTGTAATGGCATTGTACACACACCATATACTAATGCCCCTTTACTTCTGAGACTTTGAATATATTCTGGCCATGCATCTTCCACTAATTTGATTTGACGCTGTTGATACCATTTAGCAACGGCTACATTATAGTATTCAACCCTCTTGCCAAGAGTAATGAGATTATCTATAAATATACGATATGGATTAGAATTATAGGAAAACATAAGAGATTTTGGAGTCATTAATGTATCATCTAAATCAATAAAAATGATAGTCTCTTTATCCGCCCATTCACTTATTTTTTTCATCATAGGAGAGTTTACCGAATAAGTGGTTACAAATTCTGCCTTCGTTACACTGAAAAAACTTATAATAATCAAACATAATATAAATTGTATTTTATTGCTCATATGGATCCTTTTTATTTTTGTTGGTCTCTCTGCGTGATACTGCATTTAGCTTGTCAATAAATTTGCTCCAAAATTTTAAAAATTCCTGAGGTGAGACTTTCTCAGATTCATCTAATTTTGGTGCATAAACAAAGCCTATAACTTGTATATCATTTCTAATAGATTTAAATTGTTGTTCAATAGACTTAATATATTGTTCGTCTTTATCTACGATATACACAATATCAGGTATCCACTTTAAATTAAAAACCAAAAAAGTGGCTATAACGCCCTGGGGTGAATTATTTTGTTCTCCAGAATTACAGGATAATAATCCACGATAAAAAGTCGGGTATGTTCCTTTAATTTTCCCTTTGTTTTTGTTAAATATAATCTGTTTTGATCCTATAGGGCTTTGTGAAAGATCAATCCCTTGTTTAAATAAATATGCCCAAGTCCAAACTTCTAAATACGGTATATCATTAAAGCTACCAGATAAATTACGAGTTATCACCATATATGGTGCTTTCTGAAGTTGTAAATTTTTAAAAATATCTAAAACTTTTGGATCAGATAATTGCTGCTTATATTCTGTCAACATCAATTCAGAAATATAACTTTGCTTTGATAACTTAGCCTTTTTAAAGACTTTTAATGCAATAGATTTAAATTTTTTATCCATCGCATTGAATTCAGGATCTACTGTCCTTAAGATAAAACCTTCAAGTGGTAAAATAGTAAGAGTTTTCTGAGCGTTACGCTTCTCCAACAACCCAAATAAAGTATTATTTATCTCTTCTATCGAACGCGCAGTATAAATATCTGCATTTACTGATGGATTCAGCAAAACAACTAAAAGAAAAACTAAACGCTTTATAATACTCATTACACAACTTAACCAATTTCTTAATCTGATATAGCAGAATAACATAGAGTGCTGTTCTAAGGATAGAAAAACCTTAATCTAAAGATTAAAAAAACCGCTATTGCTAAATTTTAAAAATCTGCAATAACGGCTTTTCCATTGTAATAAGTTTTTAATTATTATCAGCTAGTTTATCACGTTCTACAGCCTTCTTTTTAGCCATTCCCATATAGAAACCAGTTCCAGCTGGTATCAATCTACCAACGATTACATTTTCTTTTAAGCCTTGTAATTTATCAATCTTACCAGACACTGCAGCTTCTGTTAGAACTTTCGTTGTTTCTTGGAATGAGGCAGCAGAGATGAACGAATTAGTCTGCAATGATGCTTTTGTAATACCTTGCAACACTAAATCATATCTAGCAGGCTTACCACCGCTTTTTGATACTTTATCATTGATTTCAGTTAGCGCTTTTACATCCACCATTTCTCCCGGCAGCAATGTAGTATCGCCAGAATCTGTGATTTCAACTTTTTGTAGCATTTGACGTATCACAATTTCAATATGCTTATCATCAATTTTTACACCTTGCAATCTATAAACAGCCTGAATTTCAGATACCATATAACTAGCAAGAGCTTCAACACCCATTACTTTTAAAATATCCTGAAGAACTGGGCTACCATCAATAATCATATCACCACGTTTAACAAAGTCACCTTCATTAATCACAACATGTTTACCTTTTGGTAACATATATTCAATTGGCTCAGCGCCATCAGTTGGATGCAAGATAACTCTTCTTTTTGATTTGTAATCTTTGCCAAACTCAATACGACCATCAACCTCAGCAATAACAGCATGATCTTTTGGACGCCTTGCCTCTACAAGCTCAGCTACTCTTGGTAGACCACCTGTAATATCTCTGGTTTTAGTCGACTCACGTGGAACACGTGCTAAAATATCACCTGCTGCAACTTCTGCGCCATCTTCCACACTTAAAACCGCGCCAACTGGCAAGTAATGTTTTGCCTCTAAACCAGTAGACAATTCAATCATTTTACCCTTCTTATCAAGTAACTGAATACGTGGGCGTAAATCTGCACCTTTTGAATATTGCTTAGATTCAATAATAACTTTACTTGAAATACCAGTTGTATCATCCATTATACTTCTTATTGATAAACCTTCTAGCATATCCGTAAATATTACTTTACCTGATTTTTCAGTTATAATTGGCAAGGTGTAAGGATCCCACTCTGCTATTTTTTGACCTTTTTCGATTTTATAGCCGTCATCAACCATTAATCTTGAACCATAAGGAATTTTATACCTAGCACGCTCGTTTCCTTTGTCATCAACAAGCAGAACTTCACAAGAGCGACTCATAACAACTTGCATACCAGCTGAATTAATAACCAAGTTACGACCTAGTATTTTTATTTTTGCAGCATAAGAAGCTTCAACCGAGGAAACTTCCGTTCCTTTAGTTGCAGCACCGCCAATGTGGAACGTTCTCATTGTTAGCTGTGTACCTGGCTCACCAATAGATTGCGCAGCAATAACACCCACTGCCTCACCTTTTGATACCAGTTTACCAGCAGAAAGATCACGACCATAGCAAAGAGCACAAAGGCCAAGTTTAGTTTCACACGTTAGTACAGAACGAATCTTAATCAAATCTAATCCAGAAGATTCTATCTTCTCTAATTTTTCTTCATCAATTAGCGTAGCAGCAGGAGCTAACATTTCACCAGTTAATGGGTGATATGTATCAATTGCAACGGTTCTACCAAGAATTTGATCAGCAAGTGATACAATAACTTCACCGCCATCAATTATAGTTTTCGCCTCAATACCCTTTGTAGTACCGCAATCATCAGTAGTGATAATACAATCTTGAGCAACGTCAACTAATCTCCTTGTTAGATAACCAGAGTTTGCCGTTTTAAGCGCTGTATCAGCCAAACCTTTACGTGCTCCATGAGTGGAGTTGAAATATTCACGAACGGTCAAACCTTCTTTAAAATTTGATTTAATTGGAGTCTCAATAATTTCACCAGATGGCTTTGTCATCAAACCACGCATACCAGCAAGCTGTTTAATTTGTGCTGCAGAACCCCTGGCTCCAGAAACTGCCATCATGTGAATTGAATTTAACTTTTCCTGATTTGTTTTCATCTTATCATCGCTTTTAACTGCAATTTCATCCATCATTTCTGATGCAACTTTATCAGTACAGGCTGTCCAAGCATCAACTACTTTATTAAATTTTTCACCATAAGTGATTAAACCTTCAAGATATTGTTGTTCAAATTCATTCACTAAACCAGTAGTCTCAGCAATAATTTCAGGTTTATTAGAAGGAATAACCATATCATCCATACCAAACGAAATACCAGAATGACACGCATGTTTAAAGCCTAGTTCCATTAATTGATCTGCAAAAATCACCGTAGCTTTTTGTCCACAATAGCGATATATAGCATCAATAGCATTGGAAATATTCTTCTTATTCATTTCCATATTTAGCAATTTAAAGTCTATATTCTTACTCTTTGGTAACAAACGACCTAATATCACCCTACCTGGTGTCGTATCAACTAATATCTCTACAAACTCACCATCTGCATTAAGCATTTCAGTACGATATTGAATTTTAGTATGAATCGTTAGTACTTTTTCAAATAAAGCAAATTCAATTTCATTAAAATCAGCAAATACCATACCTTCGCCAGGCTCGTTTTCTAGCACTAAAGTCAAATAATACAAACCAAGAACAATATCCTTATCAGCTGAAATAATCGGCTTACCATTGGCTGGGCTAAGTATATTATTAGTAGACATCATCAAGACTCTAGCTTCAAGCTGTGCTTCAATTGACAATGGTATGTGCACAGACATAGTATCGCCATCAAAATCTGCATTAAAAGCCGCACAAACCAGCGGATGTAATTGTATAGCCTTTCCTTCAATTAGTAATGGCTCAAATGCCTGAATACCAAGACGGTGCAATGTTGGCGCCCTATTTAGTAGCACTGGATGTTCTCTAATAACTTCTTCTAGAATATCCCAAACTTCTACTTTTTCAGCTTCAACAATTTTCTTTGCCGCCTTAATTGTAGTCGCAATGCCATACATTTCTAATTTTGAATAAATAAATGGTTTAAATAGTTCTAGAGCCATCTTCTTCGGCAAACCACATTGATGCAGCTTCATCTCTGGGCCCACCACAATCACTGAACGACCTGAGTAATCTACTCTTTTACCTAAAAGATTTTGACGGAAACGACCTTGTTTGCCTTTTAGCATATCACTCAAAGATTTAAACGGTCTTTTATTTGCGTTCTTAACTATTTTGCCACGACGACCATTATCAAATAATGCGTCTACAGACTCTTGCAACATACGCTTTTCATTACGAATAATAATGTCTGGTGCTTTTAATTCAAGAAGCCTTCTTAAACGGTTATTTCTATTAATAACCCTTCTGTACAATTCATTTAAATCTGATGTAGCAAATCTACCACCATCAAGCATAACTAATGGTCTAATTTCTGGTGGAATAACTGGTAATACAGTCATAACCATCCATTCTGGTTTATTTCCAGAACCGATAAAATCTTCTACTAGCTTTAATCTTTTTACTATTTTTTTCTTTTTAGTTTCAGATGAAGTCTCTATAAGTTCTGTTTTTAACTGAACACACAACTCTTCAAGATTCAACTCTGCAAGCAAACGCTGCACTACTTCAGCACCAATCATGGCGACAAAACTATCCTCGCCATATTCATCTTGTGCTTTAAGATAGGCATCTTCTGAAAGTAAATCACCTTTCTGTAAAGCAGACATGCCTGGCTCTATAACCACATAATTTTCAAAGTACAAGATCTTTTCCAAATCTTTCATGGTAATATCAAGAAGTGTACTTATCCTCGATGGCAAAGATTTTAAAAACCAAATATGTGCAACTGGAGCTGCTAGCTCAACATGTCCCATACGCTCACGACGTACACGAGATGTTGTTACCTCAACCCCACATTTTTCACACGTAACACCTCTATATTTCATGCGCTTATATTTACCACACAAACATTCGAAATCTTTTACAGGACCAAAAATTCTTGCACAAAAAAGGCCTTCTTTTTCTGGTTTAAATGTACGATAATTTATTGTTTCAGGTTTTGTAACTTCACCAAAAGACCAAGAACGTATTTGCTCTGGGCTAGCAATGTTAATTTTAATTTGATCAAATTGTTGAGTACTGCTCAATTGGCTGTAAAAATTGATCTGTGACATATGGATTCTTCCTCAAACTATAGTCTAAATAGACACATTCGTGCCTTATTATTTAAAAATTTCCTAGGCAAATAGAACAAAAAAGCCCGACCGAAGTCGGACATTTTTTGTTTTATTCAGAACTTTCTTCTAACTGTACATTCAAACATAATGACCTGAATTCTTTAATCATAACATTAAATGACTCTGGCAAACCTGACTCAAAATTACTTCCACCTTTAACGATGTTTTCATAAATTTTAATTCTACCAGCTACATCATCTGACTTCACAGTTAATAATTCCTGCAATGTAAATGCCGCACCATAAGCCTCAAGAGCCCAAACTTCCATTTCCCCAAACCTTTGTCCCCCGAAGTGAGACTTACCG
>CAWWAI010000052.1:0-8234 GCA_963934885.1 uncultured Rickettsiaceae bacterium | reverse complement strand
CACTGTCCTTGTGCCTACTGGTATTTTATTATGTAGAGCATGGGAAAAAATTACTGGGTAATTCAAATTACCAATAACCATGTTAATTTTTTTACCGGAGTCAAGTGAGTTATAAATAACCTCACTATCTCTTAATCTAGTTATTTTGGCATCATAAATTGCTTTGTTGGCGCATACAAGAGGGATGCGGTAAACTAATTGATCGTCAAATATTTTAACTTCATCACCAATGAAATTTTCTGGCATTATTTTCTTTAGCAGGACTCTAATTTTAAAGGAGCTAATTTTATCTTTAACTGTTTCTGGCATATATTTGTTAGTAATGGTGGCGTGGCGTGTTTGCCCTGTTTTCATTCCAACGATTACAGCGTCCATACCGGGAGCTATTTTTCCTGATCCAAGTTGAAAGGTTGTTGTTTTTTCCTCCAGCGCGATATTAGAACTGCTTAGTATTTTATAGTCCACGGTTACAATTTGTCCACAAGATGCAGGTCCTTGTTCACCATCACCAAAGGTGCTAATTTTAAAAATAGATGTTATGAAAGAATCACTATTCATAGAGAAACCACCGCCAGAACCAGCTACCGATTTATTCATGGGTTGTAGCATGCTCTCCATAAACATACGTCCTTCATCTGTTTTTAAGACATTAATTAACACGCTTGATAGCGTTTTTTCAAAGAAGTTACCTGATAATTCAGCGTCTGGTTGTGAATCATTTTGGCCTTGCTCAGATTCAGTTTGATGTTTTAGATGTGCTGGCGGAGTAATTGAATTTACATTTTGTTGAAAAATCATGTAAATAATGGCGCCAGTGACTATTAGAGTTAATATTTTTTGCATAATTAATTGCTAAGTATTTTAGATATTATATATTAGTAAGATAATAACAACTGCAATGCAAATATTCAAGAATGAACGGTATAAAAACTAAAAATCACTACCATGATGTGTTAATTATAGGATCTGGTGGATCTGGCCTTGCCACAGCAATATTTGCAGCGAATAAAAAACTCGATGTAGCGATAATTAGCAAGGCGCATGCATTGAAAAGTCATACAGTAGCAGCTCAAGGAGGAATTAATGCCAGTTTGGGAAACATTTCAACAGATGATTGGCGTTGGCATGCATACGACACAATTAAAGCTTCAGATTGGCTGGCGGATCAGGACTCGGTAGAGGAAATGTGTAAAGAAGCTCCAAATATTATCAATATGCTAGACCAGCTAGGCGTTGAGTTTGATAGAAATGCAGATGGAAAAATTTCTCAAAAAATTTACGGTGGGCAGAGTACCGACTTTGGTAAAGGTGAGCTAGCGCATCGTGCATGTTATTCTAAAGATAAAACTGGTCATTCAATTATGCATAAATTGTATGAAGAAGCGCGAAGTAAAAATGTAATATTCTATAATTATAATTTTGTTATTGATCTTCTTATGCAAGATAATTGCTGTTATGGCTTAGTATGTTTGGATATAGAAAATGGTATATTGAATATTATTAAAGCGGGTAACGTTATTATTGCAAGTGGTGGTTATAGTCAAATTTATACAACAGCAACCTCTTCAGCTGTTTGTACTGGGGATGGTAATGGTATAGTTCAGCGCGCAGGTGTGAGTTTACAAGATATGGAGTTCATACAATTCCACCCAACAGCGTTGTATAAAGTTGGAGTATTAATTACTGAAGCAGCTAGATCAGCTGGTGGCAGATTGCTAAATTCTAACGGCGAACGTTTTATGCAAAAATACGCGCCTAAGTTTTTAGAATTAGCAGCGCGTGATGTCGTAGCACGTGCCATTGCTACTGAAATTGATGATGGGCGTGGGTGTGGACGGAATAAAGACCACGTATTTTTGGACCTAACTCATCTTGATTTGAAAGAGATAAAAGAAAACTTACCCATGGTGTTTGAAAATTGTTGGAAATTTGCAGCTATTGACCCTAGCATTGACATGATTCCAGTCGCTCCTGCTGCACATTATACTATGGGCGGCATACCAACAAATAGTAATTGCCAGGTAATTCGATATAATACAAGTGAAGAGGTTATATCTGGACTTTATGCAGTTGGTGAAGCAGCGTGTATTTCCGTACATGGTGCTGGTAGATTAGGGTGTAATTCTTTATTGGATTTATTGGTTTTTGCTAAAAAAGCAGTGGATTCTTTAGAAAAAATCAATAATCAAAATCATAAGATACCAGATAATATAGTAAGTAATTTTACACGTATTTTTATAGGTGAGAAGATGAATATTGGTGCTATGCTCATTAAGCTTAAAAGTATCATGAGTAAATATGTAGGAGTGTTTCGCTCAGCAGAGGGATTAAAAATAGCTTTATATAAAATGAGTATCTTACAAAATCAATATCAAAAAGCATCCGTATCTGATAAATCGTTACAATGGAATATAGAATTGCAGCATTTTCTAGAATTTGAGAATATGCTAATTTCAGCATTAATTACAATTAAATCTGCTTTGTGGAGAGAAGAAAGCCGTGGTTCACATTGGCGTTATGATTTTCCAGATAATAATAGTAAATTCTTAGGGCATACTATATGCAGCAAAGGCTTAGAGACAGAAACAACATTGCGTCCCGTGAGAATAAGTATTAATAATGTGGGTTTTTATCAACCAAATGGCAGAAATTATTAGTAGAATTTGTAGCATACTATCTATATGAGTTTTTATTTGTTACTATTATGTATAATTTATTTTTTATATTAAATCATTATGAACCAACTAAAATTATACATATTTACTGTCAGTATATTCTTTGCCTCAATTACTTTAGCAGCTGGAGACGATATTCATCTTAATAATTTGAATTATTGTAATGTAAGCAAAATAGAGATGAATGACTATGAACCATTGAAATTTGAATCAACTAATAATTTGCTTAAGAGAACGGGGCAAAAAGAAATTTATTGCGGTGAAAAAATCATAGTTCATGGAAGAGTATTGGATCAAAATTGTGTACCTATTTCTGATGCAAAAGTTTATGCGTGGCAAGCAAATTGTAGCGGTAAATATACTTACCAGCCTTTGAAAACTTTAGTAGATAAAAAATTAATAGATCTGGATACAGGAACTAGTTTTACTGGCAATGGTATAGCAACTACAAATAACAAAGGTGAATTTCATTTTGTAACAGTATACCCGCCTGCAATGCATGGCATCACTTCACATGTAAATATAAGGGTAGAGCATAGCAGGATTGGGTCTTTGCAAACAAATTTAAAGTTAAAAGGAAAGAAAGTTAGCAATCCTAGAAATAACCCTGAGCTAAACTCCATCTCTGGTATTGCAGCTGATAATGAAATTAGTATTTATGACTTTAAAGTTGTTCTTCCCGGTACTTCTTTAAAAAGCTATTGATACTCTTTAGAAGTCTTAAGTTTTTTTGTTTCTAGTTGGCATTGCTACAGATACTAATATACCTAATAATAGTAATGTAATAGTTACTACTAAAGGAATGTAAGTTGGAATATGTATAAAATGTGCAACGAATATTTTAATACCAATTAGAATTAGAATTAATGCTAGTGAGTATTTTATGTATTTAAAACGTTCTACAATATCAGCTAGTAAAAAGAACATAGCTCGTAAGCCTAATATGGCAAATATATTGGAAGTATAAACTATATAAGTATCTTGCGTAACTGCAAAGATAGCTGGAATACTATCAATGGCAAATATGACATCCATAGTTTCAACAGTAATCAGTGCCATAAAAAGCGGAGTAACAAATAACTTTTTGTTTTGTGTAATAATAAATTTATTTCCAGCCAATTTGGGATATATATTAAGTTTGTTCTTGAGTAATTTGTATATGTACATATCTTTTATTTCTACAGCTTCGTGCTCAGCCATCATAAAAGTTTTGATACCAGTAAAGATTAATATTGCCGCGAATATAAATAATACCCATGCAAAATTAGCGAGTAATGAAGCGCCTAACGAGATCATAATCGCTCTGAGTATAATGACCCCCAATATGCCCCAAAATAGTACACGATGTTGGTATTTTAGTGGTATTTGAAAGAAGCTAAAAATAATAGAAATAACAAATATATTGTCTAATGACATGGCTTTTTCTAGTAAAAAACCAGTAAAATATTCACGTGTATTTTGGTCGCCTAATTCATAATAGACGTATAAACCAAACAAACATGCAATACTAATATAAAAGATGCTTAGGGCTAAGCTTTCTTTTAAACTAATGACTTTATCTTTTTTATTGAATAATCCTAAATCGAGTATAAGCAAAAATATTATTACAAAAGAGAAAATTATCCAAGACACATTTAACCTAACAATATACGATTTATATTAATTCTTAGTTAATCATATATTGAAAATCTAGTTATGCAAAATGATATACTATAATAGTAAGTGTTTTTTATCCATGAATTATTATAAAAAAGCCCCATAAAGAGGCTCTATTTATTTTTTTATGAGATGAAGATTTAAGCTTGTTTGGCTTTGAATCGCTTATTTATTTTGTTTATAACAAGCACTCTGCCTTTTCTTCTTACAAGTCGGCAATTTTTATCTCGTGCCTTTAAGGACTTTAGGGATTTAACAATTTTCATGATTATTCTTCGCAAGATTTAATATTCATCATTATAACTAGCTAGGGGAAAAAGGTCAACAGTAAACATACATGCAATTTACATACAGTAATTTACATTTTAAGTATTTCTGTATTATTTATCTGAAAAACTTAAGTATAATTCTTGTGTATAGATTTATTTTATAATAGTTTTACACAGCATAAACTACTTTGTACTTGACCATGTTATATAAGAACATTTAATATAGATACTAAAAATTGGAGTTAAAGCTATGAAACCATATAATGACCTTGCTAAAGTAATTCACAAGGAAGGATATATATTTATAATCTTGTTCGCGATAGTAACATTTGTTCTTGGATCATTTAGTTCGACTTTTGGCTGGCTTGGTGGGATATGTACCGTATGGTGTGCATATTTTTTTAGAAACCCAGAACGTATGACGCCAGTAGGTGATGATTTAGTTATTAGTGCAGCTGATGGTATAGTTAGCAAAATCACAGAAGTAAAACCACCTGCTGAACTTGACATGGGTGACGAAGAAATGATACTCGTGAGTGTGTTTTTGAACATATTTAATGTTCATATTAACAGAATGCCGGCTAGTGGAAAAATATTATCACTGCAATATAATCCTGGTAAATTTTTTAATGCAGCTTTGGATAAAGCTAGTATCCATAACGAAAGACAATCTGTGCTAATGGAAACCAAAAATAAAACTAAATTAGCATTTGTACAAATTGCTGGTTTAATAGCTAGAAGAATTGTTTGTGATTTAGAAGAAGAGCAAGAATTAGAGGCTGGTCAAAGGTATGGTCTAATTAGATTTGGTAGTAGAGTGGATATTTATTTGCCATTAAAGACTGCAATTTTGGTAACAGAGGGGCAAACTTGTATTGGTGGTGAAACATTAATTGCTGATTTGCAAATGAAAAAAACTGAGCAGCCTAAATTTGAAAGACGCTAAGATTAATTGGTGGTTTTTAAGGAGCAAATAACTTAAATGAAGTTTAATAATAGACGAATTTTAAAGCCCGTACCATTTATAAAATTATTACCAAACTTGGTAACCTTGATTGGTTTGATCATAGGCGTTAGTTCAATACGTTTTGCACTAGATAGCGCGTGGGAAAAGTCAGTATATTGTATTCTGATTGCTACTATAGTTGACGGTGTTGATGGTCGAGTGGCGCGTATGTTTAATGCAACAAGCCATTTTGGTGCAGAGCTAGACTCTCTTTGTGATTTTGTGAATTTTGGCTTGTGCCCAGCAATTCTTATATATTTATGGTCGTTTCAGCAATATGAATATAAGGTGATTTCATGGGCTTCAATCATGTTGTTTGTAGTGTGTATGGCAATACGTTTGGCTAGATTTAATACTGCTTTAGTTGAATCTAAAGAAATTAAGATGGATAATCGCTTTTTTACAGGTGTACCAGCGCCAAGTGGTGCTATTTTGGCGCTTATACCTATGATATTAGACTTTGAGATAACTTCGTTGATTAGTGAGCTTAGCATACGAAATTATACCTTAGGAATCAATCTATACATAGTGATTGTAGCGTTATCTCTTCCTAGTAGAATTCCAACTATTTCTTTTAAGAATTTCTATATTAAGCCAGAATATTTGTCACTATCAATGATAATTTTTGCTGCAATTATTATCGTTGCTGTAATATATCCTTGGTATGCGCTGCCAATTGTTGCTATGATGTATATATCGTCTATGCCAATATGTATGTATCTAGGGTATAAATCATGATTATTATAAAAAAATTGCTTTCACATTCATATTCCAAGCCAATAATGGTCGTTATAGCCATTATTTCGTTATTCATTACATATAAAATATATGCTTGGGCTAATACTCAATCTACAGATAATGCTTATATAGAGGCGGATATATCTAATGTTAGTTCAGAAGTAGGCGGAGTTATTGAAAAAATATTGATAAAAGAAAATAATTTTGTTAAAGCTGGGCAAATTATTGCTAAAATAAAAGATGCTGATTATATCACTCGATTAGCAAAATCAGAAGCTTTATTGAATGGAGCTAAACATGATATTGAGATGATCGAACAAAATATCAAGTTGGCTATAATCGAGCAGAATAAAGCTACTGAATCGTATGAATTTGCAGAAGAGAATTTTAAATTTTCTGAAACTGACTATAAAAGAATTGAAGAGCTGAGCAAAGATAATTTTGCTAGTAAAAAGAACTTAGACAATACAAAAATTGCATTTGAAAAGGCTAAAAGCGAATTGTCGCAAGCTAATTTCAATATGCAAACAAGCTCTGAAAAGTTAATCTTACTTGAGATTAAGCGATTATCTGCAATAGCAAATCACAGTAATGCACTGCAAGAATATAATCTTGCGCAAAGAGCATTAAGCAATACTAATATAAAGGCTCCAATTGACGGAATAATTGGTAATAGTTCATTGCGTGCAGGAAATTACGTTTTGCCGGGAGTCGTTTTATTATCTGTTGTGCCTATTGATGATCTTTACGTTAAAGCGAACTTCAAGGAGACTCAAATTTCTAAATTCCTTCCTGGCATGAAAGTTTTAATTACTATAGATTCTGCACCTAATATACTTATTATTGGTACAATTCGCAATGTATCACCAGCAACAGGGTCTAAATTTAGTCTATTACCACCATCTAATGCTACGGGTAATTTTACCAAAATAGTACAACGCATTCCAGTGCTTATTGATTTTGTAGCTCCTGAAGATATTAAGCATAAAATTGTGCCTGGTATGTCTAGTTTTATTCAAGTAAGAATTGACCAAGCAATGCCTGAAGAGTTGAAAACCAACTAAAAACCCGTCACACATAACCCGTCACTGCGAGCGTTAAGCGCGGCAGTCTATAGCTAAAATCCAAGCTTGAGGTGTTTTGACTAGAAGTAATATATCAGTCAAAGGGTGATTATTATCTTGAATATCCAGTAGTTCTTCGTGACGATCAATAGGATTATTGTTATTTACAAAAAAATATATAACAACACATACTACAAGACCAATCAACCCTAAAAGCTCCATAGTGTTTTTAAATCCTAGCTTATTTAAAAGCACTTCGAGAGGAACTCCACCAAGACTAGCCCCAACAGTTCCCATTAGAATAGCTAATCCCGTTACTTTTGCGACATGCTTTGGTTCGAGCCATATTGTTCCTAATTTTATAGTGCCGATTAAACCACAAGCTGATCCCATTCCCATTAAAAACCTTGCCAGCCCACCAATTATAGGGTTTGTTGCGTTGCCAAAAATAAAACATGATGTCGCACAGAGTATTGCTGCTACACATAGAAAAAAACGTGGACCAAAACGATCCATAGTAATACCCAAAGGAAGTTGCATTGCTGAATACGACCAATTATATGTGCCAATGAGAATTCCGAGTCCCGCAGAGTCAATAGCGAAGTTGGTAAGAAGTTCTTCATTCATGATATTAGGAGAAACGCGAATAATAAATTGATACATGTAGAATATTCCACCACAAGCTACAATAATCCAGCCTTTAATATCTTGTTTAAATGTATTTGACTTAGAATTTACCACTTATTCCTCCCATTAGAGCAAGGTTAACTATTATAATATAATTAATTATCTATAGCAACCTCAATGCGCTAAGCTTGATACATTA
>CAWWAI010000051.1:0-8318 GCA_963934885.1 uncultured Rickettsiaceae bacterium | reverse complement strand
TTGCTTTTAAATATAAGAATTGTTTTCTGACCTTAAATCAGACTGCAACAGTCCCGATCAGATACTCCAATATCTGTATTCCAAGGAATTTCTCTAAAATTATCCTTAAACTCTTCATGAACTTTTTTATACCCTTGAGATTCAATTTGTTCTAAACGATTTTTAAAATCAAGTCCACTTCCTGTTTTACTAGCCAATACAGATTTGATCTGTTCTTCAAGATTAGGATTATTCTGTAATTCAGTTTTAAATTCCTGTGGAGATAAACCCTTTATATATTTTTTTTGCTCTTCTTCCTCTTGTATATTTAACAAAATTTCTTGGAACAACAAGTTTTGCTTACCAATAATTTCTTGGCGCATCATCTCTAAAATTTTATCTAAATTAGAAGCTACATTATCAGATACTTGTTCTTGTGATTTTTGTTGTTTATTAGTCGCAGTATTACCAAAAACTATACTATCTTTAGCAAGTGGTAATATTTCCGGTTGTTCAGTTTGTTTAACTACTTTATTTTGGTTTTCTGAATCAAAAGCAGGGGATATATTTTCTTTTTTTGACATATTACTAATTACCTTATCCAAAATATTTTAATTTTGAGTGTGTTATAATATTAATAGGTAAAATAGGTTACCTTGAAAAAAGACGAAACATTAGTATAAAAAATTAAAGAAGAATTAGTATTTGCTCTAGAGACTATTTATCTTCTTCTATTATATTATCAGAAAAATCAGGCTCCGCTTCCGTACTAAGACCAGCATCATGCGAAAACATATCATCTTCGCTATTAGAAGAATAATCCATCTCTTCACCAATAGATTCTTGAATTTCTGCATAAAGATTTTCTTCTAAGACTTCTTCTACTGTATTATTTTTCTGTAGACCAACAATTTGTAACTCACGCAGTGCCTTAATATCAATATTACCTGCTGCTATTTCGCGTAGCGCAATTACTGGATTTTTATCATTATCACGATCAATAGTTAATGGCGCTCCAGAAGCGATATTTTTTGCTCGCTCGGCAGCTAATATAACTAGCTCAAATCTGTTAGAAATTTCTTCAACGCAATCTTCAACTGTTACTCTGGCCATTCTTTATAATCCTTAAGATAATATTTGCTTAAAAGCTTGTGTCAACTACAATACAGTATAAGTAAAAAATTTGCAAGACAGTTTTAGCACTAATTAAGTGTTACGGGGTTTTTATACACAATAATTTAGCACTCAAAGTTATAAAAGAATAAGGCACACTAATTTATTATTAATTATTAATGAGAATAAAAAAGACTTTGAGTATTTTAAACCCAAAGTCTTATTTTATTTTTATTTATCTAAAACAAAAATATAAACTTTATATTTTAGACTAGCTTTCTAATCTTCTTCTACGATTATTTTTTCTGATACGTCTTTCTGCTTCCTGCTTCTCGCGCACTCTTTTTGCAGAAGGAGGTTCATAAAAACGAGACATTTTCATTCTACGAAAAACGAGCTCTCTTTGCATCTTTCTCTTAAGATCTCTGATTGCTTTTTCGCCATTTCCACCATGAACACTAATTAATACGGCCACTAGATATTACCTCCTTACAGGCATTTTGTTGAATTAAATATATATTATCTATATAGTTATACTTATATGTCAAGAAAAAAGGTAAAATAATGACTGACTTTGAAAGCATACATGCAGAATATAAAGTAAAATTATTTCAGGAGCTAGTAAATCTAATGGAAACAAGTGGTTGGCTAGAGAACATAATCAGCCAAGCTGAATCTAACTGCAAACTAGATTTAGGTTATCATCATGTCCTTTTTCCTGATGGTGAATCTCAAATATTGCAAGAATTTGAAAACTGGCAAGATGCTATTATGCTAAACACTTTGTCCAAACAGGAAAAGCCCCAGAAAATACGTGCGCAAATTGCACTTGCTCTAGAGAATAGGCTTATGCATGTAATTCCCAAAAAAGCATTGATTAATAGCTGTGCCGCATTATTGTTACCGCAAAATATTTGCGCTGGAAGTAAAGCTGCAGGCAAGACATCTGATTTAATATGGAAATATGCTGGTGATAAATCTACAGATATGAATTACTATACAAAAAGGGGTTTGCTGCTACCTGTTTACCTATCAGCTCGAGCATTTTATATTGCTGATAATTCAAAAAATCATCAAGACACAAAAGATTTTATTAAGAATGCACTTGATAATATTATAAATATTGCTAGCTTTAAAAATCGAATTAAGTTGCCTAAACTTGAAGATATACCTATATTAAGACTCTTTTCATAGAAAATTTTAATTATGACAAACAAAAAATATTATCCAGAGATAAAATCGAACGTAGACTTTCCAGAAATCGAAAATGAAATACTAAAATACTGGAAAGAAAATAATATTTTTCAACAATCCGTTGATAATAGAGACTCCATTAAGGATAATAAAAACAACGAGTTTGTATTTTATGATGGACCACCATTTGCTAACGGTTTACCACATTACGGACATTTATTAACTGGTTTTGTTAAAGATGCCTATGCTCGCTACCAAACAACAAAAGGAAAAAAAGTAGAACGCAGATTTGGCTGGGATTGTCACGGTTTACCTGCTGAAATGGGAGCTGAAAAAGAATTAGGCTTTTCTGGGCGCATTGCTATAAATGAATATGGAATTGATAAGTTCAATGATCATTGCCGCAGTTCAGTAATGAAATATTCTAATGATTGGGAAAAATACGTTAATCGCCAAGCGCGCTGGGTAGATTTTGAAAATTCCTATAAAACTATGGATAAAAGCTTCATGGAATCTGTAATTTGGGCTTTTAAAGAACTCTACAAAAAAGGCCTAATCTATGAATCTATGCGTGTAATGCCATATTCATGGGCATGTGAAACTCCCCTTTCCAACTTTGAAACTAGACTAGATAACTCTTACAGAGAACGTGCAGATAAAGCAATAACTGTTGCATTTGAGCTAAATAAGAAACCAAATAATGCGCCAGAAAATTGTAACAAGTACAAAATACTTGCATGGACAACCACCCCTTGGACATTACCCTCTAACCTAGCCTTAGCAGTCAGTAATAAAATGAATTATGCGTGTATTATCAAAGATGATGTTTGTTATATTATTGCAAATTTTGCTATCAAATCTTATGCAAAAGAACTAGGAATAGATGAAACCACTAATATTAAAACCTTAAAAGGATCAGACTTAGAAGGAATTAGCTACAAGCCGTTATTTGACTATTTTAAAGATAATAATAACAGTTTTCAAATCTTTGCTGCAGACTTTGTAATCGAAGGTGATGGTACCGGTATAGTACATTTAGCACCAGGGTTTGGTGAAGATGATCAGATAGTTTGTCAGGAAAAAAATATCGAATTAGTATGCCCCGTTGATAATGCTGGTAAATTTACTAGCGAAGTTACAGACTTTCAAGGCATGCAAGTTTTCGAAGCGAATGATCCGATTATAATAAAACTAAAGGAACAAGGTAACTGGATTAAAACCGAACAATATATCCATAACTACCCACATTGCTGGAGAACAGATACACCACTAATCTATAAGGCAGTACCTTCATGGTATGTTAAGGTCACAGCATTTAAAGATCGTATGGTAGAATTAAACCAAGAAATAAACTGGATACCTGGTAATGTTAAAGATAATCTGTTTGGTAAATGGCTAGAAAATGCACGTGATTGGTCTATAAGTCGTAATCGTTTCTGGGGTACTCCTATACCAATATGGAGATCAGATGATCCACAATATCCACGAATAGATGTGTATGGCTCAATTGAAGAATTAGAAAAAGATTTTGGCGTCAAAGTAGAAGATTTACATAAACCATATATAGACGATTTAACTCGTCCGAATCCAGACGACCCAACTGGCAAGTCAATAATGCGCCGGGTGAATGATGTTTTTGATTGCTGGTTTGAAAGTGGTTCTATGCCTTACGGACAAGTACATTATCCATTTGAAAATAAAGACTGGTTTGAAAACCATTTTCCAGCAGATTTTATTGTAGAATATTCTGCGCAAACTAGGGGCTGGTTCTATACTTTAATGGTATTATCAACTGCCCTATTTGATCGACCACCATTTTTAAACTGTATATGCCATGGAGTTATTTTAGATTCTACGGGTCAAAAACTATCTAAACGTCTAAATAATTATGCTGATCCTATTGAGCTATTCGAAAAATATGGTTCTGATGCGCTTAGAGTAACTATGCTTTCTTCAACAGTAGTTAAAGGGCAAGAATTACTCATAGACAAAGAAGGAAAAATGGTTTTTGATACTTTGCGTTTATTTATAAAACCAATCTGGAATTCATATCATTTCTTCTGCTTATACGCCAATAGTGATATGCTAAAAGCCGAAATTTCATTTGATTCAAAGAACGTCCTAGACCGATATATACTTTCAAAACTAAAACTAACTATAAGTGCTATAGAAAACAGCATGGATGCATTCGATAGCCAAACCGCTTATGATGCAATATCTAGATTCTTTGAGGTGCTAAATAACTGGTATATAAGAAGAAGCCGCAATCGATTCTGGAAAACTGAAAAAGATCAAGACAAAATTTCTGCTTACAATACATTATATACATCTTTAAACTTAATGACTAAGGCCATGTCTTCTTTGTTACCATTAATCTCAGAACATATATATTTGGGTATTACGGGCAATGACTCTAATAAAGACAGCGTGCACTTAACAGATTTCCCAACCTTGGAAGTAACAGTGGACACTGCATTAGTTCATGTTATGGATCAGGTATTAGATATTTGTAGCACAGCCTTGTTTATTAGAAGTGCCGATAATATACGTGTAAGGCAGCCATTAGCTAGCTTAAAAATAATTACAAAAAACAGTGAGTCATTTAAAAAATTTGAAGATTTAATTAAAGATGAAATTAATGTAAAATTAATAACTTACAGTGATGATCTATTAAATTATTCTGATAAAAAACTATCTATAAACTTTCCCATACTAGGTAAAAGATTACCCACAAAAATGAAAGACATTATTCCTCTTTCTAAACAAGGAAAATGGGAACATGATGGTACAAAACTAATGATAGCTGGCGAGGAATTATTGCCAGAAGAATATTCATTAATCTTAGAACCAAGAGCAGCTAGGGGGGCTAAATCTTTATCTAATAATCAAGGTATGATTTCTCTAGATCTAGAAATCACTAAAGAACTAGAAGATGAAGGAATTGCCAGAGATATTATTAGGCTAATACAACAAGCTAGAAAAGAAGCTGAGTTTAATGTATCAGATCGCATTTATCTGGAATTAAAATCAAATTTAGACCTTGTATCTGTGTTAAAAGAACATGGTCAATTAATTTCAGAACAAACTTTGAGTGTTTTTAGCCAAGACTTCCAAGCTGACTATAAAACACAAGTTCCGATATTAAATCAAATTTTAGAAATTGCGATTAAACGCTAAATATAAAAACCAAAACCTTTATAAACAATGTAAATTCTTTACCGCAGAATATTTCTTTTTAATTATATTTCGGTCGGTGATGCCATTAATATTAGTTAGAACTACTGTACCTTGTCCAAACCCAAAATCGTTTTTAAAATCATATACTGCGCCTATAATAGACAATTCTGAATCTTGCACTATTGCTTGATATTTGTCCATCGCATGCTTAACTTGATTATTGATATTTTCTACAATTGCTTCTTTCATACAAGTTGAGTTTAAATTTAATGAACTAAGTTCACGATCAATTGCAGGTATTTGTGTTTTTTTACCTGACAATACAGCTTCAACAGCTCCACACCCAGAATGACCTATAATCAGTAAAAATGGTGTCTTTAATATTTGTATTCCAAAATCTATCGAGCCTTCATTAGTAATAACTTGATTACCAATATTACGGATGGCAAATACATCATTTTGTGGCGTTTTATCAAAAGATTCCATCTGAACTCTAGAATCAGAACATTTTAGAATGGTAAGCTTAGGATTTTGCTGATCTTGAAATTGAGCAAAAAATTTATCATCATGTGCAGCTGAAAACTCTGCATTAGTATCAAATAACTTATTTAAAAAAGACACTAACTTAGGATTATCTGGTAAAATCATTATTATCTTTATTTATATCTATATGGGTCAATGATTATAGCATGTTAATTAAGAGAATACAGCAAAATAATTTACATCGATGTCGTCTGATAAATACCAACTTTGAGTCATAGGTGATAATGACATACCTTTTAACTCCTGCAAACTAAGGCTAGTACCATTTAACATATTTACAAATTCTGATGGTTTGACAAATTTAGAATAATCATGTGTTTTCTTTGGTAGTAGGCGCAATACATATTCTGCCATAATTACAGCAAGTAGATAAGCTTTCTTAGTACGATTAATGGTAGAAAAGATCACTACTCCCCCGGGCGAAACTAATTTACTAATATTTTGTACGAATTCTTTTGGATTTGCTACATGCTCGATAACTTCAAGACATAAGACTACATTATATTTTTTGCCTAATTTTATGTAATCTTCTACTGTACTATGTATGTATTGAATATCTAACTTATTACGTTTTGCATGCGAATTTGCTGCTTTAATATTATGTTCATTTGCATCTAGACCAGTGACTTTTAATCCACTACTATTCATTGGCACACAAACCAGCCCTCCTCCACACCCAATATCGATTAAATTTAAACTTTGTGCTTTAGAAAAATGCTTGTTAATAACTGAATTAATATATTCTATACGTAGCGGATTTATTACGTGTAAAGGTTTGAACTCTCCTTCCAAATCCCACCATTCTTGATCGCTTTTACTGAATTTATTTAACTCCTCTTCGTCTATAGACGAATGTTCTTTAGTAATGTTATTAGGCATATTAGAGCATTTTCCTTATGTGATATAAAATAGAAGAAATACTATTTTATTCAAAAAGTGAGTTTTATACAAAGAAATAATTCACATATACTATTTAATAAGCAATATAACTCTTCAAAAACCTTTTGCAAACTGCTAGTATAATGGCAAAAATTTATTCGTATTATGGAAATAATTGTCCAAAAATTCGGTGGGACCTCTGTTGCAGATTTAGATCGCATTAAGAATGTGGCCAACATTATTAAAGCTGAAATTGATAATAATCATCATGTTGTAGCTGTTGTTTCTGCTATGGCTGGTGTAACAAATTCACTTATTACTAAGTGCAATCAAATTTCTAGATTAGATAAACCAGAAAATATGCGAGAATATGATGCTATACTTGCTAGTGGTGAAATAGTCACTGCTTCGTTACTAGCTCTACAACTGCAAACTATAGGACTAAAAGCAAAATCCTTGCAAGGTTGGCAGATCCCTTTTAAGACATGTAATCTTCATGGTAATTCACAAGTCACTAATATTAACTCAGATACATTGCTTAAACTGCTTGATAATGGTATTATTCCAATCATTACTGGTTTTCAGGGAATTACTAATAATGGCGATATAAGTACACTTGGTAAGGGGGGATCAGATACTAGTGCGGCATTAATAGCCGCTTCACTAAAGGCTACTAGGTGTGATATTTATACAGATGTTGACGGTATATATAGTGCTGATCCAAGAATTGTTAATAATGCTAAAAAAATAGACAAAATAAACATTGATGAATTATATGTATTATGTAACCATGGAGCCAAAATATTGCATCCAAGAGCAGCACTTGCTGCAAAACGCTATAACTTCCCAATGCGTATACTCTCTTCATTTACCAACAATTCTGGTAC
Source organism: uncultured Rickettsiaceae bacterium (assembly GCA_963934885.1). GTDB lineage: Bacteria > Pseudomonadota > Alphaproteobacteria > Rickettsiales > Rickettsiaceae > Megaera_A. The sequence goes on along the minus strand of CAWWAI010000051.1, from coordinate 546 downwards.
AATTATTGCAACAAAAGAACTTAACATGGAAAATAATCTAGTAACAGCAATTACCTCGAATAAAAACCTACTTAAAATAGATATAGAGCACAAAAAAAGTAATTTTAGTCATATCCTGGCTAATTTTGTTAAAGAATCAGTTATTATTGAACAATTACATAATTTAAACAATACTAATTCTTGCATTATTACTAGTTTATCTGACAAAAATAAATGTCAAACTTTACTTGAAAGATTAAAAAGTAATTTGTTATTAACAAAATACGATCTCAGCACAAACATTTCTACCGTAACTCTTGTTGGTTATGGTATAAAAAATGATAGTAAAATGATTGGAAAAATTATTGCTATCCTAGCTAACAACAATATAGAAATTCTAGCTTCAGATTTATCAGATATAAAAATATCTATACTCATCAATGAAAAAGAAAACGAAAAAACCATTAAACTACTACATGACCATATAATAAAATAATCATAATACATACAAGCCGTAACTCAAGCGAGCGAAAAACGCATAACCCATCACTTCCGATCATTAGCGTG
>CAWWAI010000050.1:0-8720 GCA_963934885.1 uncultured Rickettsiaceae bacterium | reverse complement strand
TGCTATTCTTGGCGGGCTTACTATGGGCATAGGCGCTCTTGGTGGGATAGGCGGCATGTCGGCAATGGCAAGCTATGGGGTGCTTGGCTCAGCTATAGCAACTTCCTCTACCTTAACGTCTATTGGGATTGGCGCAGGAATTGGTGGTTTAGCTGGAGGATTAATCAGCGGACAATTTGGCGGGAAAAAAACACCTACTTTAAATATGCCGGATTCACATATCGATACAGATAAATATAGGAATTTTCAGAATGCCATACATGGTGATATTAATGATGCTACTTATCTTGGCAAGGATGCCCCAATATCAAGTGGCATGCTTGGAAATAAGCCAAAAGTAAATATACCAGAGCTTGGGGGTTGGCAAAGTCCGCAGCATTTTGGCGTAAAACAAATGCCAGCACCGCATGAAATACCAACTTTAGAAACTGCACTTGGTAGATTAAAAGACCCTAAAGAGCTAAATAGTTTAACGTTAGGCTTGCCTAAATTATCTGGGCGTGATGGCAAGCAATATAATTTCGCCGTATTATACGACCCTATGTATATGGATAAATTTAAGAATGTGATGAAGAAAGCGCAAAGATATGGTGGTAATTTGTTAAATAATAACAGTCAGGTATATGCATGATCGACATAAATATTCTATTAGATCATTTTGAAACATTAAAAGGCGAACGTAGAGCGTGGGAATCATCACGTGACGATATCAAAAAATATGTTTGTCCATCATCAGAGCGTACTCGTGATGTATATGCAAGTATTCCAAGCCATGCTGCTGGAATACTTGCATCTAACTTACAAAGCTTGTTAGTGAATCCAGCGGCGCAGTGGTTTAGTTTAGACTTACCACAAATCGAGGAAGATGAAGATACACTTAGTTGGTGTCAGCTTGCCACGCATAAACTAAATGCAGCGTTTAGTTGTCGTAGTACTAATTTCTATAGTCAAATACATGAGTTTTTTCTAACATTAGTTACTTATGGTAGTGCGATATTCTATGTTGAAGAAGATCCTAAATTACCATTTTGTAGTTTTTTTCGTAATATTCCATTAGAAGAATGTTATTTTGAAGAGAATAGATTTGGTTTTGTAGATAGTATTTATCGCCAGTTCAAAGTATCTCTTAGGGTTGCTGCGACTATATGGTCTGATAATGCTAAGATAAAGTCAAGAGCGGAAAAAACTCCTGATGAAAAAATCACTATATTGCACGTAGTATCTCCTCAAATAGATGTTAAGAAAACATCTTATCAATCCTTATATATTTTACTTGAGGATAAAGAGATTCTAAACGAGTCTCAATATAGTTATTTTCCCTTTATGGTAACAAGGTGGGTAAAGCACGAAGGGGCGGCTTACGGCTACTCTCCTGCTCATCATGTTATGCCTGATATTAAGTTACTTAATGAATATAGAAAGCTTGGTATTAAAATAAAACAGAAACAGGTTAATCCAGCCTTGCTAATACCAAGACAAGGTTATTTTCTACCCCTAAATACCGCTCCGGGTCAAATTAATTTTTATGAAAATGCGGTAGCTGATAAAATCATTCCCTTATCTAATTTAGAAAATATAGAGCCGACTTTAGATGAGCAAGAAAGATGCGAGATGGCGATTAGGGCAGCTTTTTTTATGGATGTATTTCACTTACCAAAAGAAAATAAGGAAATGACTGCCAGTGAGGTTAATGTTAGGAGCGAAGAGCAAATGCGCATGATGTCGCCGATAGTTGGCAGGATTGAAGCGGAATTGCTAGATCCGCTAATCCATAATGTATTTAATATTTTGAAGAAATATAAATATATAGATTTTGGCGGAGTAAGTAATTTAGAAATAGAAGCGCATTATATTTCTCCGTTATCAAGAGTACAAAGATTAGAGTCAACACGTTCAATGGAAAATGTGTTAAGATTTGTAGCAAATTCAGGTGCTGCTAATTTTTCTCCTGAAGTTTATGATAATTTTAATTGGGATGAAGTCTTAAAATTATATGCTAATTTGCATAATTGCCCGCAAGTTATATTTAAAGAGGAAGGCGAAGTGCTAAGAATACGTAGACTCCGTCAAGAGCAACAACAAATGCAAATGCAAAGTCAAATGGCAAGAGAGGGATAATGAGAATAATTTTTGATGAACAAAGAAAAGAAGAAATAGATTTAAAAAAATTAATTAGCGTCTATCGAAAATTATTCTTAAATAGCGAAGAGGGAAAAATTGTCTTAAATGATCTAGCCGATAAAGCTAGAATATGTATGCCTTCTACTAGCGGTAATTCTTCGGAATTACATTATATAGAAGGTATGAGAGGCTTATTTTGCTATATTGCTTCTTATTTAGAAGACAGAGCTAAGCAAGAGCTACAAACACAAGATTACGATCCGTTTAATATAAAATAATTGAGAATAAATATGAGTGATGATTTAAACATAATAAGTTTTAAAGATTATAATATCCGTAGAAAATATGACAAAAAAAGTAATAATTGGTTTTTTTCGGTAATAGATATTGCTGGGGCATTAACTGATAGCACTAATCCTGCTGCCTATTGGAGAAAATTAAAGCAGCGTTTAAAAAAAGAAGGGAGTGAAGTCGTGACATTTTGTCACGGTTTCAAACTCAAAGCCCCTGATGGCAAGATGCGTATAACTGATTGCGCTAATACCGAGTCATTATTTCGTATTATTCAATCAATACCCTCACCTAATGCAGAGCCATTCAAACAATGGCTAGCAAAAGTTGGTTATGAGCGCGTACAAGAAATCAATGACCCTGAAAGATCAATAAATAGAGCAAGAGAGAATTGGCAAAAACATGGGCGTAGCGCACAATGGATACAACAGCGCATGATGGGACAAGAAACTCGTAATAAATTAACTGATTACTGGAAGAATCATGATATCAAAGAAGGTAAAGAATATGCGATATTAACCAATATTATTCATGAAGAATGGGCGCAAATCAATATAAAAGAGCATAAGGATTTAAAAGGCTTACAACATCAAAATTTACGTGATCATATGAGTAATGCTGAATTAATATTTACAGCTCTTGCCGAATTATCAACACGTAAAGTTGCAGAAAATGTTGATGCTACTGGAATGAAAGAGAATAAGAAAGCTGCAAAGATAGGTGGTAATATTGCTAAAAATGCTAGAATAGAGTTAGAAAAAACCACTGGACAGAAAGTAGTGACTGGCAAAAACCATTTAAAATTAACTAATGAATAGAGAATAAATATGAGTGAGCAAATAAGTGATAATACTACTATAGAAAACTTAACCGATGCTATTAGTGGTGGTGGAGCAGGAAAGACAGAAACTAGTAATACCGATAAGGGAGAGGAAATAAGTAAAACGGAAAGTAACTCGTCACAAAGTAACTGGTTACAAAGCTTGCCAGAGGATTTAAGAGGTTTAAAGTCTTTAGAGAAATTCAGCGATACCAATTCTTTGGTTAAAAGTTATATAGAACTTGAGAAGAGTTTGGATAAAAAAATATCTCTACCAACGGATACGGCAAATGACGAAGAATGGTTAAAACTATATAGTAAACTTGGAATGCCTGAGGATAAAAAATATATAGCAGATGACAGAAAAGCGGAACTTCTAAAAAATAATTTAGCTGATGAAGATACTCTATCACTCTATGAAGATTTATTCCACAAAGGAAATTTAACAAAAAGGCAAGGGCAGAAAATCTTAGAACATATTGTCCAGAACGCACAAAATACTAATAAGTCTGTATCAGAAGCTAGAGAAAAGGATAGAGCTAGCAATATGACTAAATTCAATGAGCAGCATGGTGACAAAGTGGCAGAAAAGCTAAATATTTTAAAGGCAACTATGGCAAAGCATGGTAGCGATGAATTAGTTGGTTTGATTGAAGAGTCGAACTATGCGCCAGTGTTAATTGATTTACTTTTAAAGGTAGGAGAAAGCAACAAAGAGGATATGTTAATCTCGGGAAAAGCCGATCAGTTAATTAATGATAAGAATTCAGCTACAAAAGAAATAAAAAGACTTGAATCTGATGCAAAGTTTATGCTAGAATATAGGGATAAAAAGCATGTAGGTCATTCAGCCGCTATAGTTAAGATGAATGAATTATATGCCACTGCTTATAACAAATAATATTAATTACAAGCTGCGTAGATAAAACTCTACACAAGAACTTCTCTATTTAGTATATTTGTATTTGATGGATAATCTTATTGTTAGACCGCTAAAGCGATAATCTATATATTATTTAAGACCTTGAAGAATAAAGCGGAAATTTTAATTAATTTTCAAATTTATCAAGAGGATAATGATATTATATGTTAGAAATACAAGAAGGATTAAAACATCAATTCGCTAAAAATATTGAATTAGTAGCGCAAGAAAAATCAAAATTATTAAAATATGTAACTTCTGAAAGCCAAGAAACTGAGATAATCCAGTTTGAAACTTTCGGGAGCTCCGAGGCTAGACCAAGAACAAGAACTCAAGCTCTGGGCGGTGCGCCTATTGGCTATGGTCAATATCCGGGTGCTTATGGTATGCCAGCTGCTACCGAATATAGCATGTCTAGTATTAGCAGGCGTCAGCTTACTTGCTCTGCGTGGTACTGGGCTGAGACTATGGACAGAAACGACAAGCTTAATTTGATTTCTGATCCAACCAACAAATATCCCCTAGCAGCTGGTAGGTCAATGGCTAGAGCCAAAGATCGCTGTATCATTAACTCAATTGGAGCTAATGTTGGCGGTGGGCTTAATGGAACTAGCCCTATATATTTTGATTATAGGAATAATGTTGTGCCGCTTGGATTATTAAATAACGATAATTCTTTAGTAGGTTTAGCTGCTGCGGACAATAATCATACTACATTCTTATTACTACCTATTTCCGATGCTGCCGATGGTGATGGTATAGCCGCAACTCATACAAGTACAGCACGAGTAAAAGCAGCTGGACTTACAGTTGATAAATTAATCATGGCAAGACAAGCACTTAACAAAGGTACTTTTAATAGTGATGAGAAAATGTATTTTGTATGTAGCGAACAACAAATCACTGATTTACTACAAGATCAAAAAATTATCTCAAGCGATTATAATGCGGTTCGGTCGCTGGTTAATGGCGAGATTAGTACATTTATGGGTTTTGAGTTCATTAAAAGTGAATTAATAACTGGTTTAGCTCCAGTAAGAGCTAATGCAGCTGCTGCAATTACAGCTGGCTCTCAGTCAATTAGAGACTGTTTTGCTTTTACTGAAAGTTCTTTAAGATTTGGTACGGTAAAAGGTTCTGATATTACTAGAATAGAGGAATTAGAGAGATATCACTATGCGCCATCATTATATCGTAGTGAATCTTTTGGAGCAGCAAGGGCTACCGAAGGCGGGGTTGTAATAGTTAAATGTTTAGAGCCAACTAGAAGAGATCATACCACTCAAAATGGTTGGGTACACCCTATAGCTTCCACTACCGCCCCTAGAAATGTACTAAGGACACAAAGAGCCAGTATATTGCCAGCTTCTTCTCATGCTTGGCAAGACGAAACCTATTCTGCTAACGTAGGTATTGTTAATAATAATGGCAATGAATTATTGGAACTTGCTAAAAAAAACCTAGCTTAGTCTATAATGCGCCAATAGTTGCGCCAATAATTTTGGTGGCAGAAAATATTGGTAATGATTTAGCCTCTGAAATATCTGAAAATGATTTAGAAGAGGCTAATGAAGATTTAGAAGAGGTTTTATGAAGAACTCTGACTGGGAAACTGATTTTGCTGGCATGGATGTGACGGAGCGTAAAAAAAGCCAAGACGTAAGTAATATGTTTATACAAGAGAAAATAATAAAGCAAGCATTAGCGATACTTGGAGCAACGCAAAGCATACAGAATGCTGGTGTTAAATTAGATAATGCGGAGCGTATTTGCGATGTCTTTGTGCAGTCCGCAATAGAAGAGGTATTTTTAGCCATTACTTGGAAAGATGCAGTAGAATTAATTCCTCAAAAAGATGGAAAGATAGATGCGTTCACTAATGTGGGAGTTAGTGATTGTATCAAAGTAATTACTATAGCTCCGTCTAATATAGAATGGTACGTAGATAAGAAAAAAATATATTTTAAAGGCTCTAGCTTGGATAGTGGTTTTTACTATTCAAACAAGATATTAAAAGAGTTGCAAAATAATACTGATGTAGATATACCGAATATATTTATAACTTTATGTAGTTTGTATTTAGCCTCTAATGCATCGCATGCATTATACTCTGATAGTATATTTACCGATGGAATGAAGAAGCAATATTTACAGAAGATAGAAGAAGCAAAGAAACTGCATTTCTTTGATTATCATCTAATTAACTCAGCAAGGTTCACTTAGATGTCAAAAGAACAATGGGTGTATTCTAGTAAGAATGCTTTTTCAGCAGGTGAGCTAACCCCGACTATTGAAGGTAGAAATGATTTGCCTATTTATCAGCATGGGGTGAAAAAATTAATAAACTGGATGATATTACCTTCTGGTGGAATCACAAGAAGGCATGGTACAGAGTATGTTCATATATTTCAAGGCAAACAACCTTTGCCAAAATGTATGATGAATATAATGCATTCAAGGGAGTGGTCATTTTTAGTTATATTAACTAGATTAGAAAAAAATAAGACCAAAGTTGAGGCGTTAATTAACGGCAAAGGTAAAGCAATAAATCTCGGAATTATAGGTATTGATTTAGATATTAATCAATTTTCTTATACGGCTTATCAAGGTATTGCTTATATAAGTTTTGGTATAAAATATCCCGTATGGAGATTTTTGATTGATCCAAGTAAAATTATAGAATTTGATTTATTGAATGCTAATGAATTGAACGAAGAGCAAAGTAGGCAGCTTTTTATTTTTGAAGAGTTCAAAGTAAAAGGTAAAATTTATAATACAGAATTAAATCAGAGTAAATTTTACTCAGGGTTAAAAAGCGTTGATAAAGAAAATCTTAATAAAGCTTTGGAGGATGCAAATAGCAAAGGTAAGGATTTAAAAATTCTATATTCAAATAGCTTAAACATATTCGAGGGTAGATTATGGGCATTTGGTAATAGAGCAAATATTCATGAGATTTGGGCAAGTTCTTTGGGCTCTATGGATGAGTTTAACTTAGCTTATAAATCCCTAATGGAAGCTCGTAATCCAATGTCAGCCTTTTCGGCTGTCTTTACGTCAAGTACGTTTGATAATGTAATATGGTCATTACCATTTGCTAAAGAATTATTATTAGCTACAACCGATGGGATTTATGTACTTAAAACTGGCGATAGAACAAAAGATGAGTTTATTAATATCAATAAAGACATTGATATGTCTATTTCTGTAGTTCCACCAGTTATATGCGGTAAGACAATATTTTTTGTCGAAGGTGACAATAAAAAAATTCATTCTCTTTATTATTCACAAGAAAGAGGTGGTTATCAAGTATCTTGCATTACTACCTATGCTGAACATTTATTTAGCTCTGGGATAAAGCAGATTGTGGCAGTTAACTCGCCTTTTAATATGATTTTTGCAATTTTAAATAATGGTTCATTTGCAACTTTTACATATTCACAAGATTTAAAGATTATGGGTTGGTCACAGCATTGGCTTGGTGGAGATGGTAAGGTAGTGGAGGCGATTAGTTTATATGGTGACGATAGTGATAAGGTCTATTTTCGTGTTAGACGTGATGGTAAAATTCATGATCGAAAAACAGCGGAATTTAATGTAATACACAGAGAATACATAGAAAGTTTTGATTGTAAATATTTAACTGGTAGTAGCCAACTTTGTAAAATTCATGATCCATTATATGCTGATTGTTATAGTCATTATAAAAGAGATGGTGAAGACGAAATAGATCAAGAATTTGATAGAGCATTAAAAGGAATAAATGCTTTTGAGTTTAAAGATGATTTGTCAAATTTAGAATATTTAATTTTACAACAAGCTAAACTTGAATCTGTTTTTAGAGAAGATGATGTTTTAAATAGTTTTGTTGTAGGTGAGAGTGCGTTAAATAGGTTAGAAGATATAGAGGAAATAGATAATTCTAATCCTGATATTCCAGAAGACGAAAGATCTATTATAACAATTAATTTAAAGGCACTTTATGTAGATTTTATTAAAAAATATTTCGAAGAATACTCAAGCAAGGTAAAAATGGCTTTGGGATTACAAGTAGCTATCATTAGAAAGTTACAGACTTTTAATGGATATGTTACCAATATATTACTTGGTCATTATGATGATATGAGATATTTAGAATCTATAATTACAGAATCTGAATATATACTCAAGGAATATAGAAAATTTATTATTGAGTTACAAGCAATAGAGATTGATGAGCATATACAAGCTAAATCTAATTGGTTTATTGAACATAAAGAAAATAGTAAATATAAATTTTGTTTAATAGGTTTATTAGATATAAGAAAGCAAGATTCTTTAGCTGGCACGATTGCTTTTATTCAAGGGATGCGCCGAACTTTTGTGATGCTTCAATATTATTCTTCATCAAGAGAATTTTTTATTAAACATTATAAGGAAAAACTATTAAAAGACCTGAATTTTAAATCAAATTATCAGTTATTAAAATTAAACTCTTCAATTAATGTAGAAAGTCTAGATATATCAGAGTATGGGGTCTAGTGGAAGAAGTCCCAAAAGTGTCGGTTTAGTTTTTTAAATCCCTTA
>CAWWAI010000049.1:0-9241 GCA_963934885.1 uncultured Rickettsiaceae bacterium | reverse complement strand
ATTTGAAGTGGTTGTTGGTGCAAGAGCAAGCGGTGGAACATTCGATTTGAATGGTGTGACTGTTACTCCTGAAGTGCATGGTTTTATTAATTACGATTTAATTAATAAAGCTTCAAAGAGTTCTATCAAGCTTGGTAGTACCAATCTTACAGCTAAATCTAGCAAGTCAGCTAGAGCTTCATATAATTTAGGTCTAGGCGCAAACGCCGAATATGGCATGATGGAATATGGCGCTAGCTACGATGCACAACTTGCTGATAAGCGTGTTGGACATCAAGGTACTTTAAGGTTACGTGTAAATTTCTAAATCTAGATTATGCACTAATTGAGGATGGAATTTCTAAAGCGGATTTTCTAGAAAAAAAGACCTCGTACGATAATTCGTGCGAGGTCTTTTTTACATGAAGAGGTAGGTAGTAGAGAAGCATCACCTCTCCCGTCACTTGGAGCTTGAGCGTGCGTAAGTATTCTCCCGCCCCCACGCGTGGGCGTCGTTGTCGTCGTTCGTGTGTGTTGTAATTCCCCCCGCTGCGCCGTCACTGTGCGAGCGTTTAAGCGCGGCAGTCTATCTGCATTAACGGATTTCTCTGAAGTCTTAAGGTATATTGCCGCGTCGCCTTAAGTCCCTCGCTAATAGACGGTAGGGAGATAAGGTATTGTTAGTCGAATTAGGCGTTATTTAATTATACTATAATGTTTTTGATATAGGGCCGATATATAATTGACGTGGGCGTGTAATCTTAAATTCTGGGTCTTCCCACATTTCTTTCCATTGTGCTATCCATCCTGAGGTTCTAGCTAGGGCAAATAATACAGTGAACATTTGAGATGGAATGCCCATTGCTTGGTAAATTATGCCTGAATAAAAATCAACATTTGGGTATAATTTACGGTCAATGAAATATTGATCATTTAGAGCTATTTTTTCTAGTTCCATGGCGATATCTAGCATTGGATTACCTTTTAATTGTCCAAGTTCAGTGAGAACTTCTTGGCAGGTTTCCCTAAGCACAGCAGCACGTGGATCGTAGTTTTTATAGACACGATGCCCAAAGCCCATTAATCTAAATGGATCATTTTTGTCTTTTGCACGTTCTATATATTGGGGAATATTTTCTACTGTTCCTATTTTTGCTAACATATTTATGACAGCTTCATTGGCACCTCCATGGGCTGGCCCCCATAGCGAGGCTATACCAGCACTCACGCATGTAAAAGGATTTGGTCCAGAAGACCCAGCAGTACGCACAGTTGAGGTAGATGCGTTTTGTTCATGATCGGCATGTAAGATAAAAATTTTATCTAGAGCTTTAGCAAGAATAGGGTTTACTTTATATTGTTTATTTGGTCGTGCAAACATCATATGTAAAAAATTAGCAGTAAAGGAAAGATCATCATCTGGGTAAATAAAGGCTTGTCCAATGGAATATTTATAGGTCATTGCGGCAATAGTTGGCATTTTAGCAATCATTTTAATGGCGCATAATTCTCTTCCTTCTTGCGTTTTCATATCCACAGTGTCGTGATAAAAAGCTGAAAGTGAGCCAACAACCGAAAGCATTACAGCCATTGGATGTGCAGAATGACGAAATGCCCCAAAAATATTACGAATCTGCTCGTTAACTAGCGAATGATATAAAATATTTTCTTTAAAGGATTGGTAAGTTGCTTTATTTGGTAAATTACCATTTAATAATAAATATGAAACTTCTAAAAAATCTTTATTATTTGCAAGATCTTTGATTTCATATCCACGATGCCTTAAAATACCTTCTTCACCGTCAATAAAAGTTATTTTTGAAGTACAAGATGCTGTAGACATAAAACCAGGATCATAAGTAAAATAACCAGTTTCATTGTATAATTTTGTTACATCTATAACATCTGGTCCGATTGAAGCTTTTCTAATTGGCAATTTATAGGTTTTATTGTTTATTTTTAATTCAGCAAATTCTTCAATCATCATATAACCTAATTTTTTTAAATTCGTACTTTAATATTTTAGACTACATGAATTTTGGCAATAATGTTTAGTCAAAACAAGAATATTGTAAGATTTTTTTAATTAATTATTTTTTATAGCAGCTTCATTGCTTTTATTGATTAAAAAATCTTGTATTTTTAGTAGATCATACCAGGTGACTTTTTTCTGAGTGGGCTGGCGTAATAGGTATGCAGGATGGAAAATAGCTGTAGTTGGAATAGCTTCAGATAGATATTTATTGATATAAGGGTAGTTATTTTGACGAATCTCCGAAATGATAGTGTTTTTCCCAAATAGCGAGGTAACCGCTGTGCTTCCAACTAAAATAATAAGCTTTGGTTTAATTAAAGCAATATGTTTTTCTACAAAAGGTTTGCAAATTTCAATTTCTGCATTGGTAGGGCGGCGATTAGCAGGAGGGCGCCAAAAAACAGTATTGGTAATATAAGCATTGGTTTTACGGCTGATATTTATAGATTCTAACATTCTATCAAGCATAATGCCGCTTTCACCGCAAAAAGGAATACCCTGCTCGTCTTCGGTGGCTCCTGGCGCTTCTCCCAGGAGCAATATAGTAGCATTAGTTACTCCATCTGCAAATACCGTATTGGTAGCAAATTCTTTTAATTCGCAGCCGTTGAAATTTTCTAGAAGATAGCGTAGCTCAGTGAGATTAGTCGCTTTGTCTGCGAGAGTACGTGCTTCGTCTATAACAGGATTATTAGTGGCTATATTTTTCTCTTGTACTGTTACGAGTTTCGACTTTATTGGTTTAGTTATATGAGATTCTATTCTAGCCTCGTTGCTTTTTAGTTCTTTCAATGTTTGAATTAGTGAATTTTTACTATCTTTTTTCTCAGAACAATAATATTCTATTCCTACAGATTTTAGCCATCTTAAATTGTTTAATTTTTGCTGCAACTTATCCATAAATATTATTTATTTTTTTATGACTCAATATAAATATTCTATTCCAGAAAATTTGCATGGTTCAAGGTTAGATAAAGCTTTAAGTAGTCTTTGTCTGGAATCATCACGTAGCCAAATTCAGAAAGCAATTAAAAATGATAAGCTTATCCTTAATGGTCAGATTATTTCTAATTTATCATCTAAGGTCAAGGAGAATGATGAAGTAGAAATAATTATTATAGAAGAAGTGCAAGCGGGAGTTTTTCCTGCAGATATCCCTCTTGATATTGTTTATGAAGATGATGACCTTATTGTAATAAATAAGAGTGCAAATATGACCGTGCATCCTGGGGCTGGTAGCCATAATGATACTTTAGTTAATGCGTTGTTGCACCATACTAATAGCTTGTCTGATGTTGGTGGTGAGTATCGGCCAGGTATTGTGCATCGATTAGATAAAACTACATCTGGTTTAATGGTAGTAGCAAAAAATAATCAGGCGCATGTGCATTTAGCTAAACAAATTGAAACCAGAGAATTAATTCGCCGGTACAAAGCATTAATTTGGGGAATGATTAGACCAACGGAAGGGATAATTAATGTACCAATTGGAAGAAGTCGTTTAGATCGCAAAAAAATGTCAACATTGAAATTTGGTGGAAAAACTGCAATTACTCACTATAAAACTCTAGAAATTTTATGCGGTGGTTTATTTAGTATTATAGAATGTAAGTTGGAAACAGGCAGAACTCACCAAATAAGGGTGCATCTAAGTCATATTAGGCATTCTATTGTTGGTGACAAAACTTATGGAAATAATAGTCGTAAAATTCATGGTTGCCCTGATTCTCTAAAATCTTCACTAACAGCGATAGGTCACCAGGCATTGCATTCTTTTCATATAAGTTTTATTCATCCAAAAACTGATGAGAGATTAACTTTTGAAAAAGATGTGCCGTTAGAGTATAGTGAGCTTATTGAATTTATTCGTAAGTCCCGTTGATATGTATATAACTAGTAATTATCATTATTAGATTAATTAATAAACTTAAAAATAGTTTTTGTAATATGAGTAAAGGAAAAATTCTTTTAATAACATTATTATCTTTTTTTTTAAATGCTTGTACGGATAATAGAGATGAGGATACTTGGTTAGTAGCAACTAGTGCTGATAATCCTCCCTATGAATATATGCATAATGGTGAAATTGTAGGTTTTGACATAGATCTAATGATTGAAATCGGCAGGCATTTAGGCAAAAAAGTTGAATTTAAAAATATGGAATTTCATGGTTTGCTTGCAGCTTTAGCTAGTGATAATGTGGATATGGTGGTTGCAGCTATGTCAATTACACAAGAACGTCTAGCAAGAGTAGATTTTTCTATACCATATACAGATGCAATGGTTGCCATACTTTATAGAGAAGAAGATAAACTTAGTTCTAAAAAGGATTTAAAAGAGAAAATAGTAGGAGCGCAACTTGGCACTATATGGTCTTTAATCGCACATAATATGTCATCAAAATATAATTTTAGCATTAAGTCTTTATCAAATAATTTGATGCTTGTTGAAGAATTAAAAAATAATAGAATAGATGCTATTATTATAGAAAAGTCGCAAGTTATGAAGTTCATAGAAAAAAATCCAGAACTTGCAAGTTTTTCTGTTAAGAAACATGTCTCATCATTTGCTATTGCTTTGCCAAAGGATTCACCTTTGAAAAATAATATTGATCACGCTATAGAATCTTTAAAAAGGAAAGGTGCTATAGAGGCTTTATCTAAAAAATGGGGTTTGTTAGGTGCGGAATGAGGAATTTAAAGAGGCAGTTGGTAAATTCCCAACTGGGATAACAGTTATTTCCACGTGTTACGATAAGAAGTTATGGGGATTCACTGCTAATTCTTTTGTTTCAGTTTCGTTGACCCCTCCCCTTGTATCTTTTTGCCTAAATAAAGAATCAGGTAGTTTTGACGCATTTAATAAAGCAGAATATTTTGCGATTAATATATTAGCTAGTGACCAAGCTAGTACGTCAAAACATTTTGCCCATAAAGGAGTTGATAAGTTTTTGAATATTCAGCATGAGCTTAGTAATCTTTTTGGTAATCCACTCATCTCTGGCGCTATATGTTTTATTGAGTGTCAGAAATATAATCAATTTGAATGTGGTGATCATGTGATTTTTGTTGGTGAAGTTGTCAGAACACAAATCAATCAGAGCAAATCTCCTTTGCTGTATTTTGCTAAATCTTATAAGGAAATTCAATGAGTGTAATTAAAATAGGTTTGTGTGGAGCAAATGGTAGAATGGGACGGGCTATACAAGCGTTAATTAAAGATAAAGGAGATAAATTTATATTAGTAGCTACTCTTAGTAGTGAGTATACAAATAGTGACTTAGCAGAGTTTTGCAATGATTCAGATGTTATAATAGATTTTTCTAATGCGAGTATATTAGAGAAATTAACAAAAGCTGCAATATTATCTAAAACAAATCTTATGGTAGGTACTACTGGTCTAGAAGATAAGCATTTTACTTATCTTAAAGAGTTATCTAAACATGTAGCTGTATTATATGCAGCTAATACCAGTATAGGGGCAAATCTAGTAGCAATGTTGGCGGCTAAGTCGGCAAGGATACTAAAAGGATATGATGTTGAGATTATTGAAGCGCATCATAGACACAAGAAAGATGCTCCATCGGGCACGGCTTTAATGATCGGACAACAGATTGCCGACGCATCAGGCATTGACTTTAAAACTAATGCTGTATTTGATCGTGCTAATAAAGGTTTACGTCAAGTTGGGGAAATAGGGTTTTCTTCAATTCGTGGCGGTGGTATTTTGGGAGAAAATGAAGTGATATTTGCTGACGACAATGAAGTGGTTACTATTGGTTGTAGAGCTTTATCTAGATTGGCTTTCGCTGAAGGAGCTTTATTTGCTACACAATGGTTGTCCAATAAAAAGTTCGGATTATATTCGATGCAAGATGTTTTACAGCTATAGTTTAAGTTAGCTGTTATTATTAAATACGTAGATAAAAAAGCTTGCCTTTTTAATAAAATTGCTCTAAAAATTGCTGAGTGTGCCCGCGTGATGGAATGGTAGACATAGTAGACTTAAAATCTGCGGAGCTTAGCTCGTGCCGGTTCAAGTCCGGCCGCGGGTACCACTAAAATCTAATCATACTGGTTAAAATTATGTTTATCCAAACAGAAGATACTCCAAATCCAAGTGCTTTAAAATTTTTCCCTGGTAGTGAAGTTAGCCCAACTGGTCCAGTGTTTTTTAACAAGCCAGAAGAAGCTGTACATAAAAGCCAACTAGCAGCAAAAATCTTTAATGTTTATGGTGTAGAAGCGGTATTTTATGGTACTGACTTTATTACTGTAACAAAAGCAGAAGATACTGATTGGAAGTTGATTAAGCCAGAGATTTTAATGGTAATAATGGACCATTTAGTTGCAGGTATGCCTGTGTTTGATGAAGTACAAAAGATTCAAACAATTGATACAGACGGTATGTCTGACATTGAAAAGCAGATTGTTGAGATTATAGAAACTAGAGTGCGTCCTTCAGTAGCGATGGATGGTGGCGACATTGTGTATCAATGTTTTGAGGATGGCATAGTTTATTTGCAATTACGTGGTTCTTGTTCTGGTTGTCCGAGCTCATCTATTACGCTAAAAAATGGCATAGAGTCAATGCTGCAGCATTATGTTCCTGAAGTTAAAGGTGTGGAAGCTGCAGAAGAATAGGAATTTTTATTAATGAAAAGAGAAAAATCCTCTTTATCCATTTTACAAAATATATATGGTTATAGCGAGTTCCGCGGGGAGCAAGAAGCTATTATTGAGCAGATTAATTCGGGCGGTAATGCGTTTGTTTTGATGCCAACTGGTGGTGGTAAATCCTTATGTTATCAGATTCCAGCCATGGTTAAGAATGGTGTAGGGATTATTATATCACCATTAATTGCTTTGATGCACGATCAAGTTGTTGCATTAAAGCAAATTGGGGTTAGGGCGGCTGCAATAAATTCTAGTATATCTATAGATGCAGTGTGGGCAACGATTGAGCAAATTAGAAATAATCAATTAGACTTATTATATGTTGCTCCAGAACGCTTATTAACTGAAGATTTCCAAGCTTTAATTGCTGATTTACCAATTGCTTTATTTGCCATAGATGAGGCACATTGCGTTTCGCAGTGGGGACATGATTTTCGGCCACATTACACAAAGCTTGGAATATTAGCTGATAAATATCCAGATGTACCACGAATAGCTCTAACTGCTACTGCAGATGATGCGACGCGTCGTGATATTATAGAAAAATTAAGACTAACTGAATGTAAATCATTTATTGCTGGCTTTGATCGACCTAATATTAACTATTCAATTATTCCTAAAGATAACCCAAAACAACAATTATTAAAATTTATCCAAGCAAACCACATGAAAAATAGTGGAATTGTTTATTGTTTATCACGAAAAATGTGTGAAGAAGTTGCTGAATTTCTTGTAGAAAAAGGTTGCAAAGCTTTGCCATATCATTCTGGTATGAGGTCTGATGTACGGGCAAAAAATCAAGATACCTTTTTGCAAGGTGAAGGAATAATCATTGTAGCAACTATTGCATTTGGTATGGGTATAGATAAGCCAGATGTAAGATTTGTTGTACATATAACTATTCCTAAAAATATTGAGGGATATTATCAAGAGACTGGGAGAGCAGGACGTGATGGTCTTCCATCCGAAGCACTGATGATTTATGGAATGAGTGATGCAGCCATGCAGCGTACCTTTATTAATAATGGCTCGGCACCAGATAATCAAAAACGTATTGAGCATCAAAAATTAAATGCATTACTTGGTTTATGCGAGGCATCACGTTGTCGTAGGCAAATTTTACTAGAGTATTTTGGTGATCAAGGGGCAGAGTGTAATAATTGTGATGTTTGTCAAAATCCTCCTAAAACTTTTGATGGAGTTATTGCTGCCCAAAAAGCAATTTCTTGTGTTTATCGTACGGAACAACGTTTTGGCGTGTCATATCTGATTGATGTTTTACTAGGCAAAGAAACCGAAAGGGTTGTTGCTTTTGGGCATAATAAGATAAAAACTTTTGCAGTAGGTCTTGAATATAGCCGACAAGAATGGCAGAGTATTTTTCGTCAATTAGTAGCAGAGAATTTACTGATGGTAGATATTACGGGGCATGGTGGGATGCATATTACTACTAAGGGTATTGAATTTTTGCGAAATAAATATGAATTGTCCCTATGTAAATATGAAAGCAAGACTAAGAGCACTAAACAAAAAGCCAAAATATCAGTTGAATTTACAAGTAAAGTGGATACATCATTATATGAAGCACTAAAAGCAAGAAGAGCAGACTTAGCTAAGCTGAATAATGTCCCACCCTATGTTATTTTTCATGATAAAACTCTTCAGGAAATGACGTTAATGAAACCAATATCACACGATTCTCTTCAGGAAATAAGTGGTGTTGGTAGTAATAAATTAAATAAATATGGAGATATATTTATAGAAGTTATTGCAAGGTATATTTAAGTAACATTAGCGTGAAAGGCTATCTGTATATCAAATAGCCTTTATTTACTCTACTTTTTTAGTTTCTTCTTCAGTATTATTTAAGCGTGCCTTTTCAATAGTACGATCAAGATCAACTTGACTGCAGATTCCTAGTAATACGGGGTCACGTTGACGAATATTAGACATGTTCCAGTGAGAGCGATCACGAATGGCATCAATAGTAGATTTGGTTGTACCAATTAACTTTATTATGGTTGAATCTTTAATATCAGGAAAGTTTTTTAATAACCAATAGATTGCATCTGGTTTATCTTGGCGTCTGGCGATCGGAGTATAGTTGGCTCTTTTTTTGCCTTTAGTAACTGCCTCGTAAGCTGCACTTAGTTTTAACTTTAATTGAGCTTGCGGGTCATTTGAGCAACGCTCTAATTCGTCTTTCTCTAATTGTCCAGTAATTATTGGATCAACTCCCATGATACCTACTGCCACTTCGCCATCACCAATACCTTTAACTTCAAGTTCGTGTAGACCACAAAAAATAGCTATTTGCTTAAAGGTTAGCTGTGTATTGTCCACCAACCATACAGCAGTTGCCTTTTGCATTAATGGATATTTTTGCTTTTTGCTCATATTATAGCTTCAATTTATTTTTTAATAGATTATTTTCTTATAGGAAAAATACTCTCTTTGTATTATAAAGTCAAACATTCTTAAATGAAGGGTAATTATTCATGGCTCTTCCGTATTTCCTGGGGTGTAGCAATCAATCTAAATATGGGTTATA
>CAWWAI010000048.1:0-9474 GCA_963934885.1 uncultured Rickettsiaceae bacterium | reverse complement strand
CCAGAGGAATGGAACATTAAATCGGATCAAGTAATTTATATTTAAGATAATCAGCCCCCTATTGTTCTAGAATCTTTTCTAATTTCTTGCTTGATTTTAACTTCCATAGATGCTGCTTTACCATTTTTTATTATATCTTTAACACTATTTTTTGATTTATTCACATTATCTTTTTGTTGTGATTTCTGCGCATTAAGCAATGGATCAAAATCAGATGGCTTCAATTTTAAATCTACAACTTTTCCTGTAATTTCTACTTTAGCTAATTGAGCAAACTGCATTTTAACAGAATCTGGAGTATTTTGGCTATTAATAGTTTTAATTAACTTATCCATGGCTTGGGTATTATTTGCTATCTTACCATTACTAGTAGTTGCAGCTTTTTCAACAAAAGAAGCAAGCATTTCCTGTGAATTTTTGCCTTTCCAAGAATCTGCTTTACATAAATCTAATAGAGGTTCTAAATTTTGTTTTACTTCTTTTTCACCAAAAATTTTATCTTTCCATGATTCAAGAGTTCCTTTCTGTACATGAGAATCTTCATATACTTGTAACATAAATTCTTTATTTACAAGATTAGGATCTTGATTAGTACCTATATCATGATTTTCAAAATGACGTGCTGTTTGCAAACTGCCCTTAACATGCAAATAACCAGCTTTTTCTTGCGCGCCGTCGAACGATAATGTGCCAACATCTTTAGTATCTAAACCTATTGTATCTAGTGCATTATCACGTACTTTTTGGTAAGTATTTTCATTGTTCTTGACATGATCTGTAAGTGATTTAGCAAACCCCATACTCTGTGCAATTTTAAGCATAGATGTAATAACTCTAGACATGAAGCCATCAGTAATATTAGACTTTCCACTATAAATTGCTGTATTTAAGTCTGTACCCATATCACCTGACGAACTAAAGGCCAAAGCAAGACTCCTACCTTGTTTTTTTGCCTCCTGAATTTTATCTGGCGAATCTGATATATTCTCTATGTCGTTTTTAGAATCCTGTTTATTAAAATATTTTAGTGGAATATTATCGTAGCAACCTCCATCGGCATATTCAACTCCGTCTATTGTAACTGGTTTAAATACATAAGGTATAGAAGAAGAAGCGTGCGCAGCTTTGGCAATTTCTACATTAGGTGTGTCTTTGGCATTAAAAAGCATTAACTCACCAGTTTTATTATTAGTTGCGGTAATAATTAATCCTTTAAACTTTATGGGATCAAGATTATGCAAAACGTCTAGGTCACCAAAAGTAACCTTCCCTGTTTCTTGCACGCGTTTATTCATCTCGTTTAGTTTAGCCCCGCCACCATCAGAAATTGATTGCAATCCTACTTGTTGTTTTTCTAATAACACAGTACGATCCAAAGATTCCTGATCATCATTGCCTTTAATCGCCGTTAATTCATTATTAATTTCTTGCAACCTAGTATCACACACTTCTAATATATCAGTATTTTTAAAATAATCAGTTACATTCTTACTAACGGACTTACGAATTAGATCTTCTAACGGCTCACCTCCAGCATTGATTTTAATGCCAGCTATAGGTACATCTGTCCCCTCACCTAGGAGATTTTTAAAATTAGTATTCTGACCAAGTTTTTGAAAATCCTCTTCAGTAATACCACTTGCAACAACTGCTGCAGTAATTGCGCCTGCAGAACTACCAGCTACTTCTTCAACGCCATCTAGTACGCCAGATGTTTTAAGAGTTTCGTGAACTCCAGAGTAAATATTACCCTTTGCTCCACCACCACTAAAGGCTATGTACTTAAATGATTCTTGTTGCGCGGTTTCTAGTTGCTTTAATAATTCTTCATTAACTTGTGTCATAATAAAATTCTTTTTTATTAAAATATTAACAATATTCTAGTATAATTGGCAATTTTTAGCAACAGAAAAACTGATAGTTTAATGTTAACCTCATAAAAAAAAGGGCTCAAAGAAAATACCTATGAACCCTTTTAAATAATTAGTTTTAAGTTTAGTTATTTAGTTCACTTAAAATAGTTTGTATGTTTTTAAACTCGGTAGAAGCTACCCTTGCATTAGCACGGATTGTGTTACTTAGCTCCTGAACGGCTATTAATTCAGTAGTACTATCTGTATTCGACGCTTCCAATACGCCTCCAAGGATGTTACCAGCACCACCAATACCAGCAGATTTTAATAAAGCATCACCAGATTCTCTACTAGTTTCAAACACGCCATTAGCACCTGCTACCAAACCATTAACGTTAGCAAATGTAGCCAATGGAACTTTATAAAGCTTACGAGTCTCACCACTATCAAAAATTCCCATAATAAAACCATCCGGAGATACTTCAAGCTTAGTCAAATTACCAGCAGCTTTACCATTTTTTTGTACTATTTCAACGTTATTTGGACTTTTATTTTGAGTTACAGTACCTGACTTAATTTCGCTAAGTGCATTTTCCCAATCAATCTTTATCTTGCTAACTGCGCTACCATTAGTACGCTGCACCTCTAACTCGGTATCAAACCCAGTTACAGGTGTTATAATGGAACCATTCTCATCAAACTCTATTACACCAGCTCTAATTACACCATTATTTGTTGATAAATTCTTTATATCAAAAATTCCATCTTTATCTTTCTGCGCAGCAACTTCAACAGCCCATTTATTATTTGCCAATTTTGCGAAATTTAACAATAAAGTATAAGACGAACCTAAACTATCATAAACAGTTAATGGCTGTGAAAAAACTTGATCACTAGCAAATTTACCTGATGTTATGTTTTTATCCTCATTCTCTGCCTTATAGGTAGATTCATAATTAGATTTTTCTTGGTTTATATCAAAAAATTTAAATAAACGGGATGCGTTGTTAATTGCAAAATTATCTGGGTTTAAATTGCCTAATAGCTTAATATCGGGTGCCAAACCACCACCACCACCATTTACTTGAACATCATTTGCATCAAATACTTTAAACTCTACTGTATCAGCAGTAAAATTAGTGATTTTATATTGCTTACCATTCTCTAGAGGAATATCATCAACTGCTTGAAGTTGTGGTAAGTCCTTAAAAGAAATCATATCGCCAGTCGTATAAGTATGATTAGGTATATAAGTTCTAATAACACGATCGCCAGCAACACCAGCTGCTTCAAAAACCTTAGTGTCGAAAGTATGGGCAGCACCACCAAATCCACCACCATTAGTAGTACCAATTTTTCTAAAATTAAATGTATCACCCACAAATTCTGGTGCGTCAAGATTATAATCCTCTACATGAGTAGCCATTATGGTAAACTCATCCTCATCATTAATAGTAACATGATAGTAACCAGAAGGAAGGGTTATATCCTTCTCATCTGCCCACAATGTTCCACCATCAACATAAATTACATCATTATCTGCAAGACCATGTCCATTTGATGTAATCGTTATAGCATCATCATCATTATCAGCAGTTATAATCTGACCTCGCTTCTCTACGAATTTCTGCCCCATAGTTTTCTGCCAAGTTGCATTTTCTGGTACTCCCAATGGACCAGCACCGTCTAATTCAGGAAAATCCGAATTATTCACTATTAAATTAATAGTAAATCCGTTATCATCTACTTTACCAACCATATATGTCCCAGCAGGAGCATTTACATGCAACGGACCGCTTGTTCTTATAAAATCACCTTTCTTTAAACCATGTGATGGCGCAGGGATATATATAGTAGCTCTGTCCTTCTCTGTTCCAGTTGGATTCAACTTCGCAGAATTAATTTTATGCACACCAAGAGAATTACCGGAAATATTAAACTCACCAGTCGCAAGTAATGATGTTATTTTAACGCTTTTGCCTTCAATTGTAGCTTTTAATGAACTTACATCTTGTCCTTTATTTACTACATTTCTAAGAGTTTCCAAACTATTAAAACGATTAACACCAGCAATTGAGGCATCTAAATCAGTTAGACCAAGGCTAGTTATTATACTTGTATTAACATTATTTCCACTTTCAGTAAAAGCTAAAGCCTTATCTGCATTTGTTGGAGCAACATATAATCTACCATGCTCATCAACTCTTGCCTTCAAAGAACTAACTTTATCAATTGCCTCGGCAAGACCTTTAATTGAACTAAATGTTTTTTTCTTTGCATCATTTGCACCTTGCACGGCAGTAAATGTATATAAATTGCCATCAACTGTAATAGTTAATTTTGATCCTCCAGACTTCAATGCACCTTCAATATTACCAAAAGTAAAAGTATCATTCTGATTCGCTACACCTAATATAAGGTTCTTCGCAAAAGCTTTTTTACAAGCTACTAACCCTCCAAAAGTCACCGTCTTTGCTAATCCAGCAGGGGGGGCTTCAAATTTGAATGAATCGCCTAAAGTTAGACCTTTTTCTGGTTCTGGTAATAAAATGCTATCTGTTTCTGTAGCTTTATTTAATCCATGAGTATTTAGAGTTGCATCAATACCAGCACCACGTAATGCCTCTTGATCTGCATTTAGATTCATAGCAATAGATATAACACTTGTTGCCACTGGTGAACTTTTAGTATTAGCAAAATTAACAGCTTCTAAACTACTCATCAAAGAAGAATTCTGTGGTAAGTTACCATCTCCATCTAATTTCCATGCTTTTAATATTTGATCACCACCATTTTTCCAAAAACCCAATTGATCCTGTCTAAAATCCCCTCTTCTTGTATATACTGGTTTACCAGTAGGAGAATCAGAGACAATCATCATACCAGCGCCCTCAATACCAATATCAGATACTATACCTGTATTAACAATCTCACCTTGCACATCATTTGTTGATCTTGTTTTACTATTTACATACGAAATACCGCCAGATTTTGCACCCACAAAGGAATTAACAAATAAATTCTCACGTCTTTTGTTCCCCCAAGATTCTTTTGCTCCTATATTATTAGCATGCGTATCATTGGCTTTGCTAAACATTGTTACTGTTGATCCTGTCATATTTACTCTCCTTATCTAATAATAAATTTTAAGTTGTTACATTGCTATATATGCATAAAGCGTGCCAAAAATTATTTTTAATAAAATAATTTTGAAAATATTTTATTTAGCACGATTTTTACTAAGGTTATTGCCGGTTATAAAGATATATGATAGCGTATATCTATTCAAAATACTATAATAGAATACTAATCATAATATAGCATGACAAAAATAATCACAAGATTTGCTCCATCACCGACTGGTAAGCTGCATATAGGAAATATTCGTACCGCTTTAATTAATTGGCTATATGCAAAAAAACATGGTGGTAAATTCATATTACGTATGGACGATACCGATTTGCTGCGCAGTAAAAATGAATATAAAGATGCTATATTAGCCGACCTAAAATGGCTAGGACTAACATGGGATGATGAATTTAACCAACTATCTCGCGGAGATAAATACGAACAAGCCAAAGCATATCTAATCAATAAAGCTAGGTTGTATCCTTGCTATGAAACACCAGAAGAGCTAGAAATTAAGCGCAAATTACAACTCTCTAGCGGCAAACCACCTATATATAACAGAGCCGCTCTAAAACTAACACAAGAACAAATTAGTGCGTATGAAAAGCAAGGACGCACACCACATTACCGCTTCTTAATCAATGATGCAGAAATAAAATGGAACGACCTAATTAAAGGTGAGATAAAATATCAAGGCAATCACCTTGGTGATCCAGTGATTATTCGCGCTGATGGTAGCATGACTTATATGCTGTGCTCTATTATTGATGATATTGAATTTGAAATTTCACATATAATTAGAGGCGAAGACCATGTTAGTAATACTGCTATTCAAATTCAAATGTTTAAAGCAATGGGTTCTAAAGCTCCTGAATTTGGACATCTTAGCCTAGTTAAATCAAAAGAAGATAAAATATCAAAACGTATAGGCGGTTTTGCAATTGAAGACCTACGAGAAGAAAACATAGAAGCCATGACCATTAATAGCTTCTTAGCACTAATTGGATCATCAAATCCAGTTAAGGCGTATAAGGATATACAAAATCTAATATCGCAATTTGACATTAGCATATATTCAAAAAGCCCTACTACCTATATGCCAGAAGAATTAGAGCTACTAAACCATAAAGTAATCCTTGCTTATGATTTTAATGACATACATAATTATCTAATTAATAACGACTTAACTCAAATAGACGAACAATTTTGGCTAGCAGTAAGACCTAATTTAAAGAAACTATCAGAAATTAAAGAATGGTGGCAGATCTGTCATGCTCCAACTAAAGTTTCTGGTCAAGACCCTGAATTTCTTTCAATTGCTGCAAAAGCACTACCACAAGATATAACAGATAATACCTGGAAAGAATGGACAAAATTAATAGCCACTAATAGCGGCAAAAAAGGTAAAGATTTATTCATGCCGCTACGACTTGCATTAACAGGCAAAGAGAGTGGACCAGAATTAAAAAATTTATTACCATTACTAAGCAGAGAAGAAATATTAAATAGACTAGGTAGCTAGAAATATTTAGTAAATTTAATTTTTTTCTAAATAATATTTTTTAGAATCTCTTAAATCTAACATCTTATAATCTTGATCAAATAAATTTTTGTTTTTATTAAGAGCGTATAAGTAATCATAAGCTTCATTAAAATTATCTTCTGGCATTTTAACAGTAATATTTTGTTCGAAATTTAAATTCCAACGACGCTGACCATATCGCACTGCTGACTTTACTTTTGCAGCAAGAGCTGGATAACGATTTAAGTCAATCACCAGCCCTTGAGCATATATATTTGCATCCTGTCCAACTACTTGAATCAAATCACCAACTTCTTGACCTTGATGTTTTACAATACGATTGCCTTCTGCATCTACTAGATATAATTTTTGTTTAAACTGCCAAATAGCAATAGGTGTACGCTCAGTAACAGCAATATATATTGTAGATGGTAATTGTCTTACAACTATAGCTGTTTTAAGCCAGATATGATTTTCAAGCCTCTCTTTTACTTTTTTTATATTAATAGAAAAAATAGGCGCTCCTTGTTCAGCCTCAAGTAGATCTATAATATCTTTATACTCAGCATTTTTTTTACCCTCGATAATCACATTTTGTAAAACAAAACCATATTTTGCTGTTTCTTGATAAAAAACATCACAAATTTTTTCTTTAAAATTTTTAAATAAATCAGTGAATATAAATAGACTCAGTAATAGAATTACAGACATTTTTAGTATAAAAACAAAACGTTGGTAGCATATTGTTAATCTTCTATATAAAGATATATTCTTTTTTTTTACTGGCTGCTTAGCTTTCTTCATCCTTCAAATTTTGCATTTTTTAGAACCAAATCCACTAAACTAGTATAACTTATACCTTGTAGCCCTACTATCTCAGGGCAAATTGACATAGTCGTCATGCCTGGATGAGTATTAATTTCTAGCATATATATTTCTTGCTCATCTTCATTATAAATAAATTCCACTCTTATAATACCAGTATCACATTCAAAATTTTTACAGGCCTGCTCAGCAATATTTAAAGCTTTATTATAAATTGATTTAGGAATTAACGCGGGACATATATGTTCTGCAAAACCTTCTGTATATTTAACTTCATAATCATAAAAGATTTTTCCTTTTAATAGTTTTATTTCTAGAACACCCATTGCTTTTCCGTTTAATACCGCTACTTGCAGCTCACGTCCTTTAAGGTATTCTTCTACTAATATATTACCATAAGGAAAATCATACTCAGCAAAAGAGAAATCATCTCCTTCGAAAACAACTTCAACACCAATGCTTGAACCTTGTGTTAATGGTTTAATTACATAGGGTCTTGGAATAGGATCTGTTTTAATATTATCTATTTTTTTCACTTCCACAGAATCTGCTAATTTTATTCCATTAGCACGAAAGATTTTTGCTGATTCTTTCTTATTAAAAGCTATACTTGAAGCCATTACACCACAGCCAGTATACGGTATTCTCATTATATTTAATAAACCTGGAAGGCAACCATCTTCACCATACGTACCATGCAGGGAATTATACACTATATCAGGCTTGATCATAGCTATTGCTTGCGCTATATCAGCCCCCATGTCGATAAATGTTACTTGGTATCCTAATTCAATCAACGAGTTTACCACTCCGCTTGATGACATTAAAGAAATTTCACGCTCTGCCGACATACCAGCGCCAATAACTGCTACATGCTTCTTCTTAAGTATAGGAACAAATTTAAACTCAGATATATTAAGACCATTTTTTTGTAAATACTCAGCTAGCTTTGTATTACCTTTTTGCATACAATCAACTAATTTTGATTCTGATATATATACAGTATTAAAATTTTTCATCTCTACCTATTCGCTTTATTTCCCATTGTAACTCAATTCCTGAATGATTTTTTACCGCTGTTTTTACCAACCCCCCTAATTTTTCGATATCACTTGCCGTAGCATCACCATTATTAATCATAAAATTACAATGTTTAGAAGATATAGACGCCCCACCAATTATTTTATTCGCCATACCTGCTGCATCTATTAATTCCCACGCCTTATGCCCCTCTGGATTAGTAAATATACTACCACCTGTTTTTTCAGTAATTGGCTGCGTTGCTAATCTATTTTTATTAATTTCATTCATGCGCTCTTTTATACTAGCTTTATCACCTGCTTGGGCTTTAAAAATTACCTTAGTAATAATCAAATTTTTTGACAAGGAATTATTTCTGTAAGTAAAACCAATATCTTTTGAGCTTATATCATGCACATTACCAGCTTTATCTAAAGCTTGTATAGACATTACTATATCTTTAAATTCACTACCATAAGCTCCCGCGTTCATAGCAACGCCTCCGCCAATAGTTCCAGGTATACCAACTAAAAATTCAAAGCCTTTAATCGAATGAGATTGTACAAATTTTGCTAAATTAAAATTTAAACAAGCAGCCCCAACAGATAACACCCCATCTGCAAGCAATTCTATATCAGTGAAGTTACGCCCTAGTTTAACTACTATGCCTTCAACACCCTTATCTCGAATAATAATATTCGAGCCTGCTCCAATTACAGTAACGGGTAAGATAGACGCATTTTGTTTTAGAAATGCTGATAAATCTTCAGTATCTTCTGGTTTGAATAAAACATCAGCATCTCCTCCAACTTTAAACCAAGTTAGATGCGCAAGATTATAGTTTAATTTATATACTCCTCTAATCATTATGATAATTGATATTCTGATTATTACTATCAACACTCTTTAATAATTCTGGTAATTTGTTAGCCCAATTAGTAATTGTTCCAGCTCCCATCAATATAATTACATCACCTTTTGCCGCCACTGAAATGATGATTTTCGCTATATTATTATGATCAGCAACGAACTCAGACCTAGCGCCAGTTTGTTTTATTGCTGTTGCAAGTCTTTTACCATTAATACCTTCTATTGGCAGTTCACCAGCTGCAAAAACATCAGTAA
>CAWWAI010000047.1:0-9551 GCA_963934885.1 uncultured Rickettsiaceae bacterium | reverse complement strand
CATTATCTTTACTACTATTCAAATATTAACTTGATAGTCTTATTTTTATCTGTTAATTATTTTTATAACGGCGCTTAGAAACACTCTAAAAAATTATATCTAGTTTTATTATATGCTAGGGGTTCGTTGTTATAAGTGCCTCGGCATGAAAGCATCGAGGGTTGTTTTTTAGGACTTTTCTAAGCCCCTAGTACCAACTAATTAACTAGGTGTTTATCATGAAATATTATTATCTTTTTCTATTTTTGCAGCTATCGTACTTTTGGCGGGTCAGTTTTTAATCATTAAGGAAGCCGAGGAAAAATACCAAGCGAAAAAGCAATATACTCAAATAGAACGAATTATTACGCTTTCTGTTGAATCTCAATATTTACCTCTTCCATTCTGTGCTCTGGCTTTGGCTTAGGGTGAATAATTATTTTCGTCCCTTTTTTATTCTCTAATATTTCGGATTCTTTCTCTTATATTGTAATTTACTGTTATCATATACATTTAGTACAAATTTATGTGCATTCGCATGAGCTTGTGATACGATTAGAATCGATAACATAAATATAGTAATAATTCTTCGACAGTTCATTAAAACTAGGTCCTTGAAATATAAAGATGACATGACTATATAAGATGTAACAATAGTTTTGGGAAATAAAATTTTATGATTAAACAAGATTTTTCTAACTTAACTGGTAAAATTCTCATAGCAAGCCCCTTTGCTATGCAAGGAAACGTATTTCACAAATCATTGATTTATGTAATTAAACACACAGATGAAGGTTCTGTAGGGCTGATTTTTAACCACCCAATAAATAACGCTTCAGCCAATACTTTGTTTAAAAAAATGGACCCTAAAATTAATACTGATGATCTAAGGCTTGATATTCATCTAGGAGGACCTGTTGAAGTAGAACGCGGATTTTTCTTACATACAGGAGAATATAATAAAAATATCTTATTTAATCCCACAGAAAATAATATAGCAGTAAGCTCTAACTCGCAGATTTTACAAGATATTGCCGATGGAGATGGGCCACATAATAGTATGTTTATCATAGGATATACCGGATGGAGTGCAGGACAACTTGAATTTGAGTTGGAAAATAATTTATGGCTTATTTCTGAACCCAATCACGATTTGATATTTTTAGGAAAATCTGAAGAAAAATGGAGCAAAGCTCTTGCAACGCTAGGAATATCTACTAGTGATTTTGTTGATATGAATCTTGCTAGCTGTTAAGCGATTAAAAAAATAGAAAAAACAAAGCCACTATAATTATTTGTCCCGCTATAATTATTTATCATTTTCAAGCCCAACTAGAGCCCGGGCAAAGTTTTTTACAGAAAATGCTTTAAGATCATCAACTGCTTCACCAATTCCAATAAAATGAACTGGGAGTTCATATTTTTGTACAATACCGACAACAGAACCAGCTTTAGCAGTTCCATCTAGCTTAGTAATAACTAAGCCTGAAATACCTGCAATAGCATTGAACTTCTCAACCTGCATAGCAGCATTTTGACCAGTTGTACCATCAATAACTAGCAAACAATGATGTGGAGCGGATTCATCAACTTTTTTTATTACCCTAATAATCTTTGCCAGCTCTTCCATTAAATTTTTATGATTATGGAGACGACCTGCTGTATCAATAAATAATACATCAATTTCTTGTTTTATAGATTCCGATATAGCTTGATGAGCCACACTTGCAGGGTCAGCCTTATCTGCTCCCTTAAATAATATAGCTCCTACTCTATCAGCCCATTTTTCAATTTGATCGACAGCAGCAGCTCGAAAAGTATCACATGCAGAAATGGCTACTTTCTTTCCATCAGCAACATATAAAGCAGCCATCTTTCCTATAGTCGTAGTTTTTCCATTGCCATTCACGCCACAAACAAGTACAACATTCAAGCCATTAGGGCGTATTTTAAATTCATGATTTTGAGTAAGAAGAATTTGTTCAATCAATTGGCATAGATCTTGTTTGATTTCTTCTGAAGTAACTTCTTTATTGAATTTATGCTTACGTAGTGAGGCGATTATATCTTCTGATACTTGCGTGCCTACATCAGCAAATAATAGCAAATCTTTGAGTTCTTCTAAAGTGGCATTATCTAGCTTTTTCTTTACAAATAAATGCTCAATACCATTACTGATCTTACCAGATGTTTTGCTTAAAGCAGTTTTTAATCGACCAAATAATCCAGTCATTATTTTTCTTTATTTATCAAGAAATTGATTTTTATATTTATCTAATAAAGTCTTCATCTGATCAATTTCCAAACTTTTATCCAAGTTTTTATAGTCAATAGATCCAGAACTTGCACTTAGCAAATCAACAGTATTTTTTAACACTATATTAGCATCACCAATACCATTAGAAATAACGACTAATTGATCATGAACACCAAGCATGTAATAAGAAATTGCTAAACGTAATATATCCTGCGCTGCAGCAGGGTCACTACCAACTTGAGATATGATATCATCAAAAGATGCCCTAACTAAATCAGCATATTTTGTCCAATTTTTAGCCTGAAAAATAGCTTCTCTTCTGATTATTTCTGCATCCTCTGACATGTCATCCTTAATATAATTCAAGGCTTTTTCATATTCTTCTAGCTGAATCAAAGCTTTTGCCTTTAAACGTAGTCTGTATTGGTGCTCATTAAAGTTGAAATTATCTTTGTCGGTCTTATCGAGGATAAATATTGATTCACTTGGCTTCTTATCCATCATTAGAATAATTGCTAAATTATCAGCATTCATAACCCGTTTTTCGCCTTTAAGGCGGTAATCAACTTGATGACGCAGTAAATCTGAAGCATTTTCTAGTAAATCTAAACGTACTAAATGTTGCGCAATAGATAGGATTACATCATCCCCTTTTTCACCGATTGGGTTTAACTCCTTGAACTCATAGAATAATGCTACAATCGTAAAATCATCCATTTCTTCGCACAAGCCACCTGGTAGAAATACATTATTAAAAATGTGAGCCATTTCAGATATAATATAGAAATTGCTTACTTTATTATTAAAAGAAAGTTTTATATATTGATATTTCCTTAATGCATTCATTATATCTTTATTATCACGATAATAATTAGCTAACTGCATTAATATTTCGTATTCTAGCTGATCTCCTCTCCAGCTGTAACCTAGACCCTTTAATACCTCAATTGCTTCAGAAATACTTATTTCTTCTTCAGCCACTCTAAGTTTTACTAACGCAAACTCCGCTCTAACTTTATTAAACATATCTGAATATTGATATATTAACTCTTTATAATATTGCTTAGCAAGATTTAGCTGATTTTTTTTCTTGTAATAATTTGCACGATAAAATTTTAGGCTATTAGAATAATATCCTTCTGGTGGAGTGCGAACTTCACGAAAGATACGTTCTGTTAATTTCAAATCATTTGCCAAAAGCGCCAATTCAATTTCAGCAAAAACTAATGGCCAATATTTATCATCAGAATATAAATTGACTGTCTTTGATAAGTTTTCAATAAAACCTATTCCATCTGGAACAGATCCAATTGAGAAATCATTATATTTATTCCATAAATTAATCTCTGCTATATGCTTTATGTCATTATATTTTAGCAAATTATCATATTCTTCCTTTGCGTCTACAAGATTGCCTATCATAGTATTATTTACGGCCTCTAAAAACCTAGCCTGCAAGCTACCTTGATATTCCTTGTAAGCATATTTTTTGGCGATTAATAATGAATCTAGTGATTCTTGATACCAACCATGAATGAAGAAAAACTTAGCAAGCTTAAAGTTCTTTTCAAACAATATAAACTCATCTTCTGCAGCTGAGGCTTCACTAATAAGCAAGCTTTTACGCTCGTTGAAGTTAAAAATATCTAAATTTTTATCTAAATACGGCAATATTGTAGGCAATTTAGTATATTCTTTAATATTTTCTAGAAAAACATCAGATTCAACTAAAATTTCCTCAAGCAAAGCTGTATCTGAAACCACTTTTAGTGCATCTTCTCCTTTTTCTACCATCACATCATCACTGTATAAAACTACAGCAATACCCTGTATAGATTTCAGTAAACTAAACTCTACAGAATCTATTTGAGTAGCAACTCTGATACCACCAGTGACAACTGGAACAACAGAAATAACATCACCAAGGTCTGGGTCCTCAAAGGAGATAACCTCATTATTAGCAAAATTTCCACGAATTAAAAAGCCTTCTTCTGAGACAAGGGGCTCAGGTAAAACTACATTTTTTGCTTGCCAATTTTTATCTTCTGATTCTGAAACTTTAATATCCCAGCCAGAGTTTGTTTTCACTGATTTTGCTTGAGTAAATTCAGAACTTACACGCATTCTCATAACAGTACCAGTTTCACTTGGTACTACTTCAAATTTACTAAAAATTCCGCCTTCTTTAAACGAAAACATTTTTTTCTGGTCAAACACTATCCAGATATATTTATCTCTAAAAAATGCAGCAACTTTACTGTAATCATTATCTACATTAAAAGATAAAACATGCTCATGATTTTGTTTGCTATAGTTGATTGTTCCAGGGTCATTTTTTGCGGAGCTAATCTTTGATAAATCATTATCTTCTTGTTTTTGTGCTGCTCTAAATTTAATTGCTTCTAATTTTTCACCGTGAATCACAGACTGATATTCAAGCTCTTGATCTACTTGAAAAACAATTTTTTGCTTATTAGCGTCAGATCGCAAGCTAGTAGCATAATTATTAAATTTTTCTGGATTCAATAATTTAAATTCTATTGGTATATTGATTTCAGCTACAACAGATTGTTTGCTGAAGTTTAAATCAATGATTTGGTTAGTATCTCTGTAAAAAACAAAAATCACATCTTTACCAAAAACCTTCACTTCTATTTGTATAGGGGCAGCAGCATACGTTGCTTGCATAAACGATAGCAAACACAACAAACCCAATAATAATTTTTTTATACTTATCATCAATTTTTTTAATGAAAATAACTTGTGGTTTCTGCTAACTAATAACTGCCAACAAAATAAAACGTCATTTAATGAATTTTATATTCTGTTAAAAAATATTATTAATACGCCCTAAAGTAAAGAAAATTCTAACCATAAGATAAAGTTTTACCCCCTAACTCTTAAGAAAATCATTAAAGAAAACAACTTAAGATTACTTTAGTCAGTAGGACTTTGAATAATTTTTATATTATTTTGTTTAGTTAAATACGTAATAAGCTCCTGAAACAAGCCTTCTTTAATAACATTAGAAAAATGATCCCCAGATTCTTTTCTTATTAAATCCATTTTTGTCTTACTATTATTAACGCTCTTTACATAAGCAACATAAGCTTTTTTAGTGTCACCAATAAGCGGTGTAGATTTATCTTTATCAGTAGTAAATATTGACTTCAACAACTCAACTGGTAATTTTTCCTGTGATGGCAATTCAGCTCTGGTAAAAGATTGATTAACCAAAATATTTATTCCCTGTGCTTGCAAGCTAGCTCTATTAATTTTTTTAGGATCATAGCTTGTATTAACATCTTCAAGTTTCTTTACATTAAAGATTGCCAGCATTCTCTCTTCCAATATATTTTTAATATCGCTCTTAACTTCGGCAAATGATTGCTGCCTTAATTGTATTATCTTTTTTAAATTTATAAGGAATATATTATTCTTATCTGCAACTTCAATAGGGTATGAAAGCTCCCCTTCAATCATTTCAAAAACACTATCAGCTAGCTCTATATTTTCTTCCACCGAACTAGCACTCATATCAGCTAATGATATATCTTTTACAGATAAAACTTTAAGTTCATATTTCTGAGCAATTTCTTGCAAGGTCAGACCGCTTGAAACATCTTCTTCAAAATTCTTTGCCAACTCATTAGTCAATTCTTCTAGTTTTTCACTAGTTAAAGCTTCGCGTACTTGTTTTTTAGCTTTAGTATAATTTTTTTCCGTGAATTCATCTTTATTTTCTTCAAAAAATTGCTCTAAATCAGATTCTGATATTTTAAGTTTTCTTACAAGAAAAGAACGATCAGCTTTTATATAATCAAAACTTCGTAACTCAGGTAATACAAATAACTCTTGATTATTTTGATAAAAATCTTCTAATTGCTCTAACTGTAACGGAGCAGATTTATAATTACTTGGTTTATAGGACAAATCTATCGATAATAAATCAACGACTCTGGTTTCAGCCAGATAATTTACCATATTCTCGGTCATCACTTTAGGAGGATTAAAAGAATCCATGAAGACGTCCAAAAAAGTAGTAGTAATCAAATGTTTTTTTATCGACTTTAAATACTCATCTTCTCTATTTTTTGAATTATGAAATGCATTTTTAAATATACTTAGATCAAATTCTCCATTTTCATTTTTAAAAAACGTAGAGTTTCTTACAAATTTAATAACAAGTTCTTCACTAACATCAAAATCATAATAACTAGCTAGGTAATTTATCATAGATTCATTAATCAATCTTCTCAAAACCGAATTATCCAAACCAAGCTCTGCTATATTTTCGTCTGTTAGGTTAATGCTGTTTTGACGTTGTAATGCATCTACTTCCCTAGCCTTGGCTATTTGAAAATCTTCCATAGAAATAGAATTTGTTTTATCAAATAATACCATGTTACCTTGGCTATTACCTCCAATAAAAGCAGCACCACCAATTCCTACAAAGCTAAATGCAACAAGACTTAGAATGATCTTTACTAAAATATTATCGGTACCTTTTCTGATTTTTGTTAACATGAGTGTTTTTTCTTATTTACTTAATACGTAGATGTTCCTAAAATAATGAGGTAATATAATTACTGCAAGAGATTTTTCCTATGAAACCGATCATTATTGCTAACTGGAAAATGAATTTAACTTTAAAAGAAGCATACACTAAAACTAAACAGCTTGATAGTAGAAATTATTCTGCTCAGCTTTTATTAGCCCCTCCCGCACCATATCTAGCGCATTTTACACAAAATTTTAAAAACATCGAATTTTGTGCGCAAGATCTTAGTGCTTTTAATGGCTATGGTGCATATACTGGAGAATATTCTGCAGAAATG
Organism: uncultured Rickettsiaceae bacterium; assembly: GCA_963934885.1. GTDB lineage: Bacteria > Pseudomonadota > Alphaproteobacteria > Rickettsiales > Rickettsiaceae > Megaera_A. Next base: position 2,477 of record CAWWAI010000047.1, on the reverse strand, counting down.
ATAAAAAGCTGCAATATTAATTATGCAATTATTGGTCATAGCGAAAGAAGAAATGCAATCGGCGAGCACAGTAATTCTATAAAACAAAAAGCCTTAAACTGTATAAATAACCAAATTACCCCCATTATATGCATTGGTGAAACCTTAGAAGCTAGAAAAAATAATAATTATAAAGAATTTATTACTGAACAAATAACCCAATCTATTCCAGAAAATATACAATCCCTTATTATAGCTTATGAACCTTTTTGGGCTATAGGTTCTGGGTTAGTTCCAACTATTGAAGAGATTTCAGAAATATTTGAATTCATTAAATCCAATGAAGATATAAGTATTGTTGCAAAAAATGCGCAGCTAGTGTATGGTGGATCGGTTAGTTCAAAGAATTACAAAGAAATTATAGCCATAAATGGTAATAATGGAATTATTTTGGGGTCCGCTTCATTAAATGACGATGAACTGAATTTAATTTTAAACTAAAAACATAATGTTAGCATGATAAATACTCTGCTTTTTATTCACCTAATAATCGCAATATTATTAGTTATAGTTATTCTGCTACAAAAAACTAGTACCGATGGTCTAAGCGGTATAGGCGGTGGTGGTGGCGGTAATATAGGCTTAGTAAGTGGTAGATCTGTTGCAAGTTTTCTTACTAGAACAACTGTAATATTAGCTATAACCTTCTTTTGCAATGCACTTGTTTTAGCTAATCTATCTTCCCAGCCTCGTAGTAATTTAACAAACAAGCTAGAAAAAAGCTCTGAACAAAATAGCATTGACTCTTCGGCTGAAAAAGAAACATTACCAATGGCAAAATAATTTCGGAGATATAATTCATGGATAAGTTAAAAGTTGGAAACCTTTCAATTAGTAATAATTTACCCTTCGTTTTAGTAGCGGGTCCTTGTCAAATTGAAACGCTTGATCATGCATTATTTATAGCTGAAAATATTAAGAAAATTACTGATAAATTAAATATTCCCTTTATATATAAATCATCATTTGATAAAGCTAATAGAACTTCTGCAAGCGCTGAGCGTGGCGCTGGGCTCGATAGAGGTCTAGAAATTTTGGCCAAAGTAAAATCAGCAATAGGCTGCCCTATCCTAACTGATGTACATACAGAACAACATTGCAAACCAGTTGGTGAAGTAGTAGACATACTACAAATTCCAGCATTTTTATGCAGGCAAACCGATCTACTTAGAAGCGCAGCAGAAACTGGAAAGATTGTCAAAGTGAAAAAAGGACAATTTCTTGCTCCTTGGGATATGAAAAATGTTTATGAAAAACTAACTAAATTTAAGGCAAAGGGTATTATCTTAACTGATAGAGGAACTTCCTTTGGATATAATACTCTAATCTCTGACATGCGTGGTCTATCTATAATGGCTGAAACTGGTGCACCTGTGTTTTTTGATGCCACACATTCAGTACAACAGCCAGGTGGTATTGGTGATTCCAGCGGTGGGCAAAGACAATATGTAGAACTACTTGCACGCTGCGCAATTGCAGCTGGTGTAGCTGGAATATTCATGGAAGTACACCAGGACCCTAACAATGCTCCTAGTGATGGACCTTGTATGTTACGGATGGATACATTAGAAAAAACTCTCTCTAACCTTAAACTTTTTGATGAAATTAGCAAAAATTTATAATAACCAATATTGATATAATTATATCAAATCTTATATATTGTTTGTAAACTGATACTAAGTTACCAAATTACATAAGAGTGGAGAATTATTATGAATATTGAAAAATTTACAGCTGCATCTAAATCTTTAATTTCTTCTACACAAATGATTGCGGCTAAAAATAATCATCAACAAATCACGCCTTTACATTTTTTATCTACCTTGTTGCAAGACGAAAACAATATAATTATAAATTTAATTAATAGCATTAATGCTGATATTACTAACATTATCTCTGAATGCAAGGATGCTTTAAACCGTATAGTTCGCGTAGAAGTTAGTAATGGAGGTGGACAAATTACTATGTCTTCTGATTCTCTTAAAATACTAGACAAAGCTTTATCTCTAGCAAAAAGCAACAAAGATAGCTTTGTAACTCTAGAAAGAATCTTTGAAGCACTTACTTATGATAACACTAGTGCTGGTAAAATACTATCGGCTGCACATATTACTCCTAACAAAATATCAGCAGCAATAGCTACTATGCGTAAAGGCAAAATAGCTGATAATGAATCTGCAGAAAATAGCTACGACGCACTGCTTAAATATGGTAGAAACGTTACCCAGCTAGCAGCTGAAGGCAAAATAGACCCTATTATTGGCCGTGATGAAGAAATACGAAGAGCAATACAAGTACTTTCCAGGCGTTCTAAAAACAACCCAGTCCTAATTGGTGAGCCAGGTGTAGGTAAAACTGCTATAATTGAAGGCTTAGCTCAAAGGATGTAAAATGTAATCAACTATTGACCCACTATTGTAATCAACTATTGACCCACC